>NZ_JBBGZC010000003.1:0-370328 GCF_037479395.1 Comamonas sp. MYb21 | reverse complement strand
AAGCTGCGTTCCATCCCTTCGAACTCATCCCGATTGCACTCCAACGCGGCTGCGTAGAGACTTTGAACAGGTTCTAAACACTGAACCCTCAACAACGCATCAACTGCCCTGCTCATCCTCTGAGTTGCCT
The DNA here is from genome assembly GCF_037479395.1 of Comamonas sp. MYb21. Lineage (NCBI taxonomy): Bacteria > Pseudomonadati > Pseudomonadota > Betaproteobacteria > Burkholderiales > Comamonadaceae > Comamonas > Comamonas sp. MYb21. The sequence goes on along the minus strand of NZ_JBBGZC010000003.1, from coordinate 370,198 downwards.
ACGCCGCCTTCCAGCACCGCCAGCAACGCAGACAGATGCGTATTGAGCGCCGCCAGGCTTGCAGCGGGCAGGGGCTGCAGCAGCGCACGCTCCTTGTTCACATGGGCGGTAACGGCGGCATCAATGCGCTTGATGCCGGGCTTGGTCAGCTGCACCAGCATGCTGCGCGCATCTTGCGCATGGGGCACCCGCTCGATCCAGCCATTGGCTTCGAGGCGCTTGAGCCGGTGGGTCATGGTGCCCGAGGTCACCATCAGGGTGGAGAACAGCTCGGTGGGGCTGAGCCGGTAAGGCGCGCCCGAGCGCCGCAGCGCGGCCAGCATATCGAACTCCCAAAAGCTCAGGCCGAACTGCGCAAAGTTGGCATCCAGGCATTGCTCGATCAGCGCCGCACAGCGCTTGATGCGGCCAATCGGGGCCATCGGGCTGGCATCCAGATCGGGCCGCTCGCGCGCCCATTGCGCCAGGATCGCGTCCACGGCATCACCCGCAGGGGACAAAGGTTTTTTTGGCATTTGTCTTGATATCAAGATATTTAAAGGTTAGCATCCATTTTATCTTGAATTGAAGATAAAACCTATGCAAGCCCCTTCGCAGCCATCCCGCTGGCAAGACATCGCCCTCACCGCCCTGGCCCCCATGGTCTGGGGCTCCACCTATATCGTGACCTCGGAGCTGCTGCCGCCGCACCGCCCTTTCACCGCCGCGCTGATCCGGGTGCTGCCCGCAGGCCTGCTGCTGGTGCTGGCCATGCGCCGTCTGCCCGCGCAGCAGCACTGGCTGCGCTTGCTGATCCTGAGTGCGCTCAATATCGGCGCCTTCCAGGCGCTGCTGTTTGTGGCGGCCTACCGCTTGCCGGGTGGCCTGGCCGCCGTGCTGGGCGCCATCCAGCCGCTGATGGTGATGGGCCTGGCCTGGTGGGCCGATGGCCAATCCCCCGCCCGCAGCACCTTGGCGGCGGCCGTGGCCGGGGTGCTGGGCATGGCGCTGCTGCTGATCTCACCGCAGACCGTATTCGAGCCCATCGGCATTGCCGCGGCCTTCTTGGGCGCCGCCTGCATGGCCAGCGGGGTCTGGCTCACGCGCCGCTGGCAGCTGGACCTGCCGGTGATGGCGCTCACCGGCTGGCAGCTATTGCTGGGTGGCCTGATGCTCGCCCCGCTGGCCTGGTGGCTGGATGCACCGCTGCCATCGCTCAGCGCTGTACAAGGGCTGGCCTATGCCTATCTCTGCCTGGCAGGAGCGCTGCTGGCCTATGCGCTGTGGTTTCGCGGCATTGCACGTTTGCCCACCGTGGCCGTCGCCTCGCTGGGCCTGCTCAGCCCCCTCACCGCCGTCGTGCTCGGCTGGGCGCTGCTGGGCCAATCGATGACCGGCATGGCGCTGGCCGGACTGGTGGTGGTGCTGGTCAGCGTGCTGGCCGTGCAGTGGACGGCTGCGCCTTCTCGCTAATGCCGACCTGTCCGTTTTTTCAGCCCTTAGCCTCTTAACCTGACCATGACCAATCCCGTACAACAAGCCATTGAAAACCGCGTCTCCGTTCACCGTTATGTCGATGGCCCGCCGCTCGGTGACGCCCGCATCCAGGCCCTGATCGAACAGGCCACGCGTGCCCCGTCGGCCTACAACATGCAGAACTGGCGCTTTATCGCCGTGCGCTCTGACGATGCCAAGGCCCGCCTGAAGGCCGTGGCCTATGGCCAGCAGAAGGTGATGGATGCTGCGGTGGCCTTTATCGTCTGCGGCACGTTGGCGGCACACCGCCAACTGGCAGCTGCACTGCAGCCCAGCGTGGATGCAGGCGCCCTGCCCCAGCGCACCGCCGATGCCTGGGTCGCCCAGGCCATCCAGGCCCATGAGGGGGATGCGCAATTGCAGCGCGATGAAGCGGTTCGCTCGGCATCGCTGGCGGCGATGACCTTGATGCTGGCAGCGCAAGGCGCGCAGCTGGGGTCTTGCGCGATGGTGGGCTTTGATGCGCTGGCCTTGCACCAGGCGTTTGGCCTGGCGCCGGACGAGGTGCCAGTCGTGCTGGTCACCGTGGGCTACCCGGCCAAAGAACAAGGACCTCAGAAACCGCGCAAGACGGTGCATGAGGTCCTGGAGATCATGTAAGTAGCCCAGACTCAGACTAAGCTATCAGGCCCTTCTTTCTGGCCTCAGTGCGACCAGACTTCTCCCGCCAGTGGCACTCAGGGCTCCCTCACTTTGTCCGCGCCCTGAGCCGCCAGCAGCAGCGCCTGCATCAACCGGTCCACCTGTTCAGACTTCTCTCTGCCCCGTGCCGTGCACACCAGCATCTGCCGCTTGGCCCATTCATCCTTGAGAGCGCGGGTTTGCAGGTTCATGCCATGCAGGTAAGCCTGCGCTGCCACCTTGGGAAGAACACCGATACCCATACCCGCTTCAATCATTCGGGATACGGCCTCAAAGCTTTGCATCTCGACCCGGAGCTTGAGCGCCTTTTGCGCCAGGCCTGCCTGTGCAGCCAACAGGTCCATCAACGAGGTCGCGTGCTCCAGGCCCACCAGCGGATAGTCAAGCACCTGATCAAACCAGAGCTCGTCAAACGCCGCCAAAGGGTGATGGGGTGGAAGCACCACGGTGAGGTGGTCCGAGCGGTAGGGATGGCACTCCAAGCCCTCGATGGAGCCGCCAGGGTTGATGACGCCGACATCCGTCTCACCGAGCAGCAAGGCTTCCACGATTTGTTTGCTCCAGCGTTCTTTGACAGTCAGTCGAATGTCGGGGTTGGCCGCAGTGAAGCTCGCAAGATCCGATGGCACGTACTGGGCCATGGCCGAGGTGTTCACCTGGATGCGAACCGCACGCCTACGCCCCTGCTCATGCTCCTCCAGATCCACCTGCATCTGGTTGAGCTGGATGAGCAGCTGGGTCGCATGGTGCAGTAAGGTTTTGCCAGCTGGCGTCAGCGTCACCCCCTTGTGAGATCTGTCAAACAGCGTGCATTTGAGGCGATGCTCCAACAGCGAAATGCGCCGACTGGCAGCTGCCAGGCCCATGGACTGCGCATCGGCTGCGCGCGTCAGACTGTGCAGCTCGGCAGCCTTCACAAAAAGCGCTAGAGAGTCAAGGTCGGGAAGCATGGATGTCTCATGGGAGGGTGGGGCCGCATGAGTATCCCCCGATTGGGCGCCAGTGGCTGTCACGCCTTGTTGAGCAGCGCCCGGTACTTCTCGACTTCTTCGGCGTACATATCGCGCCCGTGTGCATCGTTGGTCACGAGCAGCGGGAAATCCTCGATCACCAGCCGCTGAACGGCTTCGGTCTTGAGGTCCTCGTAGGCGATGATTTCTGCCGAACGGATGCAGGCAAACAGCGTCGCGGAAATGCCGCCAATGGCCGAGAAGCAGACAGCACGGTTTTGCTGGCAGGCGCTGCGGATGGCCGCCCCGCGCGGGCCTTTTCCGATGGCGCCGCGAACGCCGTAGTCGAACAGAACCGTGGCATAGGGGTCCATGCGATACGCGGACGTAGGTGCCACGACGCCTATCGCATGGCCGGGCTTGGCCGGGCCGGGCCCACCATAGAAAACGACTTGTCCACGCAGATCGACCGGCAATGTTTGCCCCGCATTGAGGGTGTCGACAAAGCGCTTGTGCGCGGCATCGCGCGCCATGTAGATGACGCCGGACAGGTAGACCTCGTCGCCCGCCTGGAGCTGCAGGACCGCTGCATCATCCAGCGAGGTTTGAAGATGGTGAATGGCCATGTACAAATCCTCCGCTGTCAAATGCTGGCCGTGGCGCGCCGGCTGGCGTGGCACTGAATGTTCACGGCCACGGGCAGTGCGGTGATGTGGCAGGCATAGGTTTCCACCGCGCACCACAGCGCGGTCGTGGAGCCACCAAAGCCCTGGGGGCCAATACCGGTCTGGTTGATGAGCGCCAGCAACTCGGCTTCCAGCTGGGCAATATGCGGCTCGGGATGGTGGTCGCCGATATCCCGCAAAATGGCTTTCTTGGCGATGGCTGTCACCTTGTCGAAGCTGCCACCTATTCCGACCCCCACGGTGAGTGGTGGGCAGGCAGCTCCCCCTGCCGCTTCGATGGCCGAGAGGACAAACTTCTTCACGCCTTCGGCCCCTTCACCAGGCAGCAGGAACTTCATCGTGCTCCAGTTCTCGCTACCGCCCCCCTTGGGCACCACGGTGAAATGGATCTGGTCCCCTGGAACAATCTCGGTGTGCACCACCGCTGGCGTGTTGTCGTTGCTGTTGATCCGCAGCAAAGGGTCAGAGACCACGGACTTGCGCATAAAGCCTTCGGCATAGCCCTTGCGCACACCGGCCTGCACCGCTTCTTCAAAGCCTCCGCCATTCACATGAACGTCCTGGCCCAGCTCGACAAAGACAATGGTCAATCCCGTGTCATGGCAGTAGGACACCTGGTTCTCGCGGGCAATCCTGTCGTTGTCGATGAGCTTGAGCAGTACCGACTTGCCCAGAGGTGACACCTCCGTCTCCGCCGCGTTGTGGAAGCCCTGGATGAGGTTGTCCGGCAGCAAGTGGCAAGCGTCGATGCAGAGCTGGGCGACGGTTTTGGTGATATGGCTTGTGGATATTTCTCGAATCATAGGTGTCCCGCTACTCCACGCTGACCTTGGCGTCTTCGACCACCTTTTTCCAGCGCGCGACCTCGCCGGCAAGGTATGCATTGAACTGTTCAGGCGTGCGCTCGACAGGCGGGGTCAGCGCCTGCGCTTTCATCTGTTCTTGAAAAGCTGGTGTCCTGAACATCGCAATCACCTCGCGGTTGAGGGCATCCACGATGTCTTGGGGCGTGCCTTTGGGAGCGACGAGGCCAAAGAAGGCCACCGCACTCAACTTGGGGTAGCCCAGCTCGCCGAGCGTGGGCACCTCAGGGATGTACGGTGAGCGGCGGTCATCCACCACCGCGATGGCTTTGAGTTGCCGGCTGCTGATACTGCTCACAAGCGGCGGCAAGGAGTCGGAAGTCACCTCGAGCGTGTTGCTGATGACGGCCGTCTTGGACTCGGCGCTTCCCTTGTAGGGAACATGGACCATCGGAAATTCGATTTCCTTTTTCAGCAGTTCCATCGTGAGGTGCTGGAGCGACCCATTGCCTGCGGAGCCATAGGACATGTCTTTGGCTTTGGCCTGCTTGACCAGGTCGGCAAAGCTGGTGATGCCCGAGGCATTGGATACCGCAATGACCTGCGGCGTAGAGCCCGTCTCGGCAATGCCGCTGAAATCGGTCAAGGGGTTGTACTTGGTGTCTTTGGGATAAAGGGCTGGCGCAATGGCATAGGGGCCGGAGCTGGTCAGCAGCAAGGTGTTGCCATCCGGCTTGGCCCGGGCGACAAAGGTGGTGCCGATGCGGCCGCCACTGCCCGGGCGGTTGTCCACAATGAAGGCCTGCTTGAACCTGGCCTGCAGCTCCTTGCTGACCATCCGGGCCACAATATCGCCCGTTTGGCCTGCGGCAAACGGGACAACGATCGTCACCGGGCCTGCGGGCCAGGTCGCATGGGCGGCGCCGCTGGCCAAGGCCAATGCGGCCGCTGCCACCGCAGTGATTGCTTTCAGTCTCATGGGGTTTGTCTCCTTTTTATCGTGCGCTGCCTGCGCGATTTCTGCGTCTGGACTTCTGGCCAGCGCTTGTCGTCCCGCGTCCAGGTCTTCGCTCCGCGATCGCCGGGAACGAGCGCCTCGCTGCATCTGTGATCCCTATGCTAGGGATGGCCGTCTGCTTGCGGAATGGCTAGTTCGCAGAGGGGTGTTCGACAAATTCGAAGGTCTGAGGAATGCGCAGATGACGGGCAAGGCGTTTGGAGCACTGCGGACAGCTACGCGTCTGCCGGGCTGCCGCAGGGGAGAGCAGCCAAGGTGACTGGCCAAACACCTCGAAGGTCAGAGAATCGTCTCCATAAATAACGACACCTCTTGTGTATGCCAGGCATGACGACAAAAGCGCTCTGTTTGCAAGCAGCGGCCTCCCATCCCAAGCGCTGCAATGCATAGCTACCTGCTGTGGGCTACGCCCACCTTGGTCGTGGCGCTGGCCATCGCCTTTTTGAAGTGGAACGCGACCCGGGCGGCACTGCTGGGGCTGGCCTTGACGGTGCCGATTGCGTTTTTCACCGGCCCTGTTCCGTTCTCTCTCGACAAGCTCGCTGAGTCGCTTCTCAGAGGGTCGTGGATTGGCGGGACCATAGCGCCCTACATCCTGGGCGGCCTGCTGTTCTGGCGCGTGGCGTCCAGCAAGCATGCGCTCGATACTGCGGATGCCCCGGCGGCAGAACTCGATCCCCATGCCCGCCGTCGGCGGCTTTTCTTTGCCTGTTTTTTGGTGGGGCCCTTTGCCGAGTCCGCGACCGGCTTTGGCGTCGGCATGGTGGGCACGGTGATGATGCTGCGCCACCTGGCCCTGGCGCCACGCCATCTGATGGTGTTTGCCTTGCTCAGCCAGACTTTCATTCCCTGGGGTGCAATGAGCAGCGGCACGCTGCTGGGTGCCGCCTACCTGCGGGTATCGCCCACGGACCTGGCCCTGTATTCGGCCGTTCCTGTCGCGACCTTGATGCTGCTGTGGCTGGCCCTGTTCTGGGTCACTTTGCGCCAAGCCAAAGAGCACATGTCGCTCCGCGAGTGCGCATGGGAGTTGCTCTGGGTGGCGGCAAGCCTGGCCAGCCTCGTGGCCTGCACCTCCTTGCTGGGTCCGGAGACGGCACTGCTTGCCGCCTTCAGCCCGCTCATCATTCTTCGCTACCTGGTGGATGAGCGCCCCGATGGGCAGCAAGTTCGCCAACGTGCCATCGCCTGCCTGCCCTATGGCTTGATCATCGGATGGCTGGCCGCGACCAGGCTCTTTCCCAGCCTCAGAGAATGCCTGTCGACGCTGCTATGGTTCCGGCCCTTTCCCGACCTGCCCACCTTGCTGCCGCTGATGCATTCCGGCCTGTGGTTCCTGGTGGCCGCGCTGTTGACCGCTGCTTTGCGCCGGCGCACGCACACGCTCAAGGCCGAGGTCCTGGCCTCCTGGTCCACCGGCAAGCAAGCCGTGTGGACGGTGTTTCTGTTTGCGATGATGGCGGAAATGCTGAATAAATCGGGCATCGCCCAAGGCCTGGCCAACGGCCTCTTTGCTGCCTTGGGGCCGGATGCCATGGTGCTCACCCCAGCGCTGGCGGGAGCGCTGGGCATCATTGCAAATACCGGAAACGCCAGCAACAGCCTGCTTTTGCCACCGCTCTCCACGCTCGCGTCACAGGCCGGTATCAGCCTGCTGGCCACGGGCGCGGTGGTGCATGTCTCCGGGCTGGCACTGGGCTTTTTCTCACCGGTGCGCATGTCCATTGCGGCCAAACTCAGCCATGGGGCTGCAGAGGAGCGGTCGGTCTACCTCTTCCTGCTGCCGTTTGCGCTGGCGGCTTTCGCGGTGATGACCGGTTTTGCCTGGCTCAGCACCTGGCACCACTAGCACCCGCCCAGTGCAGCCGTTTCAGTAGTGAGGGAGATGGATAGCGAGGCCGGCTAGCCCGGCCCCTGCCACTCGACAAATTCCACCCTTTGGGATTCACACAGGCGGTTCAGCGCTGCGACGCCCAGCACAAAGTGTGCCTCCGTCTCATGCGCTGCCAACGCCTGGCGGTCGGTCCATACCTCAAAGAGATAGACCAGCTCCTTGCCCACCGCCACGTCGTAGCGCAGGCAGCCGGCTTCTTGCCGGCAGGCCTGCGCCAAGGTTGTGAGTGTCGAGACGACATCCGGCAAACAACCCGCGCGGGGCTGCAGCGTGACGACGAGGTTCAGGGCTTCCGTCAAACCAGGGCTCCTGGGGTGCGCTGAGCAAACCATGCCGGCATGTCTTACTCCACCGTGACCGACTTGGCCAGGTTGCGCGGCTTGTCCACATCGGTGCCGCGTGCCACGGCCGTGTGGTAGGACAGCAGCTGCAGCGGCACCACATGCAGGATGGGGCTGAGCACGCCGTAGTGCTCGGGCATGCGGATCACATGCATGCCCTCTTCGTTCTCGATATTGGTGTTGGCATCGGCCAGCACATAGAGCACACCGCCGCGCGCGCGCACTTCCTGCATATTGCTTTTCAGCTTTTCCAGCAGCTCGTCGTTGGGGGCGACGGTGACGACGGGCATCTCGCTGTCCACCAGCGCCAGCGGGCCGTGTTTGAGCTCGCCGGCCGGGTAGGCTTCGGCGTGGATGTAGCTGATCTCCTTGAGCTTGAGCGCGCCTTCCAGCGCGATCGGGTAGTGGATGCCACGGCCCAGGAAGAGCGCATTTTCCTTGCGCGCAAAGTCCTCGGCCCAGCTCACTACCTGGGGTTCGAGCGCCAGCACGGCTTGCAGGGCCAGCGGCAGGTGGCGCATTTTTTCCAGGTAGGCGTCGGACTGCGCTTCGGTGATGTGGCCCTTGCTCTGGCCCAGGGCCAGGGTCAGCAGGAACAGGCCCGCCAGCTGGGTGGTAAAGGCCTTGGTCGAGGCCACCCCGATTTCCATGCCCGCACGGGTGATGTAGCTCAGCTTGCACTCGCGCACCATGGCGCTGGTGGCCACATTGCAGATGGTCAAGGTGTTGGTCATGCCCAGGCCCTGGGCATGGCGCAGTGCTGCCAGCGTATCGGCCGTCTCGCCCGATTGGCTGATGGTGACGACCAGGGCCCGGGGGTTGGGCACGCTCTTGCGGTAGCGGTATTCGCTGGCCACTTCCACATTGCAGCGGATGCCCGCCAGGCCTTCGATCCAGTACTTGGCAGTGCAGCCGCTGTAGTAGCTGGTGCCGCAGGCCAGGATCAGCACCTCGTCGATCTCCTTGAACACGCGCCAGGCGGCATCGCCCTCCACGCCATCAAACAGCTCGGGCACCACGCTTTGCACGCCTTCGAGCGTATCGGCAATCGCGCGCGGCTGCTCGAAGATCTCTTTTTGCATGTAGTGGCGGTAGGGGCCCAGCTCCACCGCGCCGCTGTGCGCATGCACGGTCTTGACCGGGCGGTCGGCCGCCTCCAGCGTCTTGCCGTTGTGGTCCACCACCCAGTAGCGGCCAATCTGCAGGTCGACCATGTCGCCTTCAGCCAGGTAGACGATCTGGTCGGTCACGCCGGCCAGCGCCATCGCATCGCTGGCCAGGAAGTTCTCGTTGTTGCCCACGCCCAGGATCAGTGGCGAGCCGGCACGTGCGCCGACCACGCGGTGGGGCTCGTCCTTGTGCATGACGGCAATCGCATAGGCGCCGCGCAGGGACTTGATGGCCTGCTGCAAGGCCGTGAACAGGTCGCCGTCGTAGTGGCTGTCCACCAGGTGGGCAATCACTTCGGTATCGGTCTGGCTCAGGAACTGGTAGCCCTTGGCCTGCAGCTCGGCGCGCAGCGCTTCGTGGTTCTCGATGATGCCGTTGTGCACCAGGGCTACGCGGCCCACGGCTTGCACATCGGCCACGCCCGGGCCTGCGCTGAAATGCGGGTGGGCATTGTGCACGGCGGGCGCACCATGCGTGGCCCAGCGCGTGTGGGCAATGCCGGTGGCGCCTTGCAGCTGCTCGCTCGCTACCTGCTCCACCAGCTCGGCGACGCGGGCCGTGCTGCGGGCGCGGCGCAGGCCGCCGGGCTGGCGGCCGTCGAGGCTCGCTTCATGCACGGCCACACCGCAGGAGTCATAACCCCGGTACTCCAGCCGCTGCAGGCCTTGCACCAGCACCGGGACGATATTGCGCGTAGAAACTGCACCAACAATGCCGCACATAGCATTCACTCCTTGATCAACAATGGCTGCAGTGTAGACAGGTCAGCATTTTATTTTCTTTCCATTTTTGCAAGTTTTTGAAATAATATTTCTCATTAAATATCTATTGAAATAAAATTTCATAATGAACGATGATTTGAATGATTTCACGCTGGATATCATCGACCTGCAGCTGCTCGACGCTCTGCAAAAGGATGCCTCGGTCAGCAACCACGCGCTGGCCGACAAGGTACATGTCTCGCCCCCCACCTGCCTGCGGCGCATCAAGCGCCTGCGCGAGCTGGGCCTGATCGCCGCCGAGGTCGCCTTGCTCTCGCACGATGTGCTGGCCAAGGTGCAGGGCTTTGGCCTGTTTGCGCTGGTCGAAGTGAGCCTGGAACGCCAGGGCGCCGAAGAGCTCGATGCCTTTGAGGCTGCCGTGGTGCAGAATGACCAGGTGCAGCAATGCTGGCGCGTCAGCCCGGGGCCGGACTTTGTGCTGGTGGTCTACGCCCATGACATGCCCGGCTACCTGGCGCTGACGCAAAAGCTCTTCACCTCACAAAGCAATGTGCGCAATGTGAAAACCTACTTCGCCACCAAGCGCAGCAAGTTCATCACCCGCATCCCCCTGCCCAAGGGTCCGCACCTGTCGCACCACGGCTAAAGCCTGCTAGCGCCTCAACAGCAGGCTTGGCGGTGCCAACACCCTCTGGAGCCCTGCGATTACCCGCTTGGTAAAAACGGGCATTGCGCTACGGCCTTGTTGCCCAGCCCTCCGCAGCCACCGTGCATGGCTGCGATGTGCATGACCACTCTCAGGCAGTCGTTGTGGACGAAAACATTCAACAAATGTAACAAGCCCGGACTGGCTTGTCTTGGCGGTGGTCCGGCCTCATACTTACACCGGGAGTATCAAACAGTAACATTGACAGGTATGCCTGCAACGACTGTGACCCACGGCTAGGAGAGGCTATACATGGTGCATATCAAAATGGACAGCACCCAGCAGCGCAGTGACTGGGGCCGCATTGTTTTTCTGGCGTCCTGTGCGCTGGCCGCCGCAGGCGCGCTGTGGCAGCGCAATGCCTCCTGGCCCATCTGGCTGGCTGTGGCGCTGCCGCTGCTGGCCTGGCCCCTGCTGGCCCGCTGGCGCACCCGCCGCACGGGCGGGTCGGACGTCAACGATGTCATCCTCAGCTTTGTCGACGGCCTGGTCATTGGCGTCTGGGTGGCGCTGGTGCATTTCCACCTGCTGACCAGTGCCATCATGCTGATGGTGCTGGTGCACTGCACCTACGCCATGCAAAGTGTGCGCCATGCGGCCCTGGCCGTCGTCGGCGCCATCGCGGGCCTGGCGGTCACCGGTCTGCTCACCTCGTTCGAGGTCCAGCGCCACACCAGCACCTTCACCATTGTCGGCAGCCTGCTGGCCGTCGCCCTGTACCTGGCGATGCAAGGCATCGCCACCGGCCACCTGCTGCGCAGCCTGGCCCACAAAGAGCAGATGCTGATGGTGATGCGCCGCGTCGATGCGATGACCGGCTTTTTTGGCCGCATGTACTGGCAGGATCTGGCGACCCGCTTGTTCGCCTATGCCAAGCAAAAGGACATCCCGGCGTTCCTCATCGTCGTCGATGTGGATAACTTCCGCGAGCTCAACAGCCGCCATGGCGAGACCGCTGGCGACGAGGTCATCATTGCCGTGGCCAACACCTTGCGCACCTGCGTGCGCCCGGGCGACGCCACCTGCCGCTTTGGCGGCGACTCGTTTGCCGTGCTGCTGTCGGGTGTCAACCTGGACATTGCCAACCAGATTGCCGACCGCATCCACAGCCAGGCACTCAACCGCCGCCTGCGCGACTGGCCCGATGTGCAGATCAGCGTCAGCATCGGCATTGCCAGCCTGGCCAAGTACCACCAGTCGGTTGACGACTGGATCGTGCAGGCCGAAGCGGCACTGGAACAGGCCCGGGGCGCCCCGCGCATGTACGGCAGCTATGCCGAGCTGGAACCAATCTCGGCCGCGCACCTGGCCGAGCTGGCCAATATGCCGGGCTCGGCAGCAGCGGCCAGCTGATCCTCTCCCGCAGGCAGGCCATCCCCGCCTGCCTGCCCCCGCATCGGCATGGCGAAGGCCTAGAAACTAGAATGATAGTCATTCTCGTTTTCAGAGCTTTGCCACCGCCATGCCATCTTCTCTTGCCCCCTGGAGCGCCCAACGCTGGCATGCGCTGTTCTGCGCCCACCAGCCGCAGCTGCTGGCCTACCTGACCGGCAAGACCGGCAGCCGCGATGAGGCCCGTGACCTGGTGCAGGAGACCTGGCTGCGCCTGGCGGCCGCCCCCGCGCAATTGCCCGATGGCAGCTCCCCCAGCCAGGAAGCGGCCCGCGCCTACCTGTTTGCCACCGCCAAGCACCTGGCGCTGGACCATTTGCGCCAGCGCGGCATGCAGCAGCGCAGCCTGCAGGATTGGCAGCAGCTGCAGCCCCCCAGCGCCAGCGATGTGGCCGACCAGGCCATGTACCGCCAGGCGCTGAATCTGGTGGCCCAGGTCATCGCCGAGCTGCCCGCACGCATGCGGTCGGCGCTGCTGGCCCACCGCCTGCAGGGCCAGACCCATGCGCAGATTGCGCAGAGCCTGCAGGTATCGCTGAACACCGTGGAGCGCGACCTGATGCAGGCCGATGCCTGCCTGGAGGCCGCCCTGCTGCGCTGGCGCGGCGATGCCCAGGGCACGCAGCAGGCCGCTGCACGGCGCCGCCGCAGGGGCGCGCTGGGCGCTTTGCTGGGGGTTGCGGGCCTGGCCTGCGCCGGCTGGCCCGCCTGGCAGCGGTGGCAGCAGCGCCTGCTGTGGCAAGGCAGCCTCGCCAGTGGCACCGGCATGCAGCGCAGCCTGGATCTGCCCGATGGCAGCCAGCTGCGCATCGATGCCGCCAGCCATGTGGAGCTGCGCTACCGCGCCGGCCTCCGCGAGGCCCAGCTGCTGGCGGGCGCGGCCTTCTTCAGCGTGGCGCGCGATACCGAGCGGCCCTTTGAGGTGCAGGCCGGCACCGTGCGCATCCGCGTGCTGGGCACCAGCTTTGGCGTGGAGCTGGAGCCCGATGCGGTGCTGGTGCAGGTCGAATCGGGCCAGGTGCGGGTGGAGCAGCTGGGCAGCCAACAGCAGATCCTGCTGCAAGGCCAGCAATCGCTGCACGTGCCGCTGGCCGCTGGCGCAGCCGCCTGGCAGGTACAGGCCCAGCCCCGGCCTGCCGCCTGGCGCGACGGCGAGCTGGTCTTTGACCAGCAGCCGCTGGGCCAGGTGGTCGAGCGCCTGGGGCGCTACAGCAGCCGCCCGCTGCAGATTGATGCGGGCGCTGCGCAGCTGGCCATCAGCGGCCATGTGCGCATCGTGCAGGCCGAGCGCTGGCTGCGCAACCTGCCGCAGCTGGCGCCGGTGCAGGTCAAGGCCCAGGCCGATGGCGCCTTGCTGATCAGCCTGCGCAAAAAGAGCTGATGTATTTTTCAGGGTTTTGCGGCCTGGTTCGTATTTGCTTTCAGAAGACCGGTCTGGCCCTCCAGGCCTCGGTCTTTGGCCATCCCCTTCGCTCTTGCTGAAAGCCTTTATGCCTCTCGCCCCTGCGCCCTCCGTCTTTTCCTCGCGCTCTTCTCCTCTGCGCCGCCGCTCTGCCCTGGCCCGCGCCTGCGCTGCACTCGGCCTGGGGCTGCAGCTGCAGCTGGCCGCTGCCCAAAGCCTGCAGCTGGAGCTGCCCGCCCAGGCGCTGTCCGCTGCGCTGAGCCAATTTGCCCGCCAGGCCGGCCTGCAGCTGACCTATGCCTCCGAGCTGGTGCTAGGCCGGCAGTCACAGGCGCTCAGCGGCCGCTATGCGCTGCAGCAAGGCCTGGCCCAGCTGCTGCAGGGCAGTGGCCTGCAAGGCCGCATCGCAGGCGGCACCTTGACCCTGGAGCGCATACCAGCGCCAGCCCCCGCCCCTGCGCCAGACCAGGACCCCACCCTGCCCCAGGTCACCGTGTCGGCCGGCGACCAGTATGTCAACCTGCTGCCGGCGCCCTATGCCGGTGGCCAGGTGGCCAAGGGCGTGCGCCTGGGCGTGCTGGGTAATACCAGCAATATGAATGCGCCCTTCAGCACCACCAGCTACACCGCCCAGGCGGTGCGCGACCAGCAGGCCAGCACCATTGCCGAGGCGGTGAACCGCGACCCCTCGGTGCGCTACACCGTGCTGCCCGGCGGCAATGTGGACAACCTCTATATCCGGGGCTTTCCGATCTGGGAAGGCAACTCCGGCGAAATCGCCTTTGACGGCATCTACGGCATTGCGCCCAACTACCGGGTGCGCACCGAGTATGTGGACCGCATCGAGGTCATCAAGGGCCCGGGCGCGCTGCTGTTTGGCATGTCGCCCAATGGCTCGGTGGGCGGCGTGATCAATATCGCGCCCAAGCGCGCCAATGAGGAGGTGGCCAGGCTCACGGCAGGCATCAGCTCCGACAGCCTCTGGCACAGCCATGCCGATGTGGGCCGGCGCTTTGGCGACGACGGCCAGTACGGCATCCGCATCAATGCCAGCAAGTACCAGGGCGATACGGTGGTGGACCAGCAGCGCAGCAATGGCAATGTGCTGGCCCTGGCGCTGGATTACGAAGTGGCGCAGTTCCGCGCCACGCTTGACATCCTGTCGCAGGACGAGCGCATCGACGGCGTGGGCCGGCCCATCATGCCCAGCGGGCTGACCGCGCTGCCGGCCGCCCCCAGCGGCAAGCGCAATGCCTCGCAGGCCTGGGAATGGTCGGACAACCGCGAGCGCGCGGTGCTGCTGCGCACCGAGTTCGATGTGACCGAGCAGCTCACGGTGTTTGCCAATGTGGGCCAGTCGCGCGCCGATGTGGACCGCCTCTACGACTCGGCCCCGCGCCTGACCTCAGCCTCCGGCGCCACCAGCAGCACCCCCACCTATGCGGTGTTCGATGTGGACCGCAGCACCATCGATGCCGGCCTGCGCTCGCGCTTTGCGCTGGCGGGGGTCAAGCACTCCGTCACGCTGCAGCTGGCCAGCTACCGCGAGGAGTTCCACCGCGCGCTGCAAGCGGGCAGCACGATCCAGTCCAACATCTATGCGCCCATTGCCAACAGCCCGCAGAGCATTGCCCGGCCGAGCGACATTCCCCGCATCCATGACAACCGCAACACCAGCCTGGCGCTGGTCGACACGGTAGGGCTGCTGAACGACCGCCTGCAGCTGTCCCTGGGCCTGCGCCACCAGGTGATCAAATCGACCAATTTCAATGCGCTGACCGGCGCCACCGCCAATGTCTATGACGAGCGGGTCACCACACCTGCGCTGGGCGTGGTCTGGCGCCAGGCGCCCCACTGGTCGCTCTACGCCAACTACATCGAAGGGCTGAGCAAGGGCGATATCGCGCCGCCGTCGGCCAGCAACTACGGCGAGGTGCTGCGCCCCTACAAAAGCCGCCAGTACGAGATCGGCAGCAAGTACGACCTGGGCAGTTTCATGGCCACGGCCTCGCTGTTCAGCATCGAGAAACCCAGCGGCGGGCTGAACCAGGGCGTCTACCAAAGCAATGGCGAGCAGCGCAACCTGGGCATGGAGCTGTACGCTTATGGCGAAGCCGCCAAGGGCCTGCGCCTGCTGGGCGGCCTGACCGTGCTGAAGCCGGAGATCACCCGTGCTGCGACGGCCGCACTGGTGGGCAACCGGCCCATTGGCACCTCGCGCCTGCTGGCCAATGTGGGGGTCGAGTGGGATGTGCCCGCCCTCCAGGGCCTGAGCCTGATCGCCGACCTGGCCTACACCGGCGCCCAGTATGCCGACCAGGCCAACCAGCTGCGCATTCCGGCCTGGACCCGCGCCGACCTGGGCCTGCGCTACACCACCCGCATCGCCGACCGCAAGACCACCTTGCGCGCCACCGTGCAGAACCTGGCTGACCGCAATGCCTGGGCAGGGGTCACCTCCTGGGGCGCGGTATCGCCGATGGTGCCGCGCACCTTTGTCGTGTCGGCATCGGTGGATTTCTAAGGCTGCTGGGCAGCGCCGGCATTAGAAGAGGCGCTTAGCTTTTCTTCTGCGGCCGGCTCCAGTTCGCAATGCTGACCTGCTTGCCGCGCGCCACGCTCAAGGCGCCCGGCGGCGTGCTCTTGGTGATCGTGGAGCCCCCGCCCACGGTGCCACCAGCGCCAATGGTCAGCGGCGCTACCAGCACGCAGTTGCTGCCCACATGCACATCGGCTTCGATGACGGTGCGGTGCTTGTTGGCGCCGTCATAGTTGGCGGTGATGCTGCCCGCGCCGTAGTTGACCCGCTCGCCAACCTCGGCATCGCCCAGGTAGGCCAGGTGGTTGGCCTTGGCGCCATCTGCCAGGCGCGAGTTCTTGACCTCGACAAAATTGCCGATGTGCACCTGCTTGCCCAGCTGGGCACCAGGGCGCAGTCGGGCAAAGGGCCCGACCAGCGCGCCCTCGCCCACCAGGGCGCCAGCAGCTTCACCATCGATATGGGTAAACGGGTGGATCACCGCATCGGCCGCAATCTCGGCATTGCTGATATGGCAGTAGGCGCCAATGCGCGCGCCATCGCCAATGCGCACCTGGCCGCCAAAGATGCAGCCCACATCGATCTCGACATCCTGGCCGCAGATGAGCTGCGCCTTGCCGCCGCGCGCATCGTCGCGCAGGTCAAAACGGGCCGGGTCGGCCATGCGCACACCCTGGGCCATCAGCGCGTGGGCCTGGCGCATCTGGTGGGCGCGCTCCAGCTCGGCCAGTTGCTGGGGGCTGTTGATGCCGGCCACCTGCAGCACATCGGCAATGCAATGGCCTTCCACCGCCACGCCATCGGCAACGGCCATGGCGACGATGTCGGTCAGGTAGTACTCGCCCTGGGCATTGTTATTGTTCAGTTGGGCCAGCCAGGGCTTGAGCCGGCGCAGTGGCACAGCCATGATGCCGCTGTAAACCTCAGTGATCGCGCGCTCGTCCGCATTCGCATCCTTTTGCTCGACGATGCGCTGCACCGTTCCCTCGGCATTGCGCACAATGCGGCCGTAGCCCGTGGGGTCGGGCATGTTGACGGTGAGCAGGGCCATGCGGTCGCTGCCTGCGGCATCAAGCAGGCCTTGCAAGGTGTCTGCCTGCGTCAGTGGCACATCGCCGGACAGCACAATCGCCATGCCCTCATCGGCCAGCAGCGGCACCGCCTGCTGCACCGCGTGGCCCGTGCCCAGTTGCGGCTCCTGGCGCGCAAAGGCCAGCTGGCTGATGCCGGCGCGGTTCTGGCCTATCGCCGCCTCCACCTGGTCAGCGCCATGGCCGGTGATCACTACCGCCGAGCGGGCCTGCAGCTGGGCAGCGGTATCGAGCACATGCTGCAGCAGCGCGCGCCCGGCCAGCTTCTGCAACACCTTGGGGTGGCGGCTTTTCATGCGCGTGCCCTTGCCGGCGGCCATGATGATGATGTCGAGTGGAGCGGTCATGGTGGATCAGCGAGGCGGCGTCGGGCACCGCCTCTAAAAGACAAAACCCTGTGATTATCGCGCGCTCTACAGGCTTTCAGCTTCCGCCACCGCCACTGTCTTTGGGCAAAAAAAACAGCCTGCGCAAGGCAGGCTGTTGTGGGCAAGTGTTCGAATGAGGGACTTAGACAGCCCAGCAAACCGAAGGTTTGCGGTTGAGACGAGGCGTTCAGCCGCAGGCAGTGCAAACGTACGACAAGGCTGAACAACGGCGTATCAAGGGCTGTGTCAGTCACTCTATATGTTGTAGAGCATGCTGCCGTCGGTCTTACCCCATTGAAAGCGGGTGAACCAGCGTGCGGGCTGCTCGTCCAGGTTGGGCTGGCCGCCCTGGTTCTTGGGGAAGTGGTAGACCAGCGCATCCTGGCGCTTGCTCTCGATGACGACCGACTGGCCGGCCTTGAGCACAACCGTGTGGCCGGCGTGCAGCACCAGGTCACCGGCTTGCAGGCTGGCTTCGTTGCTCAGACCCAGGCCCAGGGTGACCCAGGCGGTGCCTTCGGAGATGCGCAGCACGGTATCGCGCTGGGGCACAAAGCTGATGGCCTTGCCGGAGGGCAGAATGCGCATCTCGGCAGCGGCCGAGGCAGCGCGGCTGGCACGCGCGGGGCGCGCAGCGATGGAGCCAGCAGACAGAACATGAGATGCAGACATTGCCATGGTGTTTTCCTTTGCAGGGCCCTGGTGTCGTTCCGATCCTAGGGTTTACCCGATATACGTATCTTGCGCCTGGGCAGCGCCTGCGTCCAATGAATAAAACAAGGCCGATCGATGCAGCCGCAGCATTAATGGTTTACCCTAGTTCTTGGTCTTTCCGCAGCCCCAAGGCCACACCAAGCCAGCGGCAGCTATCGAAGCAGGAGCATGATGGTTGGCCTGCCCCGGGCATACACCCTGGCGCAGTGTGTACTTCTTGCTACAGTGCCTCCACCATGCCAGACCTGCCTCTGCCGCCTTCCCTGCTCCGCACCCGGCCCATCGCCGTGGGCCATCTGCGCGCTTTTCTGGCGGTAGCTCGCTACCTGAACTTCCGCGCCGCTGCCGAGGAGCTGGCGTTGACCCAGTCGGCCGTCAGCCGGCAGATCCAGGCGCTGGAAGACGAGGTCGGCATTGCGCTGTTTTTGCGCCATACCCGCGCGGTGGAGCTGACCAGCGCTGGCGCCCAGCTGCAGCGCGCCGTGTCGCCGGCCATCGAGCGCATCGACTCGGCCGTGCGCCTGATCCGCCAGACCAGTGGCCGCAAGAGCGTGGCCATCACCACCTGGGCCAGCTTTGCGTCGATGTGGCTGATCCCGCGCATGGAGGCTTTTCAGCGCGACAACCCCGAGATCGACATCCGCATCGATGCCACCGACAACGTCCTCGACCTGGAAACCTCGGATGTGGACCTGGCGCTGCGCTACAGCCTGCCCCAGCACGCCACCGCCAACGCGCAGCGCCTGTTTGGCGAGCAACTGGCCGTTGTCGCCAGCCCCTGGCTGCTGCAAAGCCACCCGCGCATCAGCCAACCCGCCGACGTGGCCCGCCACACCTTGATCGAGGCAGGCGACGCCCACCGCCTGCAGCACCTGGACTGGCTGACCTGGGAGCGCTGGCTGGAGCTGCACGGCTGCGGCAATCTGCAACCCAAACGCTGGCTGTACCTCAACTACGCGCACCAGATCGCACAAGCCGCCCTGACCGGCCAGGGCCTGGCGCTGGCACGCATGCCACTGGTGGCCGATGCGCTGGCCAATGGCGATCTGGTCGAGGTGCTGCCCGAATACCGCATGGATTCCCCCCTCGCCTACTGGCTGATCATTGGTCCGCGCAGCCAGCAACGCCCCGAAGTCACCGCCTTTTGCGCCTGGCTGCAGTTGCAGGCCGCCGCCACGCGCACGGCGATTGGGGATACCACCGGCAGCTGATTGCCGCTTGGATAAGGCGCGCGCTGATACGCCTGTGCTCTCAGCCCCGGCCAATTCACTATTAGACAAGCCTGAGCACCCTCCCTACAGTCAAAGCGGCTGCCTGCGCGTTCCACGCCCGCAGGCAGCCACCTATAACGACACAAGGAGACAGCCATGTTCAACCCTCGCTTTGGCCGCCGGCAGGCGCTGGCGCTGTGTGCGGCGCTGCTCGCGGGCGCCGCCAGCCCGGCGCTGCAGGCCCAGGACTTTCCCAGCAAGCCCATCAAGTTCATCGTGCCCTTTGGGCCGGGCAGCGGCACCGACACCTCGGCGCGCTACTACGCCAAAAAGCTGCAGCAGCTCAGCGGCCAGCCGGTGGTGGTGGAGAACCGGCCAGGCGGCAATGGCTTTATAGCGGTCAAGCAGGCCTTGTCGGCCCCGGCCGATGGCTACACCGTCTTTATTGGCAGCAACTCCACCCTGGCGGTGAACACAGCGCTGTTCAAGGAGCTGCCCTATGACCCGCAAAAGGACTTTGCGCCGCTGACGATGATGATGCGCGCCCCGGCCATCGTCGTGGCGCCGGGGGATGCCGATACCAGGCAGCTCAAGGATCTGGTGGCCAAGGCCCAGGCCAGCCCCGGCAAGATCAACTTTGGCGCGGGCTCGGCCGGCTACCAGCTGATGGGTGAGCTGTTCAACGATGTGGCCAAGGTGCAGACCGTGCATGTGCCCTTCAAGGGCGCGGGCGAAGTCGCTACCGCCGTGGCCGGCCATACGGTGGATTACGCCTTTGCCGAGGCCACCTCGGTGCAGGAGCTGATCAAGGCCGGGCGGCTGACGGGTCTGGCCGTCGCCTCCGACAGCCGCGTGGCCGCCCTGCCCCATGTGCCCACCGCCCGCGAAGCGGGCCTGCCCGGCATCGAGGCCTACACCTGGGTGGGCGCGATGGTCAACAGCAAGACGCCGGCGGACACCAGCGCCAAGCTGGCGGGCTGGTTCATGCAGATTGCGGCCGAGCCCGAAACCCAGCAGTTCTATGCCAACCTGGGCGCCACAGCGATGAGCGGCGGCCCGGCGCAGATGCGCCAGTTCCAGGCCGATGAGATTGCGCTGTGGAAGCGCATTGCGACCCAGGCCAAGATTGAGCTGCAGTAGGCCTCGCTGCTGACTGGCGCGTGCCAGCAGTCAAAAGAGGCGATCAGAAAAAAGAGCCGCCCCCCACAAAGGGAAGCGGCTCTTTGATCAAACAGCCAGCCGGGCCAGACCAGCCCGGCCAACCCCGCTTTAGGCCAAGGTCACGCGGGCAAACTTGCGCTTGCCCACTTGCACGACAAAGGTGCCGGCAGGTAGCTTCAGGCCCTTGTCTTCGATCACCACGCCGTCCACCCGCACACCGCCGCCGTCGATCAGGCGGTTGGCTTCGCTGGTCGAAGGGGCGAGGTTGGCCTGCTTGAGCAGGGCGCCAATGCCCAGCGGCGCGCCGCTGAGCGCGACTTCGGGGATGTCATCGGGGATACCGCCCTTGCTGCGGTTGATGAAATCCTGCTCGGCCGCATCGGCCGCTGCCGCGCTGTGGAAGCGTGCGGTGATTTCCTTGGCCAGCAGCACCTTGGCGTCCTTGGGGTTGCGGCCGCCTTCGATCTCCAGCTTGAGCGCGGCGATTTCCGGCAGGCCCATGAAGGACAGCAGGGTAAACCAGTCCCACATCAGGTCGTCCGAGATCGACAGCACCTTGGCGAACATGGTGTTGGCGTCTTCGGTGATGCCGATGTAGTTGTTCTTGGACTTGGACATCTTGTGCACGCCGTCCAGGCCCACCAGAAGCGGCATGGTCAGCACGCACTGCGATTCCTGGCCGTACTCGGCCTGCAGATGGCGGCCCATCATCAGATTGAACTTCTGGTCGGTGCCGCCCAGCTCCAGGTCGCTCTTGAGCGCCACCGAGTCATAGCCCTGCAGCAGCGGGTAGAGGAACTCGTGCAGGCTGATCGAGCTGCCTTCGTGGAAGCGGGTGTGGAAGTCGTTGCGCTCCATCATGCGCGCGACGGTGTACTTGGCCGACAGCTCGATCATGCCGCGCGCGCCCAGCTTGTCGCACCACTCGCTGTTGTAGCGCAGCTCGGTCTTGCTCGGGTCGAGCACCTTGTAGGCCTGCTCGCGGTAGGTCTCGGCATTCACCTGGATCTGCGCGGCAGTCAGCGGCGGCCGGGTGCTGTTGCGGCCCGAAGGGTCGCCAATCAGGGTGGTGAAATCGCCGATCAGGAAGATCACGGTATGGCCCAGGTCCTGCAGCTGGCGCATCTTGTTGAGCACCACCGTATGGCCAATGTGGATGTCCGGGGCGGTGGGATCCAGGCCCAGCTTGATGCGCAGGGGCACGCCCGTCGCCTCGGATTTGGCCAGTTTTTTGACCCATTCCTCCTGTGGCAGCAGCTCATCCACCCCACGCAGACTTACCTGCAAAGCCTCTTGCACACGGTCGGTAACAGGGTAAGTTGTAACAGTCGATTGATTCATATGGGGTTTCTCAGGTTGCCAGCAAAGCCGAGGGCGTTATACTGCGTCCCTTGCGTTGCAGCGTTTTATTCTAGCCGCGTCTGTCAGACGATGTCCCAAGGGGACTTCATCCAGACCCGCGAACGCTGCTCATGAAGTTTTTTTGTGCCATCTTGTTAAAAAACACCCTACCGCGCCTGCAGACGCGGTTTGTTTTGGCTCCGACTGCGCAGCCGGCAAGATGGCCATCCATAACCGGGATGGAACATTGAACAACGGATTCATCACCGCTGGCAGCCTCGTCATTCGCCAGCTGGTCAATACCGCCCAAGCACACCCCAAGCGTCTCGCTGCAGCCCTCGCCGTCATGTTGATGACTGGCGGCGGCGCCGCTTTTGCTGTGGCTGAGCTGGGCCCCAATCCGTCCGACATGCCAGTGCAGACCGTGGAATACCCCGTCGAGTCGCTGGCTTCGGACATTTCGATCGCAGACCTGGTCGACGGACCAGGTTTTTCTTTGTACCGCACCGATGAAGTGCGCAGCAACGACACGCCGGAATCCCTGCTGCGCCGCCTGGGCGTGGCGGACCCGGCAGCCGCGGCCTTCATCCGCAGCAATGCCAAGGCGCGCAGCGCCATCATTGGCAAGGCTGGCCGCCAGATCACCGCCGAGACCACCCAAAGCCATGAGCTGACCACCCTCACGGTACGCTGGGCCGGTGACAGCAGCGATGTGTTCCAGCGCTTCAGCATCCGCAAGGCCGATGGCAAGTTCGACACCCTGACCGAATTCCTGCCGCTGACCCATGGCACGCGCCTGTCGGGCGGCATCATCCGCAGCTCGCTGTATGCGGCCACCGATGCAGCCAGCCTGCCCGACAACGTCTCGAACCAGATGGTCGAGGTGTTTGCTGACAAGATCGATTTCCGCCGTGCGCTGCGCGCCGGTGACCGCTTCTCGCTGGTCTACGAAACGCTGGAAGCCGATGGCGAGGTGCTGGGCACCGGCCGCCTGCTGAGCGCCGAGTTCCGCAACAACGGCAAGACCCATGAGGCGCTGTGGTTCCAGGACTCGCCCAAGGACAAGGGCGCCTACTACAACTTCGCCGGCGAAAGCGGCGAGCGCAGCTACATCGGCTCGCCGGTCAAGTACACCCGCGTCTCCAGCGCCTTTGCCATGCGCGTGCACCCCATCCACAAGACCTGGTCGGCCCACAAGGGCACCGACCTGGCAGCCCCGCAAGGCACGCCCGTGCGCACCGTGGGCGACGGTCTGGTGACCTTTGCCGGCGTGCAAAACGGCTACGGCAATGTGATCTACATCGACCACGGCAACAAGCACGAAACCGTCTACGCCCACCTGAGCCGCATCGCCGTCAAGCAAGGCGCGCGCGTGGGCAAGGGCGACGAGATCGGTGCCGTCGGCCAGACCGGCTGGGCCACCGGCCCGCACCTGCACTTTGAGTTCCGCGTCGCTGGCGAGCAGCGTGACCCACTGGCCATGGTGGCCGAGAGCGAAACCAGCAAGCCGATCAGCCGCCAGGCCCGCGCCAAGTTTGACAACCTGGCCAACAGCATGCGCCTGGCCCTGAACGACCAGATGCTGATGCTCGAGACCAGCGCCAACCAGTAAGCTGCTACACCCGTCCGCCGGTAAGCAGCACGTAACAGCCGCTGCCGCTGCCCCCAGGCCCCCACAATCTTGGTATTGTTGGGGCCTTTGCTTTTGCACCTTTGAAGACAATGACTGAACGCTTTATGGGCCTGATGTCCGGCACCTCGCTGGATGGTGTGGATGGGGTGATTGCCCAGTGGCAGGACGGCCGCATGGAGGTGCTGCAGTACGCCAGCACCGGCTTTGCCCCCGAGCTGCGGGCCGAGCTGCTGGCGCTCAACAGCGCCGGCGAGCAGGAGCTGCACCGCGCAGCACTCGCGGGCAATGCGCTGGCACGCAGCTATGCGCAGGTGGTCGATCGGCTGCTGGCGCGCAGCGGCCTGCAGCCCGGCGATATCACCGCCATTGGCGCCCATGGCCAGACCGTGCGCCACCAACCAGGCCTGTGGGATGGCACTGGCTATACCTTGCAGCTCAACAACCCGGCGCTGCTGGCGGAGCTCAGCGGCATTGCCGTGGTGGCCGATTTCCGCAGCCGCGATGTGGCCGCTGGCGGCCAGGGCGCGCCGCTGGTGCCCGCCTTTCACCACAGCGTGTTTGGCGGCGCGGGCAGTCTGCGCTGGGTGCTCAATATCGGCGGCATCTCCAACATCAGCCGCCTCGACGGCGACGACATCCGCGGCTGGGACTGCGGCCCGGGCAATGCGCTGATGGACCACTGGTGCCAGCTCAACACCGGCAATCCCTACGACGACGGCGGCCACTGGGCGGCCAGCGGCCAGGTGATTCCGGCATTGCTCGCAGCCTTCATGGAAGAGCCTTTTTTCCAGCTGCCACCACCCAAGAGCACTGGGCGCGATCTGTTCAACCCCGCCTGGCTGGCCCCGTTGCTCGAGCGCCATGCGCCAGGCGCCGCGCCTGCCGATGTGCAGGCCAGCCTGACCGCCTTCACCGCGCTGGCCATTGCGCAGGACATGCAGCGCCATGGCGCAGCCGAGGGCCAGACCTTGATCGTCTGCGGCGGCGGCGCGCTCAACCAGCAGCTGCTGCAACGCCTGGCCGATCTGCTGCCGGGCATCGCCGTGGACAGCTCGGCCGCGCACGGCCTGCCCCCGCAGCAGGTCGAGGCCAGCGCCTTTGCCTGGCTGGCCCGCCAGTGCTGGCAGCGCCTGCCGGGCAATCTGCCGGCGGTGACCGGTGCGCGCGGGCCCCGGGTGCTGGGGGCGATCTACCCGCGTTGAGCGGCTAAGGATTGACGCTCAAGCATCCCCGCCATCGGGCGCCGGCTTGACCGGCTCATCCTTGTCGAGCTGGCTGAACACCAAGGTGGCAGCCAAGGTCATCAAGGCCACGGTCAGGAAGGTCGCGTGGATGGCGCGCAGCGACTTGTCCGGGTCGGTGATCCAGCGGTCGGCATAACCGGACAGCAGCGCGCCGGCCAAGGCCACGCCAATGCCCATGGCCAGCATCTGCACCATCGACAAGAGACTGTTGCCGCTGCTGGCAAATTCGCCGTCCAGGTCTTTCAGGGTGACCGAGTTCATCGCCGAGAACTGCATGGAGTTGAAGCCGCCAAATACAAACAGCTGCAGCAGCAGCAACCAGGGCGGCTGCTGGGCGCTGGTCAATGCAAAGCTCGCCAGCATGAAGGCGACCATCACCGAGTTGACCTGCAGCACGCGGCGGTAGCCAAAGTGCTGCACCGTCTGCACCGCAAAGCGCTTGACCAGCATGCTGCCCATGACGGTGGCCAGCATCATCATGCCGGCGTTCATCGGCGCCATGCCCAGGCCCACCTGCAGCAGCAGCGGGATCAGAAACGGCGCAGCCCCCGTGCCAAAGCGGGCAAACAGATTGCCCAGCAGGCCCACGCGCAGCGAGCGCACGCGGAACAGCATCGGCGGAAACAGCGGCTCGGGAACACGCAGCGCATGCATCCA
Organism: Comamonas sp. MYb21; assembly: GCF_037479395.1. Taxonomy (NCBI): domain Bacteria; kingdom Pseudomonadati; phylum Pseudomonadota; class Betaproteobacteria; order Burkholderiales; family Comamonadaceae; genus Comamonas; species Comamonas sp. MYb21. Next base: position 344,998 of record NZ_JBBGZC010000003.1, on the reverse strand, counting down.
GTAGCTGGCCAGGCTGGCCAGGCCAAACACCATCAGCACCACAACCATCGCCATGCCCAGGCCCATGCCGGACATGCCATCGAGGGCGACCGAAATGGCCACCATGCCAAACGACAGCAGCGCATAGCCCAGGCCATCGAACTTGCGCGGCACCGACCAGGTGGTCTCGGGCATCCAGCGGCGCGCGGCCCAGACGCCAAAGAGGCCGACCGGCACATTGATCCAGAAGATCCAGTTCCAGGTAGCGACCTCCACCAGCCAGCCGCCCAGGGTCGGACCCAGCAAGGGGCCGATCTGGCCGGGAATGGCGATAAAGCTCATCGCGCGGATGAAATCCCCCTTGGGGTGGCTGCGCAGCACCGCCAAGCGCCCCACGGGCAGCATCATCGCGCCGCCCACGCCTTGCACCACACGCGCGGCGATCAGAAAGCCCAGGCTGGGCGAGAGCGCGCAGAGCACCGAGCCCAGCACAAACAGCGCAATCGCCCACATGAAGACGCGGCGCGTACCAAAGCGGTCGGCGATCCAGCCCGAGGCCGGAATCAGCATGGCCGTGGTCAGCGAGTAGGCGACAATCACCGACTGCATTTTCAGCGGGCTTTGGCCCAGCGAATGGGCCATGGCCGGCAGCGCGATGTTCAGGATCGTGGCATCGAGCGACTGCAGAAAAAAGGCAATCGCCACCAGCCAGAGCAGGCGCTCCTTGTGGGGCGCAACGGGGCGGGGGGTCAGTTCAGCGGACATGGACAAAACAAAAGCCGCTGGTCAACAGCGGCTTGTGGCAAGGTGGTGAACCAGAAGGCAAGCACAGGAGCAATGCCTTCCATCACAGACTGCGCGGCTTATACCGAGAAGCTCGATCCGCAACCGCAGGTGGTCGTGGCGTTCGGGTTCTTGATCACGAACTGCGCGCCCTGCAGGTCTTCCTTGTAATCGATCTCGGCGCCCAGCAGGTACTGGTAGCTCATCGCATCGATCAGCAGCGACACGCCATTCTTGGTCATGGTCGTGTCGTCGTCGTTGGCAATCTCGTCAAAGGTAAAGCCATACTGGAAGCCCGAGCAGCCGCCGCCTTGCACGAACACGCGCAGCTTCAGATCCGGATTGCCTTCTTCGGCAATCAGATCGGCCACCTTCGCCGCTGCACTGTCGGTAAAGACAATCGGGGTGGGCATTTCCGTCATGGTGTTTTCAGCAACTTCGCTCATGGGAGACGACTCCTGTCTTATTTGATGTACTGCAAAGAATGGTACTCCAATCGCATGTTTCTCGCAGCCTGGGGGCCGGGTGACGCCAATTGCAGTGTGGGAATAGCCCACCCGTAGCGAGCCGCCATAAAAAAACCGCCCCGAGGGGCGGTTCTTGGCAAGTAGCCAGCAATTAACGCTTGGAGAACTGCTTTGCGCGGCGTGCAGAGTGCAGACCGACCTTCTTACGCTCGACTTCACGTGCGTCACGGGTCACGAAGCCAGCTTGGCTCAGTTGCGACTTCAGTGCTGCATCGTAATCGATCAGAGCGCGGGTGATGCCGTGGCGGGTGGCACCGGCTTGGCCGGATTCACCGCCGCCGTGCACGTTGACCTGGATGTCGAAGGTTTCGACATTGCCGGTCAGCACCAGGGGCTGCTTTGCAATCATGATCGAGGTTTCGCGGCCGAAATATTGTTGAATGTCCTTGCCATTCACAACAATCTTGCCGGAGCCCTTCTTCAGAAACACACGGGCGACGCTGGATTTGCGACGGCCGGTGCCATTGTTCCAATCACCAATCATCTCGGGACTCCTTAGATTTCCAGCACTTTAGGCTGTTGGGCGGTGTGAGGATGCTCATCACCACCGTAGACCTTCAGCTTCTTGATCATGGCGTAGCCCAGAGGACCCTTGGGCAGCATGCCCTTGACAGCCTTTTCGAGAGCACGGCCAGGGAACTTCACTTGCATGTCGCGGAAGTTGGTGGCAGTGATGCCGCCTGGGAAGCCCGAATGACGGTAGTACACCTTGTCCGTGTTCTTGGTACCAGTGACCTTGATCTTGGAGGCGTTGATGATGACGATGTAGTCACCGGTGTCAACGTGAGGTGTGTAAATGGCTTTGTGTTTGCCGCGCAGACGGAGTGCCACTTCGCTGGCGACACGTCCGAGCACCTTATCGGTGGCGTCAATCACAAACCACTCGTGTTGCACCTCAGCGGGTTTTGCGCTGAATGTAGACATGAGTTTTCTCTTTCAATAGAGGGTTTGGCAAATCCTTTTCCGCGGTCGGTGCTTCTTCTAGACGCAACTCTCGTCACGCAGGAAGCCTCTTAGGCGGTACTCCCTCACATGCAGCGCCTGGGCACTGCACGCAAAGTCTTCGCCGCGGGATTCATAAAAATCGCTGCGAAGCTCTCCATTATAAAAGTTTTTCGGTAAGACGTAAAGTGCTCCCTTACATCCCACCAATGGGCTCGGTTCCGGCATTTTTTCCATGTTTTTGGGGCCTTTAGCAGCTGCTGCATGCCCCTTTGGCGCCGTAGCACAGCGCATATCGCTACCATTGGCGCCCTATGTTCAGTTACCGCCACGCCTTCCATGCCGGCAATCACGCCGATGTGCTCAAGCACACCATCCTGATTGCCTCCCTGCAATACATGACGCAAAAAGAGGCGGCATTGGTTGCACTGGACACCCATGCCGGGGCGGGGCTGTACCGCCTGGACGGCGACTACGCCACCACCAGCGCCGAGGCCGACGAGGGCATTCGCCGACTTGAAGGTGCCAAGGACCTGTGCCCCATGCTGCAGGACTATGTGGACATGGTCAAAGCCTTCAACACCAGCAACACCTACAAGGTCTACCCGGGCTCGCCCTTTATCGCGCAGCGCCTGCTGGGCGACCGCGACAAGCTCAAGCTGTTTGAGCTGCACCCCACCGACTGCCGTTCGCTGAGCGGCAATATCGCGCAGCTCAAGGCCGGCCGCCAGGTCCAGGTGCTGCTGGAAGACGGTTTTGAGGGCGTGAAGAAATTCCTGCCCCCGCCATCGCGCCGCGCCTTTTTGCTCTGCGACCCCAGCTACGAGATGAAGACCGACTACGGCCGTGTGCTCGACATGGTGGCCGACAGCATGCAGCGCTTTCCCACCGGCACCTATGCGGTCTGGTACCCGATCATTCCGCGCCAGGAAGCCCATGACCTGCCCCGCCGCCTCAAGACCCTGGCCAACAAGTTTGGCAAGAGCTGGCTCAATGCCGAGCTGACGGTCAAGAACAGCAAGATCACCACCGCCATGCGCCAGGGCGAAGAAAAGCGCCCCGGTCTGCCCGCCAGCGGCATGTTCCTGATCAACCCGCCCTTCACCTTGAAGGACCAGCTCAAGGTGGCCCTGCCCCAGATGGCCGAGCTGCTGCAGCAGGACAGCAATGCCGGTTATGTGCTGGAGAGCGGCGGCAAGTAAGCAGCGCAGGCGGGAAACACACCACCGGCCGGGCCAACCCCGGACAGAAAAACGCAGGCCATCGCCAAAGATGGACCTGCGTTTTTGCTTTTGTGTGCTGCGGTTTTACTTTTTGCGCCGTGCTGTGGGCGCAGCCTTGGCAGGCTTGGCCCGGGCCTTGGTGGCGGGGACCACGGCCCGCACGCGGCCATGGTGTACCGCGGCCTTGGCGTTCTGGTGACTGCGGGGCGCCGCATCACCGGCCAGTGCCCCGCTGCCGCGCCGCCCGGCCAGCACAAATGAGGGGCAGTCGTCGTCATCGTCGTCCAGGGTCCAGAGCTCCACCGGCTTGATACCCAGGCCCAGCATGCCCAGCTCCTGGGCGGCGCCCTGGCTCAGGTCGATGATGCGGTCGCCCGCATAGGGGCCCCGGTCATTGATGCGCACCACCACCGCCTTGCCGGTGACCATGCTGCGCACGCAGACCTGGGTGCCAAAAGGCAGGGTCTTGTGTGCTGCTGTCAGCCCTTCCTTGTCAAAGCGCTCGCCATTGGCCGTCTTGCGGCCATGGAACTGGCCGCCATACCAGGAAGCCATGCCTTGCTGGTCGGCCGAGCGGTAAGGGTCTTGCTTGAGGGAGGGAGGAATATCGGGCACATCCCAGGGGCGCGAGAGCCCATCGATGCTGCTGAGCGGCGCCGACGGCGGCAGCACCAGGCCCAGGCCTCGGCGCTCACCGGACAGCGCGGCCAGCTCCTCAGGCGCGGTGGAGGTGATGGCCGACTCGGCGGCCGAGCGCTCGGGTGCTGTGAATGCGGCTTCGGGATGCACAGGGCCTTGCGCTGTGCTCTGCGCCACGCCATCGGGCGCCGCGCCATCGCTGTCGCTGGGCACATGCACGCAGCCACCGGCGAGCGCAGCCAGGCTGACAGCGGCCAGCCAGCCTCGGCATCGCGATCGTGTGGATGAGGACAACAGCAACTCCTGGTCTTTCCGCGTTCGGCACATTCGGGGCCACCGCGCTGCAAGACCACAGCGCTGTTGGCTACAGCCCCAGCCGGTCGCAGATCGCCAGTGTGGCTGCGCTTTGGTTCATGGTGTAGAAGTGCAGACCGACGGCACCACGGCGGCGCAGGTCCTCGCACATCTGGGTCACCACATCCAGGCCAAAGGCACGGATGCTGGCAACATCATCTCCATAGCCTTGCAGTCGCAGACGAATCCAGCGCGGGATCTCGGCGCCGCAGGCATCCGAAAAGCGCATCAGTTGCGTCGATCCGGTGATCGGCATAATACCCGGGATGACCGGCAGGTCTACCCCGCGTTTTTGTAAATCTTCTTGAAATCTGCAAAAGGCATCGGCGTTGAAGAAGTACTGCGTGATGGCCGAATCGGCACCGGCTTTCACCTTGGCCAGAAAGGCCTGCAGGTCCGCCTCGGGGTTGCGCGCCTGCGGGTGCATCTCCGGATAGGCGGCCACTTCGATGTGGAAATCCTGGCCGAATTCGTCGCGGATAAACGTCACCAGATCGCTGGCGTAGTGGAACTCGCCACCCAGGCCATAGCCGCTGGGCAGGTCGCCGCGCAAGGCCACCAGGCGCTTGACGCCCATGTCCTTGAGCTGCTGCAGCTGCGCACGAACGGTCTGCTTGGTCGCGCCCACGCAGGAGAAGTGCGATGCCGCATCCACCCCCTCGTCGAGGATGGCCTTGACCACGCCAAAGGTGCCCTCTTGCGTGGAGCCGCCCGCCCCATAGGTCACCGAGCAGAACTGGGGCTTGCGCGCATACAGCGCCTGGCGCACCACGCGCAGCTTGTCAGCGCCTTCGGGCGTCTTGGGCGGGAAAAATTCAAAACTGATGGGAAAGGTCATGGCCGTCTTCCAGGTCGTCAATACTCAGCGCTCGTTGCGCTTTTTCTGCTTGCTGCGTGCCGGGCCGGGCTGGCCAAAACTGGCCGCTTCCGGGTCCACATACAGCTCCTGCAGATCGCGCTTGGCACGCATATCGGCACGCGATGGGCGCTTGGCTGCGGCCTTCTTCGCAGGCGCGGCAGAGGTCTCATCGCTGGCATCGGCTGCCGCAGGCGCAGGCAGCTTCACCACGGCGCCTTGCTGGGCATGCACAAAGAACTCGTGGTTGCCGTCACCGCCATCGATGGCCGAATCCATCCATTGCTTGACCTCCAGGCCCAGCTCGGCGAGGCAGGCGCGGATGCGCTGCTCCACCTCGGCGTACAAGGCCTTGTCGCGCACAATGCCGCCCTTGCCGATCTGGCCGGGCTGCAGCTCGAACTGGGGCTTGACCAGCATCAGAAGCTGGCCGCCGGGCTTGAGCACGCTCACCACCGCAGGCAGCACCAGGGTCAGCGAGATAAAGGACAGATCGCCGGTGACAAAGTCAAACTCGGGGCGGATATCGACGTTCTCGGTGCCGGCGCGGCGGCGGCGCTCAACCGGGGCCGTGCCTTCTGCCTTGGCGCGCTGCTTGGCATTGCGCTCGGCCTTGAAGTCCTCGATCTCCTGCTCTTTGGCGTCCTGGCTGTCGTCGTATTCCTCATCGACCTGGCCGCCATTGCGCATCCAGGCATAAGGGGCCACCGGCTGGGTGTCGTTGTCCTCTTCTTCGAGCACGATCTCGGTCAAGGCCAGATCGCAGGCCGCTTCCAGCGATTCGGGCGTCAGCGCGCGTGCATTGAAGCCCTCGACACAGACCACGCGCGCATCGGCGCGCAGGCGCTCGTGCAGCTGGCCCGTGCCCACATCGACACCGATCACCTGCTGGGCACCGGCCTGCAGCAGGCAGTCGGTAAAGCCACCGGTGCTCTGGCCCACGTCCAGGCAGCGCAGGTCCCGAACCACCAGGCCGGTCGCCGCCAAGGCGCCTTCGAGCTTCAAGCCGCCGCGCGAGATGTACTTGGCTTCCGAGTCATCGAGCAGCTCCACCTGGGCGCCTGCTGGAATCTCGTCCCCGTTCTTGGCCACCTTGATCCAGGGGGCCAGCGAGGTGGTGCGCCATTGCACACCCGCAGCAATCAGGCGCTGCGCCTGCGAGCGGGTCGACGCCAGGCCCGTTTCCACCAAAAACACATCTGCGCGCATGCGCGTTCCTTCAATCAAAACGACCGGCTGGCCCGCCCAAGCGGAGCAGCCCGTCTTCACAACAAATGCCCAACAGGGCTGCAGCGCCTAGCGGCACACAAGGGTGTCACCAGGCGCTGGGATTACCGCTCAAGTTAGTAGCGGTAGGTTTCGGGCTTGTACGGGCCTTCCTTCTTCACACCGATGTAGTCCGCTTGCGCCTGGGTCAGCTCGGTCAGCTGGGCGCCGACCTTCTTCAGGTGCAGGCGTGCGACCTTCTCGTCCAGCACCTTGGGCAGCACATAGACCTTGCCCACTTCGTAGGCGTCGGGGCGGGTGAACAGCTCGATCTGCGCCAGGGTCTGGTTGGCAAAGGAGTTGGACATCACAAAGCTGGGGTGGCCGGTGGCGCAACCCAGGTTCACCAGTCGGCCCTTGGCCAGCAGGATGATCTTCTTCCCATCGGGGAAGGTGATGTGGTCGACCTGCGGCTTGATCTCCTCCCACTCGTACTTCTCGATCGATGCGACATCGATTTCGTTGTCGAAGTGACCGATGTTGCAGACGATGGCCTCGTCCTTCATCGCGACCATGTGCTCGTGGCGGATGATGTCCTTGTTGCCGGTGGTGGTCACGAAGATATCGCACTTGTCAGCGGCGTACTCCATGGTCACGACCTTGTAGCCTTCCATCGCCGCTTGCAGGGCGTTGATCGGGTCGATCTCGGTCACCCAGACTTGCGCGCGCAGCGCAGTCAGCGCCTGGGCGCAGCCCTTGCCCACGTCACCGTAGCCAGCCACCACAGCCACCTTGCCGGCGATCATCACATCGGTGGCTCGCTTGATGCCGTCCACCAGCGATTCGCGGCAGCCGTAGAGGTTGTCGAACTTGGACTTGGTCACCGAGTCGTTGACGTTGATCGCGCGGAACAGCAGCGAGCCGTTGGCCGACATTTCGTTCAGGCGGTGCACGCCAGTGGTGGTCTCTTCGGTCACGCCCATGATCTGGGCCGACTTGCGGCTGTACCAGGTCGCATCCACCGCCAGCTTGGCCTTGATCGCAGCAAACACGATCTTTTCTTCTTCGCTGCCGGGGTTGGCCAGCACGGAGATGTCCTTCTCGGCCTTCTTGCCCAGGTGCATCAGCATGGTGGCATCGCCGCCGTCGTCCAGGATCATGTTCGGGCCTTCGCCTTCGGTGCCCTTGGCGCCGAATTCAAAGATCGCGTGGGTGTAGTCCCAGTAGTCCTTGAGCGACTCGCCCTTGATCGCGTACACGGGCACGCCGGTCTCGGCGATGGCGGCAGCGGCGTGGTCCTGGGTCGAGAAGATGTTGCACGAGGCCCAGCGCACTTGGGCGCCCAGCGCAGTCAGCGTCTCGATCAGCACAGCGGTCTGGATGGTCATGTGCAGCGAGCCGGTGATGCGCGCGCCCTTCAAGGGCTGGGCAGCGGCGAACTCTTCACGCACGGCCATCAGGCCAGGCATTTCGGTTTCGGCGATCTTGATTTCCTTGCGGCCCCAAGCGGCCAGGGAAATATCGGTAATCGCGGAGTCAGCGGGATTGAAGCGAACAGCAGCGTTCATGGTTTTCTCCAAAAATTGAATGAAAAACCACGTTCCGCGGAAGAAGGGAAGGACCATCTCACCGCACAGAAAGCGTGGGTGAGCGTCGTTGCGAGATGAAATCCGAGCCTCACGCCCCATGGTGGTCTGGCGCCTGGCCAGACTGGGAAACGCTGCAACGCTCCTCGGATGGAGTGCGATTATAAGGGCATCAGCCCTGTAACCCCACCAGGCGGTAGCCCACTTGAAGCTCGGTAAGCAGATGGCGGGGCTGGGCCGGCTCGGCCTCGATCTTCTGGCGCAGGTTGGCCATGTGCACGCGCAGGTAGTGCGGCCGGTCCAGGTACTCCGGCCCCCAGACCTGCAGCAGCAGCTGGCGGTGCGTCAGCACCCGGCCCTGGCCGGCGATCAGCGCCGCCAGCAGCCGGAATTCGATCGGCGTCAGGTGCACGGCAGCGCCCGCCTGGCGCACTTCGTGCGTGGCCAGGTCCACCTCCACATCGCCAAAGTGCACCGTGCTGCCGGGCTGCTCGCCGCCACTGCGCTGGCTGCGGCGCAGCATCACGCGCAGGCGCGCCAGCAGCTCGGGCACGCCAAAGGGTTTGCTCAGGTAGTCATCCGCGCCCGCATCGAGCGCCGCCACTTTCTCGTCCTCCTGGTCGCGGGCCGAGAGCACCAGCACCGGCAGGCCGCTCCAGCCGCGCAGCTCGGCGATCAACGTCTTGCCATCGGCATCGGGCAGGCCCAGGTCCAGCACCAGCGCATCGGGCTGGCGGCTGGCCGCCTCGATCAGGCCACGCCTTGCGCTGTCGGCCTCGAAGACCTGCCAGCCTTCGTCCTCCATGGCCAGACGCACAAAGCGGCGGATATGCGGATCATCGTCCACCAAGAGGATGCGGGGGGCAGCAAGCGTCATGCGCCCGATTGTGACAAAAAACCGGGGTGGTTTGCGCCTGCTGCCCGGCGGCAAGCGGGCACTTCGCTACACTTCAGCACCCCGGCATTGCGACTGCGCTGCCGCCTGCTCCATGTTTGCCACCCCACCCTCTCCCCTTCCACAGACCCAAGGCTGGTGCCCTGGCGCCTGGCAGCCCATGGCTTCTGGCGATGGGCTGGTGGTGCGGGTGCGCCCACCGCTGGGCAGGTTGTCGGCCGCGCAGGCGCTGCGCTTGGCCGAGCTGGCCAGCGAGCATGGCGCCGGCCTGCTGGAGCTCACCAGCCGCGCCAATATCCAGCTGCGCGGTGTCGCCCCCAATCAGCACGGCGCGCTGCTGGCGGCCCTGGCCGCCCAGGGCCTGCTCGATGGCGATGCGCGCCAGGAGCGGCTGCGCAACCTAGTCATCGACCCGCTGTGCCAGCCCGCTGACGGCGTACTCGCGCTGGCCGAGGCCTTGCAGCAGGCACTGCTGGCCGATACCGCGCTGGAGGGCCTGCCTGCCAAATTTGGTGTCTCACTAGCCAGCGGCCGCCATGGCGGCCTGGCCGAGGTCGCGGCCGATGTGCAATTGGTTCGCGATGGTGCCCAAGGCTGGCTGCTGCAGGTGCCCGGCTACCCCATCGCCTGGCGGGCAGACACCCCCCTACTCAGCGTGCAAGCCGCCCTGGCACTGGCCCGCTGGTGCGCGGAGCAGGCGCGCGCGCGGCGTGCGGCCGGCGAACACCCCGGCCGCCTGCCCCAGCTGCTGCGCCAGGCGCAAGCCCATCCAGGCGCACTGCCACCGCTGGCGCTGCCCGCTGGCCTGCATGAAGCGCCCCCATACCTGCCCGCAGCGAGCCAGCCAAAACCGGGCTGGCAGTGCGGTCTTGGCCTGTTGGTGGCCGCACCACTGGGCCGGGTTGCTGCCAGTGCGCTGGCGCGCCTGGCACGCAGCGGCATCACGGGCCTGCGGCTGACACCCTGGCGCATGCTGCTGGTCGAAGGCCTTGCGCCCCAGGGCATGCCAGGGGCGGGCTTGACCGAGCACGACCACTGGATCTGCGACGCGCAAGATGCGCGGCTGCGCGTCTCGGCCTGCAGCGGCGCGCCCGGTTGCCGCCAAGCCTTGGCCCCCACGCAGGATCTGGCGCTGGCCCTCGCCCCCCATGTGCCCGAGGGCGCGCACCTGCATGTCTCGGGCTGCAGCAAAGGCTGCGCACGCCAGCTGCCCGCCACTGTCACCTTGGTGGCCCAAGCGGGCGGCGATGGTCCCGTCTATGGGCGCGGCCGCCATGCCACGGCCCAGGCCGTCCCCGATTCCCGCTGGAGCGCGCGCAGTCTGCGCGACAATCCCGGGCTGTTGTTTGAAGAAATGTAATGGTTCATACCTACGAAACCAATGGCGCCGAGATCTACCGGCAGTCCTTCGCCACCATTCGCCGCGAGGCCGATCTGCAGCGCTTCACCCCCGGTGAGGAGCGCGTGGCGGTGCGCATGATCCATGCCGCCGGCATGGTGGAGCTGGCCGCGCATGTGCAGTTCTCCGCTGGCGCGGTCGCAGCAGGCCAGCGCGCGCTGGAGGCCGGCGCGCCCGTGCTCTGCGATGTGCGCATGGTCAGCGAAGGCATTACCCGCTCGCGCCTGCCCGCTGGCAACCCGGTGATCTGCACCTTGCACGAGCCCGCTGTGGCCGAGCTGGCGCAGCAAATGAACAATACCCGCAGCGCTGCGGCGCTGGAGCTGTGGCGCCCGCACCTGGCCGGCGCCGTAGTGGCCATCGGCAATGCGCCGACCGCCCTCTTCCACCTGCTCAACATGCTGCAGGACCCAAGCTGCCCCCGCCCTGCGGCCATCATTGGCTTTCCGGTCGGTTTTATCGGCGCGGCCGAGTCCAAAGAGGCGCTGATGCAGGATCTGCCGGTGCCGGCGATGATCGTGCGCGGGCGCCTGGGCGGCTCGGCGATGACCGTGGCCGCCGTCAATGCCATGGCCAGCCATGTTGAATAAGACCAGCGTCACCGCCCCGGGCATCATCTGCGTGGGCCTGGGCCCGGGCGATCCCGAACTGATGAGCATCAAGGCCGACCGGCTGGTGCGCGGCGCCCGCCATGTGGCCTTTTTCCGCAAAAAAGGCCGGCCCGGCAAGGCGCGCCAGCTGGTCGAAGGCATGCTCAGCGGCCAGGCCGCCGAGTACCCGATGGAGTACCCGGTGACCACCGAAATCCCGGTGGACAGCCCCGCCTATGTGCAGCAGCTGGCCCAGTTCTACGACGACTGGTGCCTGCGCCTGGCCGCGCTGGCCAAGCAGGAGCAAGTGGTCGTGCTCTGCGAGGGCGACCCCTTTCTCTACGGCTCCTTCATGCACCTCTACACGCGGCTGCGTGCGCGTGGCGATGTAGACCTGCAGGTGGTGCCTGGCATCCCCGGCATGGTGGGCTGCTGGCATGCCACCGGTGAGCCCATCACCTGGGGCGACGATGTGCTGAGCGTGATGACCGGCACCCTGTCTGAAGACGAGCTAGTGCGCCGCATGGACACGGCCGATGCGCTGGTGGTGATGAAGGTGGGGCGCAACCTGCCGCGCATCCGCCGCGCGCGCGCGCGCGCCGGCCGGGCCGATGCCGCCTGGCTGGTGCAAAACGGCACCACCGACCAGCAGCAAGTCGCCCGCCTCAGCGACGTGGGCGACGAAGTCTGCCCCTACTTTGCCATCGTGCTGGTGCACGGCCAGGGCCGCCGCCCGGAGGCCGCATGGTGAGCAACGGCCAGCTGACCATTGCCGGCCTGGGCCCCGGCGACCTGGACCAAATCACGCCTGCGGTGCTGCAGGCCTTGCTGGCGGCCGACGCGGTTGTGGGCTACTTCCCCTATGTGGCGCGTGCACAGGCCTTGGTGGCGCAGAGCGCGCCGGCTGGCAGCCGCCAGCCGCAGTGGCTCGCCTCGGACAACCGGGTCGAGCTCGACCGCGCCCAGCAGGCGCTGGATCTAGCCGCCCAGGGCCGCCAGGTCGTCGTGGTCTCCTCCGGTGATCCGGGCGTGTTCGCCATGGCATCGGCGGTGTTTGAAGCACTGGAACGCGCACAAGGCGCGCAGGCCGAACGCTGGCTGGCGCTGGATGTGCAGGTGCTGCCTGGCGTTACCGCCATGCTGGCGGCAGCCGCCCGCGCAGGCGCGCCGCTGGGCCATGATTTTTGCTGCATCAATCTGTCGGACAACCTCAAGCCCTGGCCGGTGATTGCCCGCCGCGTGGAACTGGCGGCCGAAGCCGATTTTGCGATGGCCTTTTACAACCCGCGCTCGCACAGCAGGCCGCAAGGATTTATCCGCCTGCTGGAGCTGCTGCGCAGGCATTGCGAGCCCGAGCGCCTGCTGGTATTTGCCCGCGCCGTCTCCACGCCCGAGGAATCGCTGCAGGTTTGCAGCCTGGCCGAGGCCCAGCCCGATATGGCCGATATGCGCACCGTCGTGCTGGTGGGCAACCGCCTCACCCGCCGCGTGGGGCGCTACACCTATACGCCGCGCTACTACGGCACAGTGGATGGCAAGGCGCCATGACGGAGCCAATGCAGCACATCCGCCACGCTTTCAGTGCGCGGCCGCAAGGGCAGTGCCGGGCGCTGCACCATCACGACCGGCAAGCCCAGTGCACGGGCGGCATCGATCTTGCCGCGCGTGGCAGCGCCACCGGCATTCTTGGCCACCAGCCAGGCGATGTGGTGCTGCTGCAGCAGGGCCAGGTCGTCCGCCATGCCAAAAGGGCCCCGGCCCAGCACCACGGTGTGGCGAGGCAGCGGCAAGCTGCCGGGCACGGGGGCATCGACCAGGCGCAGCAGGTAATGGTGCTGCGGGTTGGCGGCAAAGGCATCCAGCTGTTTGCGCCCCACGGCCAGAAAGACCCGGCAGGGCGCCTGGGGCAGCGCGCTGGCGGCATCGGCCATGCTGGCGACCTCGGTCCAGCGGTCGCCGGGCTGCGCCTGCCAGGGCGCACGCTCCAGCGCCAGCAAGGGCGTGCCGGTAGCTTCGCAGGCCGCGCAGGCATGGCGGCTCATCTGCGCGGCAAAGGGATGGGTGGCATCCAGCACATGGCTGATGCCCTGGGCGCGGATAAAGGCGGCCAGGCCTTCGGGCCCGCCAAAGCCGCCGCTGCGCGTGGGCAGCGGCTGGGCCAGTGGTTGCTGGGTGACGCCGGCGTAAGAGAAGCAAGCCCGCACACCTGCCTGGTGCAGGGCCTGGGCCAACTCGCTGGCGCCGCTGGTGCCGCCCAGCAGGAGAACATGCGTCATGGCTGATCCGTGGTTGACATTGATAGGGTTGAACGAGGATGGATTGTCAGGCCTGAGCGCTGCAGCCAAAGACGCATTGGACCAGGCCGAGCTGGTATTTGGCGGCCCCCGCCATCTGCAGCTGGCCGCCATCGATGCGCGTGGCCGCCCCTGGCCCCAGCCTTTTGATGTGGCCCCGGTGCTGGCCGCGCGCGGCCGGCGGGTGGTGGTGCTCGCCTCGGGCGACCCCTTCTGGCATGGCGTGGGCGGCAGCCTGGCGGCGCACTTGTCGCCTGAGGAATGGCGTTGCCATGCCCAGCCCTCGACTTTTTCGCTGGTCGCCGCCCGGCTGGGCTGGCGGCTCGAAGGCTGCGACTGCCTGGGTCTGCATGCCAGCCCGATTGCGCAGTTGCTGCCCCGCCTGGCGCCTGGCCGCCAGCTGATCACCCTGCTGCGCGATGGCGCGGCCGTCGTGCAGCTGGCCGATTGGCTCAGCCACGAAGGCTGGGGCCAGAGCCCCTTGTGGGTGATGGAAGCGGTGGGCGGCCCGCGCGAACGCTGCCGCATGCTGCGCGCCGATACGGCAGCCGCTGCGCTGCAGGCCGAGCCGGCGCAGGCGCCAGTGACCGTGGCCTTTATCGCCCAAGGTGGCCCCGCCCTTCCAGCGGTGCCCGGCAGGCCCGACAACTGGTATGCCCACGATGGCCAGATCACCAAGGCGCCTGCGCGTGCGCTGACCCTGGCCACGCTGGCCCCCCGGCCGGGCGAGCGGCTGTGGGACATCGGCGGCGGCTCGGGCTCGGTCGCCGTCGAATGGTGCCTGGCCGGCGGCCTGGCCACCAGCATTGAGCAGCATGCTGCGCGCGTGGCCAATATCCGCAGCAATGCCGCGCGCTTTGGTCTGCAGGCCCGCATGCAGGTGGTGCACGGCCTGGCGCCGGAAGCTTTGCAGGACCTGCCCGCACCCCAGGCCATCTTTGTTGGCGGCGGTTTTGATGCGGCGCTGTTTGCGGCATTGCGCGCCCACATGCCGCCCGGCTGCCGCCTGGTGGTAAATGCGGTGACTTTGGAGACCCAGGCGCTGTTGGTGCAGCTGCATGGCGAGCTGGGCGGCCAGCTGCTGCAGCTGGAGCTGTCCAGCGCGGCAGCGCTGGGCCGCATGCGCAGCTGGAAGGCGGCGCGCCCGCTGGTGCAATGGAGCTGGCAGGTATGACGCAAGCAGCGCCCCACCGCTGTGTGGTGCTGGGGCTGGGCTTGCGCGCGCAGGCCCAGGCGGCAGACCTGCAGGCGCTGTGGCTGCAGGCCCGGCAGCAGCAGCCTGCGCTGGAAGAATTTTGCGCGGTGGCCGTGCTGCAAGGCAAGGAGCAGCGGCCCGCGCTGCAGCAGTGGGCCGCGCAGCTGCCTTTTGCGGTGGCGATGGTGGCGGTGGCGCAAGAGGCCCTGCCCGCGCAGCCGGTGGTGACGCAGTCGCCGCGCCTCTTGGCGCGTTATGGCACCGGCAGCGTGGCCGAGGCCGTGGCCCTGTCTGCGGCTGCACCTGCGCCGCGCTTGCTGCTGGCCCGCCTGGTGGCGGGCGACGGCAGCGCCACCCTGGCCGCCGCGCTGCGCGAGCGCGGCGCCCCCCCCTATTGTTGTCTGGCAGCGGGCCTGCGCCCGGCTGATCCACAAACCCAAGGAGTTACGGCATGACCGTGCATTTCATCGGCGCCGGCCCCGGCGCTGCCGACCTGATCACCGTGCGCGGCCGCGATCGGATGGCAAGTTGCCCCGTTTGCCTCTATGCGGGCTCGCTGATCCCGCGCGAGCTGCTGGCCCATTGCCCGCCCGGCGCGCGCATTGTCAACACCGCGTCGATGAGCCTGGACGAGATCATCGAAGAGATCCGCGCCGCCGATGCGCAGGGCCAGGATGTGGCGCGCCTGCATTCGGGCGATCTGTCGGTCTGGTCGGCCATGGGCGAGCAGCTGCGCCGCCTGCGCGCGCTGGGCATTGCCTACAGCGTGACGCCAGGCGTGCCCTCGTTTGCCGCGGCTGCCGCCACCCTGGGCGCCGAATTGACCTTGCCCGGCCTGTGCCAGTCGGTGGTGCTGACGCGCACCTCGGGCCGCGCCACTGCGATGCCCGAGGGCGAGCAGCTGGCCGCCTTTGCCGCGACTGGCGCGGTGCTGGCGATCCATTTGTCCATCCATGTGGCCGAAAAGGTGCAAAGCGAGCTGCTGCCGCACTATGGCGCCGACTGCCCGGCCGCCATCGTCTGGCGCGCCAGCTGGCCCGATGAAACCGTTGTACGCACCAGCGTGGGCCAATTGGCCCAGGCCGTGGCTGCCAGCATGGAGCGCACCGCCATCATCCTGGTGGGCCGCAGCATCAGCGCCGAGGACTTTGGCGAAAGCCGCCTCTACGCCACCGACTACGACCGCCGCTACCGGCCCCAGGGCACCGAGCCGCGCTTTCCGGCGCCGCAGGCGGCGGTGGATACCGCCACCGACCGGCCGCTGGCAGCCCCGCCCGCGAATCGCGAAGGCCAGGCATGAGCAGAAGCTTGCCGCCGGTGGCCCTGAGCCTCATCGGCATTGGCACCGGCAACCCCGACCACCTGACGCGCCAGGCCATTGCGGCGATGAATGCGGCCGACCTGCTGCTGCTGCCCCACAAGGGCGAGGACAAGGCCGAGCTGGCGGCCCTGCGCCAGGCGCTCTGCGATGCCGTGCTGCAGCAGCCCGCGCCGCAGACTGCTGGTTTTGACATGCCCGAGCGCCGCAGCCAGGGCGAGGACTACCTGAACCAGGTCGATGAATGGCATGCGGCCATCACCCTGCGCTGGCAGGCGGCGATTGCGCAGGCGCTGGCCCATGGCCTGGTGCCGCGTAGCAGCAACGGCGTGCTGCAGGTGGCGCTGCTGGTCTGGGGCGATCCATCGCTGTACGACAGCACCCTGCGCATTGCTGCGCGCATGCAGCCCGCGCCACTGCAGGTCACGGTCATAGCAGGCATCACCTCGATGCAGGCACTCACCGCCGCGCATGCGATCGCCGTCAATGACATTGGCCAGCCCTTTACCGTCACCACCGGCCGCCAGTTGCGCGAGCAAGGCTGGCCGGCCGGGGTGGACACGCTGGTGGTGATGCTCGACGGCCAGTGCAGCTTTCGCAGCCTG
Source organism: Comamonas sp. MYb21 (assembly GCF_037479395.1). NCBI lineage: Bacteria > Pseudomonadati > Pseudomonadota > Betaproteobacteria > Burkholderiales > Comamonadaceae > Comamonas > Comamonas sp. MYb21. The sequence continues at coordinate 328,607 of NZ_JBBGZC010000003.1, read as the reverse complement.
CCGGCGGCGCAGGCCCGCGGTGTCTACATCTGGTGGGGCGCCTACCTGGGCATGGCCCAGCAGTGCCTGGCGCATGGCCCGCTAACCGAGGCAGCCGAGCGCATTGTGGCCACGCGCGCCGCTGCACGCGCCCAGTATGGCTGGATCATGGATATCTATCTGCTGCGCCGCATGCCCATCAATCCAGCGCAGGCTGAGGCAGCACCGGCAGCGCCAGGCTGAAAACGGCCCCCGGTCCGGGCTCGGCCGCAGCGGCATCCAGATGGCCGCCATGGGCCTGCACAATGCGCTGGGCCAGCGCCAGGCCCAGGCCAATGCCGGAGATACTGGACTCGGCATGGCCCCGGCTGAAGGGCGCAAACAGCTGCTCGGGCGCCAGGTGCGCGGGCAGGCCCGGCCCGCTGTCCTGTACGCGCAGGAGCAGCTGGTCGCGCTCCACTTGCGCCTTCACCCGCACGGCGGTGCCCACGGGGGTGTATTTGCTGGCGTTGTCCAGCAGGTTGACGAGCACCCGCTCCATCATCGCCGCATCAATCCACAGCAGCGGCAAATCGGCCGGCAGCTGCAGCTGCACCGGGTGATCGGCCAGGCGCCCGCCGAGCTGGCGCAAGGCACTGCCCACCAGCTCATCGACGGGGATCCAGGCGCGCTGCAGGTGCACGCCATCCTGCTGCAGCCGGGCCATGGCCAGCAGGTTGTCCACCAATTGCTGCAAGGCCTGGGCCTGGTTGCGAATCTGCAGCAGCATGTCTTGCGCCGGGCCGGGCGGCGCATGCGGCAGGCCCGCCTGGGCAGCGCCCAGGATGCTGGTGAGCGGCGTGCGCAAGTCATGCGATACCGACGACAGCAAGGTGTTGCGCATGCGCTCGCCCTCCATCGCCACCTGGGTCTGCTGGGCCACCTCGACAAAATGCACGCGCTCGAGCGCCAGCGCAATCTGGCTGGCGCAGGCATCCAGCAGGCGCCGCTCCTCGGGCACGCGCAAGCGCTCGGGTGTGCGCAGCTGCAGCACCAGCACGCCGCGCGCCCGCACCGGCGCCATCAGCGGCACATACAGCGCGTCCGACGCGGCCAGGGTGTCCGTACCCCGGCCCGCCATCTGGCTGTGCTCCATGCTCCAGCGGCCCACGCTGGCATCAATCGCCGCCTCGCTACCGGGCGCCACATGCAGCTGCTCTTGTGCATCGGGCAGTAGCAGGCCGGTGCGCGCATCGAACACGCCCGAGACCGTCGTCAGCGCCGTCTGCACCACCTGCGCCTGCGTCAGTGCGCCCGACAGATCACGGGCCAGGCGCGCCAGCGCCCCAGCGCGGCGTTCGCGCTCTGCCGCCACCCGGGCCTCATGCCGCAGCCGCGCCATCAGCTGGCCGCAGACCAGGGCCACGCCCAGCATCAGGCAGAAGGTGAAGATGTACTGGGTGTCATTAACGCCAAAGGAGTTGCGCGGCGGTACAAAGCAAAAATCAAACAGCAGCACCGATAAGAGCGCCGCCCAGGCGCCCGGCCCCCGGCCCCAGCGCAAGGCCGACAGCACGACCACCAGCAAAAACAGCATCACCACATTGGCAGGGTCAAACACCTGCAGCAGCGCCTGCGCCAGCAGCGCGGCCGCACCGCAGGCCAGGCTGGCGCCCAGGTAGCCGCGCCAGGGCCAGGGCGCCTCCCGCGCCGGCGCGGGTTCGGGCCGGTTGCGCGGCCGGGGCACGGACAGCAGCAGCACATCCAGGCCCGGGTCCAGCCGAGCAATCTGCTCGGGCAGGCCGGACGGCGCCCAGGGCCACCAGCGCATCGCCGTTGGCGGCACGCGGGCGAGCACCAGGTGGCTGGCATTGCGCTCGCGTGCAAAATCGACCAGCGCAGCGGCGACCTGGGCTCCGGGGATCGTCGCGGTATCAGCCCCCAGGCGCGCGGCCAGCGCCAAGGTTTTGAGCACGGCCTGCTGCGACTGCGCCGAGCGGTGCTGGCGCGCGGGCGCATCCACATAGACCACCATCCAGTCGGCCTCCAGCCGCCGGGCCAGGCGCGCTACCTGGCGCACCAGGGCATCATCCCCCGCCTGGCCGCCTACGGCGACCAGCAGACGCTCGCGCGTGGGCCAGACATCGCCGATGGCGCGCTCGCGCCGGTAGTCGCGCATGTCCTCATCGACGCGGTCGGCCGTGCGGCGCAGCGCCAGCTCGCGCAGGGCCAGCAAATTGCCCAGGCGAAAGAAATGGTGCGAGGCCCGCTCGGCCTGCTCCAGCGGGTAGATCTTGCCGGCCTTGAGGCGCTTGAGCAGTTCCTCGGGCGGCAGGTCGACAACGATGACCTCGCTGGCATCGTCAAAGATGTGGTCGGGCACGGTCTCATGCACCTGGATGCCGACAATGCCGCCCACCACATCGTTGAGGCTCTCCAGATGCTGCACATTGAGCGTCGTCCAGACATCGATGCCGGCATCGAGCAGCTCCTGCACATCCTGCCAGCGCTTGGGGTGGCGCGAGCCGGGCGCATTGCTGTGGGCCAGCTCGTCCAGCAGCAGCACCTGCGGGTGGCTTGCCAGCGCCGCATCCAGGTCAAAGGCCTCGCGCTGGCGGCCCTGGTGGGGCAACAGGCGGCGCGGCAGCAGCTCCAGGCCATGGAGCTGCTGCACGGTCTCGGCCCGGTCATGGGTCTCCACCAGTCCCACCAGCACCTGGCGGCCGGCCTGGCGCTCGCGCTGCGCCGCTGCCAGCATTGCATAGGTCTTGCCCACCCCGGCATTGGAGCCAAAGTAGATGCGCAGCTTGCCCCGGGCCGCTTGTTGCTGGTCGGCCTTGAGCTGGGCGACCAGCGCGTCCGGGTCAGGCCGTGCGGCAGGTGCGCTGGGGGTAATGCTGGGGTGGGGCATCGTGGCGCTATTGTGGGGCAAGCGCTTAGAACAAGCCTGTTGCCGTCAGCAGCATGTCGATCAGCTTGATGCCGGCAAACGGCACCAGCAAACCACCCAGACCGTAGACCAGCAGATTGCGGCGCAGCAAGGCCGCCGCACCCACGGCCCGGTAGCGCACGCCGCGCAAGGCCAGCGGCACCAGCGCGATGATGATCAGCGCGTTGAAGATGACGGCGCTCAGAATCGCGGAATCGGCGCTGTGCAAGCCCATGATGTTGAGCGATGCCAGCTGCGGGTAGGTAGCGACAAAGGCGGCCGGAATGATCGCAAAGTACTTGGCCACATCGTTGGCAATGCTGAAGGTGGTGAGCGCGCCGCGCGTCATCAGCATCTGCTTGCCGGTCTCCACCACCTCGATGAGCTTGGTGGGGTTGCTGTCCAGGTCGACCATGTTGGCGGCTTCCTTGGCGGCCTGCGTGCCGCTGTTCATCGCGACCGCTACATCGGCCTGGGCCAGTGCGGGTGCATCGTTGGTGCCGTCGCCCGTCATCGCCACCAAACGGCCTGCAGCCTGGTGGCTGCGGATCAGCTGCAGCTTGTCCTCGGGCCGGGCCTCGGCCAGGTAGTCGTCCACGCCCGCCTCGGCGGCAATCGCAGCGGCGGTCAGCGGGTTATCGCCGGTCACCATCACGGTCTGGATGCCCATGCGGCGCAGCTGTGCAAAGCGCTCGCGCATGCCGGGTTTGACAACGTCCTTGAGCTCGATCACGCCCAGCACCCGCGCGCCATCGGCGACGACCAGCGGCGTGCTGCCCTTGCGCGAGACGCTCTCCACCGCCAGTTGCACCGCCTGCGGAAACTGCCCGCCCAGCGCCTCGACATGGCGGCGCAGCGCATCGGCCGCGCCTTTGCGCAGGCTGCGCGGGCCTGTGGCGCCAGCCAGGTCCAGGCCGCTCATGCGGGTCTGGGCGGTAAACGGCACCGGCTGGGCCTGGGCGGGGTCGAGCACAGCGGGGCTCAGCCCATGGCGCTCCTGGGCCAGCGCCACCACGCTGCGGCCTTCGGGGGTGTCATCGGCCAGCGACGAGAGCTGGGCGGCTTCGGCAAGCTGCGCGGCGCTCACGCCAGGCGCTGGCAAGAATTCGCTCGCCTGGCGGTTGCCCAAGGTGATGGTGCCGGTCTTGTCCAGCAGCAGCACATCCACGTCGCCCGCAGCCTCCACCGCGCGGCCCGAGGTGGCAATCACATTGGCCTGCATCATGCGCCCCATGCCGGCCACCCCAATCGCAGACAGCAGACCGCCGATGGTGGTCGGGATGAGGCAGACCAGCAGCGCCACCAGCACGGCCACGCCGACAGCGCTGCCGCTGCCCGATTGCGCCACCGCAAAGACCGAGAACGGCCAGAGCGTGACGATGACCATCAGAAACACCAAGGTGAGCCCCACCAGCAAGATGCCCAGCGCCAGCTCGTTGGGCGTCTTCTGGCGCTTGGCCGATTCGACCATCGAGATCATGCGGTCCAGAAACGACTCACCCGGGTTCACCGTGACCTCGACCACCAGCCAGTCGGACAGCACGCGCGTGCCGCCGGTCACCGACGAGAAATCGCCACCGGCCTCGCGCACCACGGGGGCCGATTCGCCGGTGATGGCGCTTTCATCGACCGAGGCCACGCCTTCGACCACGGTGCCGTCGAGCGCGATCACATCGCCAGCTTCCACCAGCAGGAATGTGCCCTTGCTCAGGCTGCTGGCGGGCTGGGCCGTCCAGGCGGCGCCATGCTGCGCTTGCTGCAGTACCTTGGCCACCGTGTCACGCTTCATACCACGCAGGCTGGCGGCCTGGGCGCGGCTGCGCCCTTCGGCCAGCGCCTCGGCAAAGTTGGCAAACAGCACGGTGAACCACAGCCAGCCGGCAATGGCCAACGTAAAACCGCTGCCCTCCTGCGCCATGAACAGCGCTTGCAGCCACAGCAGGCTGGTGAGCCAGGCGCCCAGGTAGACCACAAACATCACCGGGTTGGTCCATTGCAGGCGGGGCGAGAGTTTGCGCAGCGCATCCCAGGCGGCGGCCTGCAGCAGCGCCAGATCGCCCAGGCCGGCAGATGCCGTCCGTTTTTTCGTGTTCATGGTTGGCTCCGGGTTGGCAGGGCATCGAGCGCCATATTGAGCGCCAGCACATTCACGCGGGGCTCACCGAGCAGGTAGCCAGTGCGCCGCTGCGTGGCCTGGTCCAGCAACTGCTGCACCTGGGCGGGCGGCAACTGCCGCTCGCGCGCCACGCGGGCCAGTTGCAAGTTGGCATTGGCGACCGAGATATGGGGATCCAGGCCCGAAGCCGAGGCGGTGACCGCATCGACCGGCACGGCCGCATCGGCCGCCAGGCCATTGGTGCTGCGGTACTGCGCCACACGCTCAGCCACGCTATCGGCCAGCCCCTGGCTGCTGACGCCCTGGTTGCTGGCGCCGGACAGGCCGGCGTTGTAAGGCGCAGCGATGCTGGCCCCGTCCTGCTTGGGGTCAGGTGCCGTCGTGGCGCTGGGCCGGCCATGGAAGTAGCGGGCGCTGTCAAAGTACTGGCCGATCAGGGCCGAGCCCACGATCTGGCCATTGTGCAGCACCAGCGAGCCATTGGCGGCATGGGGCAGCAGCGCCTGGGCCACGCCGGTCGTGGTCAGCGGGTAGGCCACGCCGCACAGCAGCAGTACCAGCACGGCGGCGCGGGCACTGCTGCCCAAAGTGCGGCCAAAAGTGCGGCCCCAGCCTGCGTCGGCGGGGGCGGCGGCCTGCTGCGCACTGGGCGTAGGCAGGCGTTTATCGGAATCAAGGCTTGTCATGTTTTTCTCCTGCGGGCACGGCCTGGCCGTGCCCCGGTTCGCGTCAAATCAGTTGGGATACCAGGTCAAAGAGAGGGGACTCAGGGGTAGAGCTGCCCAGCCAGCATCTGCAGCTGCTCTACGACCGGCCCCAGCGCCAGCGCTGGCAAAAAGGTGAGCCCGCCGACGACCAGCACCACAAACACCAGCAATCCGGTGAACAGCGGCGTGGCGGTGGGGAAGGTGCCGGCCCCGGCGGGCACACTGGCCTTGCTGGCCATGCTGCCGGCGACAGCCAGCAGCGGCAGCAGCGTCAGGTAGCGCCCCATCAGCATCGCCAGGCCCAAGGTGGTGTTGAAGAAGGGCGTGTTGGCATTGAGGCCCGCAAAGGCCGAGCCGTTGTTGGCAGTGGCCGAGGCATAGGCGTAGAGAATTTCCGAGAAGCCATGCGGGCCCCGGTTGTTCAGGCTGTCGGCAGCGCCCGGCCAGAGCATGGCCAGCGCCGTCCAGCCCAGAATGCAGGCCGGGTGGGCCAGCACCGACAGCATCACCAGCTTCATCTCGCGCACCTCGATCTTCTTGCCCAGGAACTCGGGCGTGCGCCCGATCATCATGCCGGCCAGGAACACCGTCAGGATGGCGTACTGCAGCAGGTTGATGAGGCCCACCCCATCGCCGCCAAACACGCAGTTGAGCATCATCAGCGCCAGCGGTGTGATGCTGCCCAGCGGCGTGAGCGAGTCATGCATGGCATTGACCGAACCGGTGGTGGCCGCCGTGGTGGCCGTCACAAACAGGGCGGTATCGGTAATGCCAAAGCGCAGCTCCTTGCCCTCCATATTGCCGCCCGCTTGCGTGGTGCTCCACTGCTGGTCGGCGCCGGCGCGGGCCAGCAGGCTGCTGCCGTTTTGTTCGCCTGTCCAGACCAGGGCCAGAAAGCCCAGGAAGATGATCAGGCTGGCGCCAAAGAACACCCAGCCCTGGCGGCGCTTGAGCAGCATCGAGCCCAGCGCATAGGTCATGCCCGCCGGGATCAGCAGCATCGCCAGGATGTGCAGCATATTGGTGAGCGGCGTGGGGTTCTCAAAAGGATGGGCCGCATTCATGCTGAAGAAGCCGCCCCCGTTCGTGCCCAGGTGCTTGATGCTCTCGAGGCTCGCGACCGGGCCCATCAGCAGCTGCTGCGTGCGGCCGCCATCGATGGTATGGGCCAGCACCTCGGTGCCCAGGGTTTGGGGCACGCCCTGCCAGACATAGACCAGCGCCAGCAGCAGCGACAGCGGCAGCAGCACGCGCCAGAGCATGCGCACAAAATCCACCCAGTAGTTGCCAATATCCTGGCTGCCCGCACGGGCCAGCCCGCGCACAAAGCCGGCAGCAGCGGCCAGGCCGGCGGCGGAGCCCGCAAACATCAGGCCGGTGATCACCACCATTTGCGTGGCATTGCTCAGGCTGCTCTCACCCGCATAGGCCTGCCAGTTGGTGTTGGTGATGAAGGAGGCTGCCGTGTTGAACGCCAGATCCGGCGTCTGCGCAGCATTCTGCAGCGGGTTGAGCGGCATGCTGCCCTGCAGCCGCAAGAGCAGGTAGCCCAGCAGCATCAGCAGGCCGTTGCTCATCACCAGCACTGCGCCATAGCGCTGCCAGCCCATGCGCTCTTGCGGGTCCACACCGATGGCGGCGTAGGTCCAGCGCTCCAGCCGGCTGTCGTGCGCGCTGGTAAAGCAGCGTGCCAGCCACCATCCCATGGGGATGGTGAGCAGCACCAGCACCGCCACAAAGGCGGCATATTCGATCCAGACTAAACCCATGTCAGCCCCCGCTCAGATGCGCACCAAGGCGCAAACAAAGCCCAGCAGGCCGACAAAGCAGGCCAGCGTGAGCCCGACAAATACGAGGTCTTGCAGCATGTACATGGCCCTCTCCCCTTTTTTCAGAATTTTTCGGGCCGCAGCAGCGCGTACCCCAGATAGACAAACAGCGCAGCACTGACCAGCGCGGCCAGCACCTCCACTCCATGGATCCACATGGTTTTCTCCTCATACACCGCAGCCAGGCCGCCCAATGCGGCCCCGCGCAGCGTGGTGTTGCACAGGCAAAACGCCTGCAGTGGAGCCAATGTAGGTTTGCGCGCATCAAGCAGGCGCTGAGAATGCGCGGCGGGATATCAAGATGGCATCAAGATGGCCGAGAGAAGGGGTGGCTAAGCCCGGGTGACGCGGCTGTGCCGCTGCGGCGACCTGGGCAAAGGCGCTGGCGCCCTGCCTGCCCAAGCCCGGGTAAAACGCTTTCCGTTAAAATGCCCGCAGTCCCAGCCAGCACCTGCTGGCTTTGTTTTTTGGCAGCCCAGTCCCGGGTCTGCGCCCTTTGCTCTTCCGTACTGTGTCCTACGCTCCCGAAACCCAACGCCGCCGCACCTTTGCGATCATCTCCCACCCGGACGCGGGTAAGACCACCCTGACCGAAAAGCTGCTGCTGTTCTCCGGTGCGATCCAGATCGCGGGCGCGGTGAAGGGCCGCAAGGCCTCGCGCCACGCCACCTCGGACTGGATGGAGATTGAAAAGCAGCGCGGTATTTCGGTGGCCTCGTCGGTGATGCAGATGAGCTACCGCGACCATGTCATCAACCTGCTCGACACCCCCGGCCACAAAGACTTCTCGGAGGACACCTACCGGGTGCTGACCGCCGTGGACTCGGCGCTGATGGTGATTGATGCGGCCAACGGTGTGGAATCGCAGACCCGCCGCCTGATCGAGGTCTGCCGCCAGCGCGATACGCCCATCATCACCTTCGTCAACAAGATGGACCGCGAAGTGCGCGATCCGCTGGACATCATGGATGAGGTCGAGCGCGAGCTGGGCATGCCCTGCTGCCCCATCACCTGGCCCGTGGGCCAGGGCAAGAGCTTTGGCGGCATCATCAACCTGCTGACCCAAAGCATGACCGTGTTCGCGCCAGGCAGCGACCGCGGCCCCAAGGATTTTGAAGTCATCCCGCTGAGCGAGGCCGACAAGCTGCGCAGCCGCTTTGGCCAGGCCTTTGACGATGCGCTCGATTCGATGGAACTGGCCCAGGGCGCCTCTGCCGAATGGAACCATGCCGACTTCCTGGCCGGCAAGCTGACCCCGGTGTTCTTCGGCTCCGGTGTGAACAACTTCGGTGTGATGGAAGTGCTCGACGCGGTGGTGGACATGTCGCCGCCGCCCGGTCCCCGCATCGCCTATACCGAGGTCAACCGCAACCGCGAAGAGAAAACCATCCATCCGGAAGACAGCAGCTTCTCGGGCGTGGTGTTCAAGGTGCAGGCCAATATGGACAGCAACCACCGCGACCGCATCGCCTTTGTGCGTGTGGCCTCGGGCAAGTACACCCCCGGCATGAAGATGAAGGTGCAGCGCACCGCCAAGGAGCTGCGTCCCACCAGCGTGGTGACCTTCATGAGCCAGCGCCGCGAAGCGGTGGACGAGGCCTATGCCGGCGACATCATCGGCTTTACCACGCACGGCGGCGTGCAGCTGGGTGACACCATCACCGATGGACCCAACCTGCAGTTCACCGGCCTGCCCTTCTTCGCGCCAGAAATGTTTATGACCGTGGTGCTGAAGAACCCGCTGCGCACCAAGCAGCTGCAGCAAGGCCTGATGCAGCTGGGCGAAGAAGGCGCCATCCAGGTCTTCAAGCCCGATGCCGGCGGCAATATGCTGCTGGGCGCCGTGGGCCAGCTGCAGTTTGAAGTGGTGCAGCACCGCCTGAAGACCGAATATGACTGCGAAGTGCGCCTGGAAGGCTGCCAGTACACCGGCGCCCGCTGGATCACCGCCGACACCCCCGCCGAGCTGCGCGAGTTTGAACACGCCTACCCGCTGCGCCTGGCCCATGACGCGGCCAACACCCTGGCGTATCTGTGCACCAGCCCGTATGACGTGCGCCTGGCGCAGGAGCGTTTTCCGAAGATCCACTTCCATCCGCTGCGCGAGCATGCGGGGTTGGAATTGCAGACCTCCTGATCGCGCCGGTACCAGATACCGATGGCCCATCGCAAGTCCCGCCCCCAGCTGCCTTTGCAATCCTATGCCGCCCGGCATAGCGGCTTGCGGGCCGTGGAGGGTGGCCAACGGGGTGCGAGAAGCCTTCCCCGCTTGCGATGGCGCTGATCGGCTTTGTCCTCAGCCAGTACGCACAGCTGCTGGTTTTCATAGCCGCCTGCTGGGGGCTGGGCAGCCTGCTCTGGCCCGCATCCGATCTGCCCACGTGCCAGCCTGTGCGCATCGCGCTGGGCATGGGTTTGGTCATTTGTGCGTTGCAAGTGCTAGCCATTGCAGGCTTGCTCAACACCGCATCGGTCTTGCTGGTCATCGGCTGCGGGCTGGTGGCTGCGGCGCTGCAACCCCGTCAGTTGACCTGGCCCCGGTTTGCGCTGGGATGGCCGCTGCTGCTCCTGCTGCTGGCCACGTTGCCAACCTTGTTCGCCCCGCTGCGCCCGCCCCTGGCCTGGGATGCGCTGATGTACCACCTGCCCCATGCGCGGGAGTGGGCATTGACCGGCCATCTGGGTGTGCACGAATGGCTGCGCTACCCCTGGTTCCCCTACAACTTTGACCTGCTGTTTGCTGCCGCCCTGGTGTTGGGCAACGATGTGCTGCCCCAGCTGATCCATGCGAGCACGGGCTGGGTCACCGCTTGGCTCATCTATCGGCTGGCGATGCAATACCTGCCCGCGCCTGCTGGCACGGCAGCTGCTCTGGCCACAGTGATCTGGCTGGTCACCAGCCGCAGCCACTACAGCGCTGCATATGTCGACATGGCCGTGGCCATGTTTCTGACCACCGCCTTTGCTGCCATGCTGGCCAGCATCCGGCCCGCAGACCGGCGAGTGGTATGGCTGGCTGCATTCCTGTTAGGAGTCGCCGCTGGCAGCAAGTACCAGGTGCTGGGCCTGCTGCCGCTGTTTGGGGCTGCGCTGCTGTGGCGCCACCGCCTGCAAGGCCCAGGCTGGCGCATGCGCAGCGAATGGCCAACCTGGCTGGGTACTGCCCTGTGCTTTGCGCTGCCATGCGTTTACTGGTATGCCCGCAACGCCCTGCTCACGGGCGATCCCTTCAACCCGCTGGGCGGGCGACTGCTGGGCTTTACGGACTGGAATCTCGGCGACTACCTCTGGCAGTTGCAGGACCTGCGCAACCATGCGGGTTGGCCGCATTGGGTGCTATGGCCTTCCTTGGCTGCACCGCTGCTGGCGTCTGTGCGACGGGTACCTGCGCTGCGCGCTGCCTGGTTAGGGGCGGCCTATATGGCGTTGGTCTGGCTGCTGAGCTCGCGCTACCCGCGCTACCTATTGCCCGCCTATCCCTTGCTCAGTTTGCTGTCGGCTGCGGTATGCACGCAGTCGCTACTGCAACTGCCTGCCAAGCTGTACCGGGCACTGGCACACGTGTTGGTCGGATTGCTTGTACTGGCCCTGGGGATCATCGGAGCACGCAGTATCGCCAAATCCTGGCCTTTGATCGCCCCCACTCAGGCCGCACGCGATACCATCCTGCAGCAGCAAGTTGCTGGCTACCAGGTCTGGCGGTACTTGCAAGAACACCCTGAGGCCAAGCTGTACCAGATGAACCTGGAAGACAGCCTCTACTATGCACCGCGCGCCACATGGGGCGATGTGTTTGGACCGTGGCGCTACCGCGACTACCAACACCTCGGTGCCCAGCAGCTGTACCATAAACTCAAGTCCGAAGGCTTCACCGCCTTGGTGATACACACAGGTCGGGCGGCGACTGTGGCACAACAGCCTGAATTTTTGCAATATTTTGAATTAATGCTGGTCGATGGCGAGGTCAGCCTGTATCGATTGAAGCCTTGGCTGGAAGAGCGCAGCGCAGCAAGCACCGTGCTTTTCTGAGGTATTCAGCCACAAACGCATTGAGATATCGAAAGATGATATCGATTGCATGTATTAATTCAGCAATAACATGCATGACCCCTTCGTCCCATTATCTTTTTCTCTCCGTACTCCCTGCCATTTTCTGGGGCATGCTTTGCAAGTTAACTTTCTGGCTCAGGCACAATGCGGCAGCCGTGTGAATGATTAAAAATAATTTCTGACATGACCGAATTTCCGTCCCGCCTCTACCGCAACCAGCGTATCGCCGTCATCCTCCCCTGCCACAACGAAGAGTTGACCGTGCGTCCGGTGGTGGAAGGCTTTCGCCAGGCCTTGCCAGAAGCTGAGATCTACATCTTCAACAATCTCTCGACGGACCGCACCGCCGAGATCGCTGTTGAAGTGGGCGCGCACCTGTGCAATGTCCATCTCAAGGGCAAAGGCAATGTCGTGCGCCGCATGTTTGCCGATGTGGATGCCGATATCTATGTGATGGCCGATGGGGATGCCACCTACCATGCACCGTCGGCACGCAAGCTCATCGACATGCTGATTGACGAGCAGTTGGACATGGTGGTTGGTGCACGCGTCGAAGCGGAGCCTGAGCCCGGCGATACCGGCGTCACCTACCGGCCAGGCCATCGCTGGGGCAACAAGCTGTTGACCGGCACGGTGCAGCAAATCTTTGGCGGCAGCTTTCGCGACATGCTCTCGGGCTACCGGGTGTTTTCGCGCCGCTATGTCAAATCCTTCCCTGCACATTCGCAGGGCTTCGAGATCGAGACCGAGCTGAATGTCCATGCGCTGGAGCTGCGCATGCCTTGCACCGAGGTCGATACGCCTTACGGCGCCCGGCCCGAGGGCTCGGCCAGCAAGCTGTCCACCTACCGCGACGGTTGGCGCATCCTCAAGACCATCGGCCGCCTGGTGGTCAGCGAAAAGCCTTTGCAGTTCTTTGGCTGGCTGGGTGCTGCACTGGCGCTGGTCGCCATTGCACTGGCCATCCCCATCGTGATGGAGTACAGCCACACGGGCATGGTGCGGCGCTTTCCGACCTTGGGCCTGGTGTCCGCCATGGTCGTCTGCGGCGGGGTGTCCTTTGTCACCGGTCTGATCCTGCAAGCCATTACCTTGACGCGGCGCGAGATCAAGCAGATTGCTTATCTCGCTTCTGTGGCCAACACGCCGAGCAAGTGATGCAGTTCAAGATCAAGCGCTCGGTGCTCTGGTTCCTGATTGCCGGCTCACTTGCCTTTGTCGTTGATGTCGTGGTGTTGACCTTGCTGCGGGATGCCCTGGGCGTGTATGCCGCGCGGGCCGTGTCGTTCTGGCTGGCGGCCACCACGACCTGGCTGATCAACCGCAATATCTCCTTTGCGGGACGCAGCGCCAACGGCAGCTTGCTGGCCGAGTACCTGCGCTATCTGGGTCTAATGCTGGGCGGCGGTGCCGTCAACGTTGCCGTCTATTCGTTGCTGGCCTGGACCTTTCCCCAAGGCCCGCTATGGCTGATGCTGTATGTGGCTGCGGGTACCTTGGTCGCGATGACGGTGAACTACCTCAGCATGACCCGGCTTCTGTACCGCCAACGTGCAAACAGCTAGATATGGCCTCGCTGTATCCATGACGACTATATAACATTCGTATACAGCAAGCATCAAAAAGAATAAGCAGCGCATACATCCCTGCCTTTCCAAATAAATTTAGTTGAGAACAGTGACCGTTCCAACAGCGGCATGCTGTGAATACTTAAAAATGGCAGAAGATTGAAAGTATTACATGATAAATACACAGTTCAGAAAATTATTTTTTTTCATCTTCTTGGTGATTGGCATTGTATATATCAGCAATACATGGTCACCTTCTTCCTACGCATATTTTTTAAAAAATCATCTGGGCTATAGCGAAATTAAACCAGATTTTGGAAGTGCAAGGCCTATACGCAGCGATGAATGGGCGGTTGTAACACCACTCACTCAGGCAACGATACGCAACAATTTCGAGCGCTACAATAAAACTTCACTGTACCAGGAAGATCTGCGCATCAATTATGGACTTCCCATTGCGGACTGGGGCCTCATTTTCAAGCCAACGATGTGGCTTTATAGCTTTGTCAATCCAGCTTATGCCTACTCATTTCATTGGTTTGCTATTTTCTCCTTATTTATCGCCGGCTACGCCCTTCTTTTCACCAAGTTTGGAGCCGACAATAAAACCGCAATCCTACTCTCTTTTGGGCTCTATTTCACGGGATTCAGCCAGTTTTGGTGGAATGAAAAAGGCCCTCTATTCGCTTTTTTCCCATGGGTAATCATCCCATTCTTCCTCAAGATCAACCCCCTCTGGCAGCTGAGTCTTTTCTATTACGCATCCGTCTCTTGGCTATTAACAAATCTTTACCCTCCCATCCAAATTTCTCTTGCATTTGTAGGATTTATTACATTACTACTGCTGCAACCTAGGCTTTTTAAAATTCCCACATTGGTATATTTGGTGATTTTTGCTGGACTGGCTGCCTGCACCGCGGCACTATACCAGTATGACTATCTCAAAGAGACCAGCGTCACACTGTACCCTGGTGGCCGACATATCGTAGGGGGAGATGTCCCTACTAGGTTTTGGCTGTCTTGGTTTTTCCCAGCCATTAATTTCTCCTGGAGCTACAAAGATCTCGTAGGCATGAACATGTCCGAAATTGGAACAGTGGGCATGTATTACTACATTTCTGTCTTGTGCTTATTGAATTATAAAAATTTCAACACCCTATGGAGCGACAAATCTAAACGAAAAATTTTCATTGGTCTGACGCTTGCGTTTTTCATTCAATGTGCATGGATGTTCCTCCCCATACCGGCCGGCATTGGAATGCTTTTACTCTGGGACAATGTTCAACCACTTAGAATGCAATTTGCGAGCGGTGTTATTCTTACACTTATAATATTCTATACAGCCAATACTATCGGCATTATTTTTTCATGGCAACGCTTATTACTACTTATAGCACTTGCTGCGTTTGGTTGGTTTTCCCTCAAATACACCATCGCACCAAACCGATGGGAAGATTTAGCCTTTATACCGATGATCGTCGTGACATTCCTGATCATCAAGAATAAACCACACCAAGCACACAATGCCATTTTAATAACCTCCGTTATTTTTGGTGCACTTTTCTTTGGAAGATTTAACCCATTGCAATCCGCGCGGCCTATATTTAACATCAAAGATAATGAAATTGTTAAATATTGGCGGGACCAAGAGAAAGCCAACAACAACCTACTAGTTGCAATGGATCTCCCTGGAGCAACGGCTAATGGCCTGGGTTTTAGATCGCTGAGTCACGTCACACCTGTTCCCCATATGGATTTTTGGCATCGATCACTGCCGAGCACACCATCAGATCAGATCAACTATATTTTCAATCGCTATTCGCATATCAACCCCTATCCTGCCTTGCAACCTTCATTGCGACAAGCCGATTCTGTTGAAGTACCTGTCAATCAATTTGCAAAAACAAATAAGGCAATTGTGATCGACAATTACTCTCTTGAGCTCCCCAAGCAAGGATCGTTCAACACCGAAAAAACATATCCCGATGCAATCGTTTTCAATGGCTGGGGCGGGTGGCAAGGTGAAATGAATTCACGTCGTATAGAAGTAATGGTGGAGCCCGCTTCACCACAAGATATCGAATGGATAACGATGGTTCGCCTTGATCTACCCATTAACACGGACAATAAGATATCGGCGCTGAATGGATTCAGATTGACCCTACCAAGAAATGATGGGAAGTTGCCCGACTGTCTTTCATTAATCACCGTCGACCAAAAGACCGGCTCTCGAATCTTGATGGAAAACCCCAGCTCTTTGCCTTACTGCAAACCTTCCCTTCATTGATTTTTGGGTAATTTAATACCAACAGCTTCCTGTGGATAAGTCCCAGAAAACCAGCTGACTGTTCTGACCGTAGGCAAATGCACCTAATTATTTACGCTGACCTCTCGCCGTTCCCCTCTCTATGCTAGCTTTGACCCAATGGCAGCCGACTGCCCCCATCCTCGGCCTGCTGACCGATATCGACGACACCCTGACAACAGAGGGCGCCGTCCCTGACAACGTGGTGCAGGCCATCGCTGCCCTCAAGGCCAAAGGTCTGGCCGTTATCCCCATCACCGGCCGGCCGGTGGGCTGGAGCAAGCCTTTTGCCGCCGCCTGGCCGGTGGATGCCATCGTCGCCGAGAACGGCGCCGTCGCGCTGCGCCACAATGCCAGCGGCGGGCTGGACAAGCTCTACCAGCAGGACGAGGCCACGCGCATCGCCAACTTTGCCAAGATGCAGGCGGTGCTCACGCAGATAGAGCAGACGGTGCCGGGGGCGCAGCGCGCTACCGATTCGGCCGGACGCGAATGCGATATTGCCGTGGACCACAGCGAGTTCACGCAAATGCCGCAGGCCGATATCGACCGCTGCGTGGCGCTGATGCAGGCAGCCGGCATGAATGCCACCGTCAGCTCCATCCACATCAATGGCTGGTTTGGCGGGCACAACAAGCTCGAAGGCGCGCGCTGGATCGTCAAGACCTTGTTCGGGCGCGATCTCGATGCGGAAATCGGCCAGTGGTGCTATATCGGCGACTCCACCAATGACCAGCTGATGTTCCAGCACTTCGACAACAGCTTTGGCGTGGCCAATATCGCGCGCTTTGTGCCCCAGCTACAGCACCTGCCGCGCTATGTGACGCGCGGCGAGCGTGGCGCTGGCTTTATCGAGTTGGCCGAGCGCATCTGCGCGCTGAAGTAAGCGCCTCGCCTACAAACTGATCGCTCCTCTACTGCAACAACGCCCGCGACACCTGAGGTGCAGCGGGCGTTTTGCCATGTGGAACGCGCGAAAGCGTGGTCTGTCTCAGGGCTTGAAGTCGAACTGCTGCTGCAGGATGACCTTCATCGGCTGGTTGTTCTTCATCGCGGGACGGTATTTCCACTGGCGCACCGCGCGCTCCACCTCGGTGGCCATGTCGCGGGAGGTGGTGGTCAAGGTCTTCACATCGCTGACGGCGCCATCGGTGTTGACGACGAACTGCACTCTCACGCTGGCCGGCTGGGGCTGGGCACCTGCGGGGTAGGGGAAGCGGGGCGATGCACCGGTCAGCAGCTGGGGCGCCGTGTCGCAGGCATTGCCGGCGCAGCCAGCTGCGGCAGGGGCCGCATTGGCGGCGGGGGCCGTGGTCGCAGCAGCGCCAGCATCAGGCGTGGGAGCCGGCGCATTGGTGGCGCAGCCTGCCAGCAATGCGGCAAGAACGGTGACAACGGCAGAACTGGTACGGATCAATGGCATGGTCTGAAGCTTCCAAAAGTCTCATGGTGGTGCGGCCCAGGCCACCCTGGCGTGCACAGGGCGCGGCGCAACAACGCTGCCCGCGCGGCAAACCCCATGTTTTACCACGGGCCTGCAGCTCTATTGTGGAGAAATCCGGTACATGCCCGCCCCAGCATGTCGAAATTGCCTTGCGCGACTACGCACACCGGCACGAACGGTTAGGATTTGCAGTTGTTCGCCCGCAGCCATCCATTGGCTGCCCGCGACGGCCCGACCACTGGATACCTCCAAGACACGCAAGGAAAAATGGCAATGACCGCTGCATATCCGGATACCCGACTGCTGATCAACAACGAATGGTGCGATGCCTCCGACGGCAAGACCATCGACGTGGTGAACCCTGCCACGGGCAAGCCCATTGGCAAGGTGGCCCACGCTACCAAGAAAGACATGGACCGTGCATTGGAAGCCGCGCAGGCGGGTTTCCTGGTCTGGCGTGCCACCCCCGCGATCGAGCGCGCCAACATCATGCGCCGTGCCGCTGGCCTGCTGCGTGAGCGTGCCGAGCAGATCGGCCGCCTGCTGACCCAGGAACAAGGCAAGCCTTTTGCCGAAGCCAAGGGCGAAGTGCTGGCCGGTGCCGGCATCATCGAATGGTTTGCCGATGAAGGCCTGCGCGTCTACGGCCGCATCGTGCCCGCCCGCGTGCCCAATGTGCAGCAGCTGGTGATCAAAGAGCCGGTCGGCCCCATCGCCGCGTTCACGCCCTGGAACTTCCCGGTCAACCAGGTGGTGCGCAAACTCGGCGCTGCACTGGGCACCGGTTGCTCCTTCCTGGTGAAGGCCCCTGAAGAAACCCCCGCCTCGCCTGCCGCGCTGCTGCAGTGCTTTGTGGACGCCGGCCTGCCCAAGGGCGTGCTGGGTCTGCTGTTTGGCTCGCCTTCCGAGATCTCCGAGTACCTGATCCCCCACCCGATCATCCGCAAGGTGACCTTCACCGGCTCGACCATCGTGGGCAAGCAGCTGGCCGCATTGGCCGGCGCCCACATGAAGCGCGTGACCATGGAGCTGGGCGGCCACGCCCCGGTGATCGTCGCCGACGACGCCGATGTGGAACTGGCCGTCAAGGCCACGGCAGCTGCCAAGTTCCGCAATGCCGGCCAGGTCTGCATCTCGCCCACCCGCTTCCTGGTGCACCGCGATGTGAAGGACGCCTTTGTCAGCGCCTTCGTCAAGCATGCCGAGAGCCTGAAGCTGGGTGATGGCCTGACCGATGGCACCACCCTGGGCCCGCTGGCCAATGCCCGCCGCCTGACTGCCATGGCCCAGGTCGTCGAAGACGCCGCTGCCAAGGGCGCCAAGGTCGCCACCGGTGGCGCACGCGTGGGCAGCGAAGGCAACTTCTTCGCGCCCACCATCCTGGCCGATGTGCCGATGAACGCCTCGGTATTCAATGACGAGCCCTTTGGCCCGATCGCCGCGATCCGCACCTTTGAAAAGCTCGAAGACGCGATCACCGAAGCCAACCGCCTGCCATTTGGCCTGGCTGCTTACGCCTACACCCGTTCGTACAAGAACGTGCAGCTGCTGTCGAACCAGATCGAAGCGGGCATGGTCTGGATCAACCAAGCCGCGACGCCAACAGCCGAGTTCCCCTTCGGCGGCGTGAAGGATTCGGGCTACGGCAGCGAAGGCGGCCCCGAAGCCATGGAGGCTTACCTGAACTCCAAGGCCGTGTCGATCACCGCCGTGTAAAGACCGTCCCAGGGCCTGTGCGCAGGCCTTGGGCACAAAAAAAGCAAGTCTGCGGACTTGCTTTTTTCTTGGGCGCCACCCTCAGGCCGCGCAGGATTCAGGATGCTGCATCCGCCTCGCGCTCGCGCCGGCTGGGCAGGCCAAAGGCTACGGCGCCCAGCGCGCCCTGGACCAGCGCATACACGCCATAGATCAGCCCCACGCCGACGGCCAAGGCCGCTGGCACACCAAAGGGCGCCAGCGCCGCCGCACTGGCCGCCTCACGCGTGCCCCAGCCGCCCACGCTGACCGGCAAGGCCGCCATCAGAAAAATGGGCGCCATCGCAAAGGCCCAGGCGGCCAAGTCCAGATGGATGCCCAGCGCCAGCCCGCCCAGCGCCAGGGCTGCGGCGGACAGCAACTGCACCAGCGCCGATGAACCCGCCTGCACGAGCATCTGGCGGTTAAAGTCCGGGCGCGCAGCGGCCTGCAGCAGGGGCTGCAACCAGCCCGGCAGGCTGGCCGCCTGGCGCCGGCCCAGCCACCACAGCAGCAGCCAGGGCAAAGCAATCCAGAGGGCGGTGCCCAGCAGCATCAAAACCTGCAGCGCCGCCGGAGAAATACGCAGCACGGGCGCCAAGGCGTTGGCGGACAGCGCCGCGCCGATGGCGCCAATGGCGCAGAGCATCCACAGACCGCTGAAGCGGTCCAGCAGCACCGACAGCGAAGCAGCGGCCTTGCCCTGGCCACTGCGCTGCAGCACCACGGCGCGGTAAACATCACCGCCCACCACGGCGCCGGGCAGCAGGGCATTGAGGCCAATCGCCTGGAAATACCAGCGCAGCGCATCGGGCCAGCGCATCGGCGCGCCCAGCCACTGCGCCAGCGCACGCCAGCGCCAGGCAGACACCACGTTCGATGCGATGGCCGCCGCCAGCCCCGCCAGCAGCCAGCGCCCATCGGCCGCACGCAGCCGGGCCCAGAGGGCCGCAGGGTCGGCAAAATACGCGACGGCGCCCAGCAAAGCGGCGCCACACAAGGCCTTGATGCAGGCTTTTTGTGTACGGTTCACACCAAGGGGCGCTTAAATGTGGGAAGCGGCAGCGGGCTGCACAGCTTGCGCGCGTGCAGCATGGGCATCCAGGCGCACCATGCGGGGGGTCTCACCGGTCTCGTCGATCACATAGTCGTCCGCATAGTACTGGCGGCCACCGCCGGACTCGTAGTAGATGCGGGTCAGCAGCTCGCCGATCAGGCCGGCGGCGACAAAGGTCATGCCCATCAGCACCAGCATCACGCCAATGATCAGCAAAGGCCGGCCGCCAATGCTCTCACCCATCAGCTTGACGATGAACAGATAGGCCAGGATCAGAAAGCCGGGGGTGGCCAGCCACAGGCCCAGGCCGCCAAAGGCGTGCAGCGGGCGCTGGCGGTAGCGCATCAGGAAGACCATCAGGATCAAGTCCAGAATCACGCGGAAGGTGCGGTCAATGCCGTACTTGGAGACCCCGGCCGTGCGGGCATGGTGGCGCACCGGCACTTCGGTGATGCGGGCACCGGCATCGCGCGCCAGCGACGGGATAAAGCGGTGCAGCTCGCCGTAGAGGTGCACGCGGTCGATGATGTGGCGGCGGTAGGCCTTGAGCGCGCAGCCATAGTCGTGCAGCTGCACGCCGGTGGCATTGGAGATCAAACGGTTGGCAATCTTGGAGGGCAGCTTGCGCGAGATCGCCGCATCCTGGCGGTCCTTGCGCCAGCCCGAGACCATGTCCACACTCGGGTCGGTCTCCAGGCGGTTGAGCAGCAGGGGGATGTCGTCGGGCTCGTTTTGCAGGTCGGCATCCAGGGTCACCACATAGCGGCCCTGCACCCGGTCAAAACCGGCCTGCAGCGCGCTCGATTGGCCGTAGTTGCGCGCCAGGATCACCGGGCGCAGCCAGGGCCGCGTGGCAGCCAGCTCCAGCAGGCGCTTGGCGCTATCGTCCTTGGAGCCATCGTCGACGGCAATCAGCTCATAGCTCAGCGGCTGCGAGCGCATGGCCGCGTCAATCCGGTCGACCAGGGCGATCAGATTGTCGAACTCGTTGTAGATGGGGACGACGATGGAAACAGCAGGAGACATAGAGGGCACATTGCAAAAAGCCGCTCAAACAGGCGGCTGGACCGAGACCGGAACCGGCATGCGGCGCAGCCCAACCGGGGTTGGCGACTCTTGTGGCATTGGTAAAACAGTGGTCGCCTATACTACCTGATCCGCTCTTTCCTCTGCTGCTGATGCGACAGGCTGGTGCCGCGCCTTGGGGCTGCGGGCCCTGTATGCACCAGCATTTCGTGTTTCTGCCATGACCTCTGCGTCCCCCTCCCCCGCCAAAGATTGGCAGTCCCAGCTCTACCGCCACCCGCTGGCCTGGGTGCTGGTGCTGGCCTGTGCGCATGTCATCTCGCGGGTGGCCATCTCGGACGGCATGAAATGGGACGAATCCGAACAAATCCTCTGGTCCCAGCAGTTCCTGCTGGGCTATGGCGCCCAGCCGCCCGCCTACAGCTGGCTGCAATGGCTGGTGGGCCAGTTGCTGGGGCCCACGGTGCTGTCGCTGTCGCTGGTCAAGCACAGCCTGATCGTGCTCACCTATGTGCTGGCCTGGCAAACCGGCCGCGCGCTGCTGCCGGCCAAGGGCGCCTTCTGGGTCGCCGGCGGCCTGCTGCTGATGCTGCCCTTTGGCTGGGACAGCGTGCGCGACCAGACCCACACCATCTTGGTCACCGCAATGGCCTTTGGCGCCTGGTGGATGGCCCTGCGCCAGGTGCGCGCGCCAGCTTTGGTCAATTTTGTCGGCCTGGGCATTTTCTGCGGCGTGGGCATGCTGGCCAAGTACAGCTTTGCGATGCTGATCGGCGTGTTTGCCGTGGCCGCCTTCAGCGTGCCCCAGGTGCGCCGCGCGCTGCTGGGCCGGGGCTGGTGGCTCGCGCCGCTGATTGGCCTGCTGATCTTTGCGCCGCACGGCTTTTGGCTGCTGCAGCACTGGCGTGAGGCCACGACCGAGACCATCCACAAGATGGACATCTCCACCCAGGTCTCCCACCTCAAGGGCCTGGGCGCACTGGCGACCGCCGTGTTCTCGACCCTGGGGCTGTGGCTGCTGGTCAGCCTGGCCAGCTACCGCAGCCGTTTGTGGAAGGCTGACCCCACCCCATTGCCCGCCGCAGATCTCGCTACACCTGAATGGCGCATCTGGGCCTGGCCGCTGCTGTGGCGCTACCTGGCGCTGGTGTTTGCGATCCTGGTGGGCATGGTGCTGGTAGGCGATGTCAGCAGCTTCAAGCAGCGCT
Source organism: Comamonas sp. MYb21 (assembly GCF_037479395.1). Classification (NCBI taxonomy): domain Bacteria; kingdom Pseudomonadati; phylum Pseudomonadota; class Betaproteobacteria; order Burkholderiales; family Comamonadaceae; genus Comamonas; species Comamonas sp. MYb21. The sequence continues at coordinate 306,676 of NZ_JBBGZC010000003.1, read as the reverse complement.
GGGTGCTGCCGCTGACGGCCGTGGCACCTCTGGCCCTGTATGTTTGGCGTCCGCGCCTGCTGGCCGATGGCGTGGGCCGGGGCTACACCACCACGGTGCTGGTGTTTGCGCTGGTCTTTCTGACCTTGGCAACGGTGCGCCCCTGGCAGTCCAACCTGCGCAAGGACCCCGACGAGCTCAACCACCCCGTCGCGCAGCTGAGCGCCGCGCTGGCGGCTGCGGGCTATGACGGCCAAGGCGTCATCGTCGGCTCGGACAATATGGTCGCTGCCATGCTGCGCTCGCGCAATCCCGGGGCCTATGCCACGGCCTGCACGGCCGAGTTTGGCCGCATGGCCGACTGCCTGGCTCAAGCCCGCGCCAAGGCCGCGCACACCGGCCGCGGCCTGCTGTACATTGCCCGCATGGACAAGGCCACACCCGCCTGGTGGGAGCCGGTGCTGGCTGCGGCGCCCGGCGCGTCCGTGCAAGATCTGACCCTTCCGTTTTCCCATATGCGTGCCAGCACGCCACCCATGCACTACCAATTTGTGTGGCTGCCCGCACCCATCACACCATGAAACCTGTTCTCGTCACCGGCGCTGCCGGTTTTATCGGCATGCATTGCGCCTTGCGCCTGCTGGAGCGCGGCCTGCCCGTTGTTGGCATCGACAACCTCAACAGCTACTACGATGTTGCGCTCAAAGAGGCCCGGCTCGCGCAGCTGCAAAGCCATCCCCACTTCCGCTTTATCCAGCTCGATCTGGCCGACCGCGCCGGCATGGCCGCGCTGTTTGATGAGGTGCAACCCCAGCGCGTGCTGCACCTGGCCGCCCAGGCAGGGGTGCGCTACTCCATCGACCAGCCCGACGACTACACGGATGCCAACCTGCTGGGCTTTGGCCATGTGCTGCAGGGCTGCCGCAAGCACCAGGTGGCGCACCTGGTCTATGCCAGCAGCTCCAGCGTCTACGGTGGCAATGCCAAGATGCCTTATGCCGAGAGCGATGCGGTGGACCACCCGATCAGCTACTACGCGGCCACCAAGAAGGCCAACGAGCTGATGGCCCACACCTACTCGCACCTCTACCAGATGCCCACCACCGGTCTGCGCTTTTTCACGGTCTATGGGCCCTGGGGCCGGCCGGACATGGCCTTGTTCAAGTTCACCAAGGCGATCCTGGCGGGCGAGACCATCGATGTTTACGGCAATGGCCAGCTGGTGCGCGATTTCACCTTTATCGACGACATCGTCGAAGGCATTCTGCGCGTGCTGGACAAACCCGCCACGCCCGATGCCAGCTATGATCCTCTGCAGCCCAACCCGGGCACCAGCACCGCGCCCTACCGCATCTTCAATATCGGCAACAGTCAGCCCACCGTGCTGATGGACTACATCGCCGCGCTGGAGTCTGCCCTGGGCATGCAGGCGAACAAGCGCATGCTGCCCATCCAGCCGGGCGACATGCACAGCACCTCGGCCGACACCCGGGCCTTGCAGGCCTGGGTGCAGTTCGCCCCTTCTTTCACTGTCACAGACGGAATCCAGCGCTTTGTCGACTGGTACCGCTCGTTCTACCGCGTATGAAAGTCACTGTTTTTGGAACCGGCTATGTCGGTCTTGTTCAAGGCGCTGTGCTGGCCGATGTCGGCCACCAGGTGCTCTGTGTCGATGTCGATGCCGCCAAGGTCGCCGCGCTGCAGGCCGGCCAGATCCCCATCCATGAGCCGGGCCTGGACAAGCTGGTCACCAGCAACCATGCCAACGGCCGCTTGCGCTTTACCACCGATGCAGCGCTGGGCGTGGCGCACAGCGAGGTCATCTTTTTAGCAGTGGGCACGCCCCCTGACGAAGACGGCAGCGCCGACCTGCAGTATGTGCTGGCCGTGGCCCGCACCATTGCCCGGCACATGGATGGCCCGCGCATCGTCATCAACAAATCCACCGTGCCGGTGGGCACGGCCGACAAGGTACGCGCCGTCATTGCCGAGGGCCTGGCAGCTCGCGGCGCCAGCCACGGTTACGACGTGGTCTCCAACCCGGAATTCCTCAAGGAAGGCGCGGCCGTGGCCGACTGCCAGCGGCCCGACCGCATCATCATCGGCACCAGCAACCCGGCGTCAGAGGCGCGGCTGCGCGAGCTGTATGCGCCCTTCAACCGCAACCACGACAAGATCGTGGTGATGGATGTGCGGAGTGCCGAGCTGACCAAGTACGCCGCCAATGCGATGCTGGCCACCAAGATCAGCTTCATGAACGAGATCGCCAACCTGGCCGAGCGCCTGGGCGCCAATGTGGAAGCGGTGCGCCGCGGCATTGGCAGCGATCCGCGCATTGGCTACCACTTTATCTACCCCGGTGTGGGTTATGGCGGCAGCTGCTTCCCCAAGGATGTGAAGGCCCTGGTGCGCACCGCCGAGGAGATCGGCTTTGATCCCCTGCTGCTCAACGCTGTCGAAGCCCGCAACGAAGCCCAGCGCAACGTGCTGTTCGAGCGCATCAGCGCCTTCTACGGCGGCCAGTTGCAGGGCAAGACGATTGCGCTGTGGGGCCTGGCCTTCAAGCCCAATACCGACGACATGCGCGAGGCGCCCAGCCGCAACCTGCTCGAAGCGCTGTGGGCTGCAGGCGCCCGCGTGCAGGCCTATGACCCCGTCGCCATGCAGGAAGCCCAGCGCATCTATGGTGAGCGCAGCGACCTGGTGCTGGTTGCCGACCCCGAGGCCACCCTGCAGGGCGCCGACTGCCTGGCCATCGTCACCGAGTGGCAGATCTTCCGCGCGCCCGATTTTGGCCAGCTGGCCCAGAGCCTGCGCGACCGCATGATTTTTGACGGCCGCAACCTCTATGACCCGGCCCTGGTGGCCGGTTATGGCCTGGGCTATGTGTCGATTGGCCGCCAACCGGTGCCACGCAGCGAATAAGGCCGCTGGCGATCAACCACAAAAAAAGCGAGTCCTCGGACTCGCTTTTTGCTATCTACGGGCCACCCAGAGTAGACAGCCGATTTACTTCACGCTCTCCACCTGGCCATCAAAACGCATATCGGCATAGGCCACGGTGCGGCTGCCTTTGGCCCAGCGGTAGCCCCACCAGATCAGCAGGAACACCGGCAGACCGATATAGGTGGCGACCACGCCGCCCCAGTCGATATGGTCCTTCAGGAAGGCCTCGTAGTTCTGGCCCAGGGTGATGACCAGGCAGAGCACAAACGCAAAGATGGGACCAAACGGGAACCAGGGCGAGACATAGGGCAGCTGCGACACATCATGGCCCTGCGCCAGAAAGCCCTTACGGAAGCGGTAGTGGCTGATGGCAATGCCCAGCCAGGCGATAAAGCCGGTCATGCCCGAGAGGTTGAGCAGCCACAGGTAGACGGTCTGCGGGCTGAACAAAAAGCTGAAAAAGCACAGCCCGGCCATCACCGTGGTCGCCAGCAAGGCCATCACCGGCACGCCATGGCGCGAGAGGCGGCCAAAAATGCGCGGCGCCATGCCCTGGCAAGCCAGCGTGTAGAGCATGCGGGTGGAGGCATACATGCCCGAGTTGCCGGCCGACAGCACCGAAGTCAGCACCACGGCATTCATGATGACGGCCGCCGACAGCAGGCCCGCCTTCTGGAACACCAGCGTGAAGGGGCTGACGCTGATATCGCCGATGTCATTGCGCAGCAGATGCGGGTCGGTGTAGCTCACCAGCGAGCCGATCACCGCAATCGCCAGCACATAGAACAGCAGAATGCGCCAGAACACCTGGCGCACCGCGCGCGGAATGTTCTTGGCGGGGTTCTCGGACTCGGCCGCCGCAATGCCGATGAGCTCGGTGCCCTGAAAGGAGAAGCCCACGATCATCGCCACACCGATCAAGGCCGCAAAGCCACCGGCAAACGGCGCATCGGCCACCTGCCAGTTGGCGATGGCGCCCCAGACACCGTCCGTCGGGCCGCCGCGCAAAATGCCAAAAATCATCGCCACGCCCAGCGCGATGAAGACCAGCACCGTCGTCACCTTGATCGCGGCAAACCAGTACTCGGCCTCGCCAAAGCCGCGCACCGAGATGGCATTGAGGGCCACCATCAGCAGCAGGAACAGTGCGCTCCACCAGTAGCCCGGCACATCGGGGAACCAGTAGGCCATCACCAGCTGCGAGGCCACCAGATCGACCGCAATCGTGATCGCCCAGTTGTACCAGTAGTTCCAGCCCAGCGCGAAGCCAAAGCCCTCGTCCACATAGCGCGCGCCATAGGTGGCAAACGAGCCCGACACCGGCATGAAGGCCGCCAGCTCGCCCAGGCTGGTCATCAAAAAGTAGACCATCAGGCCGATGACGCCATAGGCCAGCAGCGCACCGCCGGGCCCCGCCTGCGCAATGGTGGCGCCCGAGGCCACAAACAGCCCCGTGCCGATGGAGCCACCGATGGCGATCATCGACAAATGGCGCGCCTTGAGATCACGGCGCAGTTCATTGACTGGCGCGGAAGAAGAGGAAGACCCAGAACCCGGCATAAACAAAAAAGCATGGCCACAAGCGCCATGCCGACAATGACAAGGCCGCCATTATCGGGTTTTCCCCTGGTCTGCGGTAGTGGCCGCCCACAATTCCGCCACAGCGCTTGTGTTTCCAGCTAGCTGGCCAAGTCTCAGGCCAGGGTCAGGGTCTGGCTGATCGACCATTGCTGGCCCGGCGCCAGCAGCACCGGCGTGTCGATGCTGGCCGCCTCCACACACAGCATCTGGCGCCAGCCGTCATCGGGCATATCGGCCAGGCTGTGGCTCAGCAACACGCCCGGGTTCCAGACGACGATTTCGCTGGCCGTGCTGCTGTGGCGAATTTCCAGCCTGCGGCCGGCGGGCACATCGGGCTGCTGCAGCTGCAACGCTGCGCCCGGCGCGGAGAACACCCGGTCAAAGCCCTGCTCGGTGGTCGCGGCAAATCCCACATCGCCCGGCGGCTGCACAAAGCGGGTGTCCGCCAGCGCATCCCAGCAGGCCAGGCCCTGCAGGCCGGACAACCGCGTTTGCGCCACATCGTCCACCTGCAGGTAGCTGTGCAGCGCGCAGGTCATGGACCAGGCGACCTGGTCGGTGTTCTGCACATCGAGGCGAATCGACAGGCTCCCCGCCTGCACGCCAATGCGCAAGCGCGCATCAAAGGCATGGGGCCAAAAGGCCCGCGTGGCCTCGCTGTCCGTCAGCTGCATGACGATGCCGGCTTCATCGGCCTCCCGCATCTGCCAGGGCAGGTTGCGTGCAAAGCCATGCTTGGGCAGCGGCCCGCGCGTGTTGAACTGCGGAAAGCAGACCGGCACGCCGCCGCGAATCGCCGCCTGGCCATCGCGCTGGCTGGCCGGGCTCAGGTAGAAGTGCTCGCGGCCACCGGCCGTCTTCCAGGACAGCAGCTGCGCGCCCTGCTCGGCCACCACGGCCGACGAACCATCGGCCCACTGGGCACACCAGGCGGCAAAGCCTTCGTAGCTGATTCGGGTCCACGTATGCGCCATCTTTTTTGCTCCTCTAAATGCAGCGATTGTGACATTGGCAGCGGGCCCCACTGCCGCTGGCGAGCCATACAGCGGACAGCAAAAAGGACAGCCGCAGCTGTCCTTGGTAGATACCTATTGAAGCCACTGCCCCACCTCAGCCGGGCATGCTGGCGATCAATATTCCCAGAAAATGCGCTGGATTTCCTTGGGGTCGTTGGTCTTGGTCAGCGCCAGCGCTGCCAGCAAGCGGGCTTTCTCAGGGCGCAGGTCATGCGCAACCACCCAGTCATACTTGTCATCGGGCTGCTCTGCATTGCGCAGCACAAAGCCATAAGGCACGCGCGCCGAGCGGATCACCTGCACGCCCTTGCTGCGCGCTTCCTGCAGTGCGGGGACGATGCGGTCGGCCACCGAGCCATTGCCGGTGCCGGCATGCACGATCGCCTTGGCGCCGGTGCCGACAAAGGCATCAATCGCGGTGCGCGGCACATTGCCGTAGCTGTAGACCACTTCGACAGCAGGCAGGCTGGAGATGGTGTCGATGTTGAACTCGGACTGCATCGTGTGGCGCTTGATCGGCGCACGGAACCAGTAGTTCTTGCCTTCCACCACCATGCCCAGCGGGCCCCACTGGCTTTGGAACGCGCTGGTCTTGATGTTCACATCCTTGTTCACATCACGCGCGGTCTGGATTTCGTCGTTCATCGTCACGACCACGCCCTTGCCCTCGGCATCCTTGGACGCTGCCACGCTCACGGCGTTGACCAGGTTCAGCGCGCCATCGGCCGACAGCGCGGTGCCGGGGCGCATCGAGCCCACGACCACGATGGGCTTGTTGGTGTGCACCGTCAGGCTCAGGAAATAGGCCGTCTCGGCCAGCGTGTCGGTGCCGTGGGTGATGACCACGCCATCCACATCGGGCTGCTTGACCAGCGCGGAGACGCGCTTGGCCAGCACCAGCAGGTTGTCGTTGGTAAAGCTCTCGGAGGCAATCTGGAAGACCTGCTCACCGCGCACCTGGGCCACCTTGGACAGCTCAGGCAGGCCGGCGAGCAGCTTGTCCACCGGCACCTTGGCGGCGCTGTAGGTGGCGCTGTTCATTGCCGATGCACCGGCGCCGGCAATCGTGCCGCCGGTGGCCAGCACGACCACATTGCGCTGGCCTTGTTGTGCCACCTGAGGCGCAGCCGCTGGCGCTGCAGCAGGTGCGGCGGCAACGGCAGGGGCCGCTGCTGCGGCTTGGGTGTTTTGGGGGCCGCTGGCGCAAGCGCCCAGGCTCAGCGTGACCGCCAGGGTCACAGCACTCAGTGCGGGAAGCCGCCAGCGGGACGCTTGGGACACCTGCAGCATTGTTGTCGATTTGTGTGGCATCAGTAGCACCTCGTGTCAAAAGCCGCTATCTTAGAAACTGTGTGCGGGCTGCGCATTGGTGAACACACCTATGGTTTTTTGCAAGCCCATAGGCTGCAAGATTGACGCCCAGGTGACGATTCGCCGACACAAAGACACCCGCCCCTCTAGGGCTATGTTGGCCACCCGCCAAGGGGGTCGCAGCCGCCGCTAGACTTGCCGGATCGGGGTTGTTACCACTGTCAATATCAACAGTTTCTAAGCTGCTTACCATGCAGCACCGGGGCAGGCCAAGCAACTTTTCAAAGACCCAAGGCCCAGCCCCATTGCAGGAGATCAGTGCATGTTTTCGTTTTTCGAGCGGCGGGTGCCGCCCTATCCCAGCGCCGAGCCCCAGGTTCCGCCCAAGGGGTTTTTTGCTTTCATGTGGGCCTGTACGCAGGGCATGCGGGGCTGGATCGGCCTGCTCACGGCCACCTCGGCGCTGCTGGCCATGTACGAGGCCATGCTGTTTGCGGTGATGGGCCATGTGGTCGATTGGCTGGCGACCATGTCGCCCAACAACTTCTGGGCCGAGCAAGGCCGCACGGCACTGGGCATTGCCGGCATCTTGCTGGGCAGCGTGCTGCTGCTGGCACTGCACACGCAGGTGATGCACCAGGTGCTGGCCATCAACTTCCCGATGCGGCTGCGCTGGGTCTTCCACCGCCTGATGCTGGGCCAGAGCATGTCCTTCTACGCCGACGAGTTTGCCGGCCGCATTACGACCAAGATCATGCAGACGGCGCTGTCCGTGCGCGAAGTGGTGTTCATGATCGTCGATGTGCTGGTGGGCGTGAGCGTCTACATGATCGGCATCCTGATCCTGGCGGCCAGCTTTGAGTGGCGGCTGATGCTGCCCTTCCTGCTGTGGCTGCTCGCCTATATCGGCGCCTGCTTCTACTTTGTGCCGCGCCTGGGCAAGATCGGCAAGGCCCAGGCCGATGCGCGCTCAATGATGACCGGCCGCGTGACCGACGCCTATACCAATATCGCCACCGTCAAGCTGTTCGCCCACACCAAGCGCGAGGCCGACTACGCCCGCAGCGCGATGGAAGCCTTCAAGCAGACCGGCCATGCACAGATGCGCCTGGTCAGCCTGTTCGAGATCACCAACCACCTGATGATCACGCTGCTGCTGCTGGGCGCCTCGGGCACCGCGCTCTACCTGTGGTTGAACGGCCAGGCCAGCGCCGGTGTGGTGGCCGCCGTGATCGCCATGGCCCTGCGCCTGATGGGCTATTCGCACTGGGTGATGTGGCAGATGACGGGCCTGTTTGAGAACGTGGGCACCATCCAGGACGGCATCAACACCTTGACCAAGCCGCGCAGCATCGTCGATGCCAGCGGTGCCAAGCCGCTGGTGGTGCAGCAAGGCCGCATCGAGTTCGACAACGTCAGCTTTGCCTACAAGGATGCCGGCCGCCCGGTCATCGACCAGCTCAACCTGACCATCAACCCGGGCGAGCGCATTGGCCTCATTGGCCGCTCGGGCGCCGGCAAGTCGACCCTGGTCAACCTGCTGCTGCGCTTCCACGACCTGGCCGGCGGCCAGATCCGCATCGATGGCCAGGACATTGCCAAGGTCACGCAAGACAGCCTGCGCAGCAATATCGGTATGGTGACGCAAGACACCTCGCTGCTGCACCGCTCGATGCGCGACAACATTCTGTATGGCCGCCCCGACGCCAGCGAAGAAGACATGCGCCGCGCCACCGAGCGTGCCGAGGCGTCCGACTTTATCGCCACGCTGAGCGACCGCTTTGGCCGCACCGGCTACGACGCCCAGGTGGGCGAGCGCGGCGTCAAGCTCTCGGGCGGTCAGCGCCAGCGCGTGGCCATTGCCCGCGTGATGCTCAAAGACGCGCCCATCCTGCTGCTGGACGAAGCCACCAGCGCGCTCGACAGCGAGGTCGAAGCCGCCATCCAGGAGAGCCTGGACAGCCTCATGCATGGCAAGACCGTCATCGCCATTGCGCACCGCCTGTCCACCATCGCCGCGATGGACCGCCTGATCGTCATGGACAAGGGCCAGATCATCGAGCAAGGCAGCCACCAGCAACTGCTCGCCCAAGGCGGCATCTATGCCAAGCTCTGGGCCCACCAGAGCGGCGGCTTCCTGGCCGAGCCGGTCGATGGACCTCTGTAAATCTGCATATGGCCATTGAACTCAAAAAGGACGTGCACGACCGTGCCGTCCAATCCATCGAACGCTACTTCGAGCAAACCCAGGGCGAGCGCATCGGCAATATGACTGCCGCCGCGCTGCTCGGCTTCTTCCTGAAGGAAATCGGCCCCAGCCTCTACAACCAGGGTGTGGCCGACGCCCAGGCCCGCCTGCACGAGCGCCTGCAGGAGCTCGACTATGAGGTGCATGAGGACGAGTTTGGCTACTGGAACAAGGCCAGCGGCAAGCGAGAATCACGGGGCTAGTCCCTCCTAGGAGCGCCACGATGTCTGCGATTTCCGATTCCGATGTCAGCGCCGCTGCGGTGCAGCGGCTGGTGGGCTTCTACGAGTCGCTCGCGCCCGAGAACCTCGCGCAGCTGGGCGACTACTACGCTGCAGATGCCTTTTTCAAGGACCCGTTCAACGAGGTGCGCGGCGTCGCGGATATCCGCGCCATTTTTGCGCATATGTTTGAGACGCTGCAGGAGCCGCGCTTCATCGTCACCCAGCAGCTGGTGCAGGGCGATCGGGCAGCCCTGGAGTGGGAGTTTCGCTTTCGCTTTCGCAGCTGGAACGCGCAAGCGCCCCAGTGCATCTACGGCGCCTCGTTGCTGCGCATCGATGCCCACGGGCGCGTGGCCCAGCACCGCGACTACTGGGACGCGGCAGAAGAGCTGTACGAGAAATTACCGGCAATTGGCCTGTTGATGCGCTGGCTGCGGCGCAACGCCTCGGTCAAGCGCTAGGGGCCGCACCAGGCGCCACCGCCGGCCCGGCCAGACCGTAAAAGGTGGTGCCCGTCACCCAGTCGATGATCTGGTCATCGCTGTACTGGCCCGAGTCCTTGAGCAGACCCAGCACCGGATCGCAGGCCCGGGCAAACAAGGTGTAGAGCACCAGCTCGGCGGGCAAGGCCGCTGGCAGCTGGCCGCGGGTCTGGGCCTCGGTGATCCAGATGCTCAGCCGGTTGCTCAGCGCAATCAGCCGGTCCATATAGGCATCGTTGGACTGCAGCGAGGCGCTGAGGTTGGAGTTTTGCGCGGGCAGCGACGGCATCTGCCCTTCCAGCTGGGTGCGCATGGCCCAGCGCACCACCGCCTTCAACTGCTCCAGCGCCGCGATCGGCTGGCCTGCTTCGGCCGCCGCATCGGCCGCGCTGCGCAAGCCATCGACAAAACCCAAGGCGCGGTCCAGCACCCCCACCATCGCAGCACCGGCCAATTCTTCCTTCGACGTGAACAGCTTGTAGAGGCTGGCCTTGGCCATGCCCGCCTCCGCCGCCACCTCATCGACGGTCATCGCGTCGTAGCCCTTGGTCGCGAGCAGGCGGTTTACCGCCGTCACGATGGCCTCTTCACGCACACGCTGTATTTGTTCCTTGATGGCAGACCGAGCATTCATGCCGCCATTTTATGACGTCGCAGGTCATGAAGAAGACTAAATGGTGCATTTTTGACATTTGTGGTTTATAGTGTGAACTCATCAGTTCAACAATTGATCTAGAAGGTTCAAACGTTTGGCTGTCGCATCTACAAGGGGTCCTTTCATGCAACGCATCGCTGTCATCGGATCGGGGATTTCTGGGCTGGCCGCTGCGGCCCACCTGGCCCGTTCGCAGACATCGCACCGGGTCTGCCTGCTGGAAGGGGGCAGCCATTTCGGCGGCCATGCCAACACGGTGGACCTGAGCCTGGATGGCATCACGCACGGCGTCGATACCGGCTTTCTGGTGTTCAACCACCGCACCTACCCCTTGCTGACCCAGCTCTTCCAAGACCTGGCGGTCGATACGGTGGCCTCCGAGATGTCGTTCTCGGTTCAGGTGCCCGGTGCCAACGGAGCATCTGCGCTGGAATGGAGCGGCCGCTCCCTCGCCAGCGTGTTTGCCCAAAAACGCAACCTGCTGCGCCCGCGCTTTTGGGGCATGCTGCGAGACATTGCCCGCTTCAACCGCCTGACCACCGAGATCGCAGAGCGCCAGGCCGAGGCCGAGATGACAGCCTCGATCGCTGCATTCCTGGACCAGCACCGCTTCTCCGCCGCGTTCCGCAGCGACTATCTGCTGCCGATGCTGGGCTGCATCTGGTCCTGCCCCACGGACCAGATGCTGCACTTCCCCATCGCCACGATGATTCGCTTCTGCCACAACCACGGCCTGATCCAGGTGCGCGACCGGCCGCAGTGGTACAGCGTGCGCGGAGGCTCACGCCAGTACGTGCGCCGCCTGCTGGCCCGTTTGACACAGGATGGCCGCCACGAGGCGCGCCTGAACACGCCAGTGCTAGGCCTGCAGCGCCACCCGCAGGGCGTCATGCTGCAGATGGCGCAGGGCTCCGAATGGTTTGATGCCGTGGTTCTGGCTTGCCACAGCGACCAGGCCTTGCGGCTGCTGGGCGACGGCGCCACGGCCGCTGAACGCGCGGTGCTCGGCAGCATCCGTTACCAGCCCAACGAGGCGGTCCTGCACACTGACAGCGCCGTGCTGCCCCGGCGCCAGGCGGCCTGGGCGGCCTGGAACTACGAGCGTGCCGCCGCGTCCAGCGCCGAGCAAGCGGGCGTCTGCCTGCACTACCTGATCAACCGGCTCCAGCCCTTGCCCTGGCAGCAGCCGGTAGTGGTGTCGCTCAACCCAGCGCGTCCGATTGCGGCAGACCAGGTACATGCCCGCATCCAGTACAGCCACCCGGTGTTTGACCAGGCAGCCATCGACGCCCAGCGCCAGCTGCCCCAGCTGCAGGGCCAGCTGCGCACCTGGTTTTGCGGCGCCTGGTGCGGCTATGGCTTCCACGAAGACGGGCTGCGGTCCGGCCTGGCGGCGGCCCAAAGCCTGTGCCAGTCGCTGGCCGGCGCAGCGCCACCCGCGCAGGCGCCGGCGCTGGAGGAGGCCGCATGAGCAACCGTTCGCTGATCGGCTTTGGCCACATCTGGCACCAGCGCCTGCGCCCGGTGGTGCATGCCTTCCGCTACCCCGGGTATTTCTTGCTGCTGCCCCTGCGCAGCTTGCGCGACCAGCCCGATGCCGTACTGCACCGCAACCGGCGCGGCCTGATCAGCTTTTATGACCGCGACCATGGCGACGGCAGCGCCGACTGCCTGGCCTGGTTTGACCAGCTGCTGCAGCAAGAAGGTATCGAGGACGCGGCCGGTGAGGTCTGGCTGCACACCTTCCCGCGTGTGCTGGGCTATGCCTTCAAGCCCGTCAGCTTCTGGTATGCGCACCGGGCAGATGGCTCGCTGGCGGCGGTGCTGGCCGAGGTCAACAACACCTTTGGCGAGCGCCATGCCTACTTGCTGGCCGGGCCCGATCTGGCCTGGGGCACGGAGCAGCTCGCGGCCAAATGCTTCCATGTGTCGCCGTTTTGCACGGTGCAGGGCGCATACCGCTTCCGCTTTGTGCGCAGCGACAGCCGCAACCTGGTGCAGGTCGACCTGCATGACGAGGCCGGCGCGCTGCTGCGCACCGGCGTCGCAGGCAGGCTGCAGCCTTTAACCCGTGCCACTGTGCGGCGCGCATTCTGGGGCATGCCCTTGATGACCTGGGGCGTCGTATTCCGCATCCACTGGCAGGCGCTGCGCCTCTGGCTCAAACGCCTGCCTTTCCACCGCAAACCCTCCGAGCCCAAGCGCTTCGTCACACGATGAACTCCACTACCGCCTCCCTGCCGAGCCCGTCCGCCCAAGCCGGACGCTCCATCCCCCGCAGCGCGCGCCAGGTACTGCAGCTGCTGGAACACCTGCCCCGCGGCCAGCTGGACCTGCAGCTGCCCGATGGGCAACTGCGGCACTTCAGCCAACAGCCCGCAGCGCAGGCCGATGCGCGCTGTGCCATCCAGGATTGGGAGGCGCTGGAGCGCGTGCAGCGCTCGGGCGACATCGGCCTGGCCGAAGGCTATATCAACGGCCAGTGGGACAGCCCCGACCTGAGCGCGCTGCTGCGTCTTTGCATCGCCAATCGCGACCACATGGAGCAGCTGGTGTACGGCCACTGGTGGGGCCGGCTGGGTTTTCGCCTGCGCCACCTGCTCAACCGCAACACCCGCTCGGGAAGCGCCCGCAATATCCATGCGCACTACGACCTGGGCAATGACTTTTACCGCCTCTTTCTCGACCCAAGCATGAACTACAGCGCCGCCTGGTTCGAGGGGCGCAGCGGCGCTGCGCTGGCCCAGGCCGATCTGCTGCAGGCCCAGCAGGCCAAGATGCGCCGGGCCTTGCAAGAAACCGGGCTGCAACCCGGCCAGCGCCTGCTGGAGATTGGTTGCGGCTGGGGTGCACTGGCCCAGACGGCGGCCACCGAGTTTGGTGCCCAGGTGACCGGGGTGACCTTGTCGCGCGAACAGCGCCAATGGGGTCTGGAGCGCATTGCGCAAGCGGGCCTGCAAGCCCAGGTCGATCTGCGCTACCAGGACTACCGCGATCTGGCTGCCCAGCACCAGTCGCAGCCCTTTGATGCCATCGTGTCCATCGAGATGTTTGAAGCGGTCGGCCAGGAGTACTGGCGCAGCTATTTCCAGTCGCTGCGCCAGTGCCTCAAGCCCGGTGGCTATGCCTGCGTGCAATCCATCACCTTGCGCGATGACCTGTTTGCGCGCTACCTGCGCTCGACCGATTTCATCCAGCAGTACATCTTCCCCGGCGGCCTGCTGCCCAGCGTCCAGGCCTTTGAGCGCGAAGCGCGCCGGGCCGGCTTGACCGTGGAGAAGAAGCTGCACTTTGGCAGCGACTATGCCGAGACGCTGCGGCGCTGGCGCCAGGCCTTTGAGCAGCAGCTCGATACCATCCGCGCGCAGGGCTTTGATGAACGTTTTGTGCGCATCTGGCGCTTCTACCTCGCCTACTGCGAGGCCTCGTTCGACATGGGCAACACCGATGTGGTCCAGTTCACATTGCGCAGGCCCGACCATGCCTGAACTCCGCCGACGCCAAGCCCTGGGCTGGGGCGCCCGCCTTCTTGCTCTCTCCATGACTGCCATGACCCACGACCTCCTCGCAGCCACGCCTGCCTCCCCTGCCCCTCCTGCTGAACTGGGCACGGCCTTGCCAGGCGCGCGCCTGGTCGGCACCGGTGTGCTGCGGTTTTTTGGGCTGCGGGTGTATGAGGCGCGCCTGTGGGCCGCTGCCGGCTTCAACCCGCTGGACTATGCGCGCCAGTCCTTTGCGCTGGAGCTGGTCTATGACCGCAAGCTCGAGGGCGAGGCCATTGCGGAGCGCTCCATCGCCGAGATGCGCCGGGTGGCGCCCTTCTCCGAAGAGCAGGGCCGCCAGTGGCTGCGCATGATGAAGCAGGCCTTTCCCGATGTGGTGGCGCAGGACCGATTGCTGGGTTTGAACGACGGAACAGGCAAGGTCGTTTTTCTGTACAACGGGCGCGAGACTGCCACCATTGATGACGCGCTGTACGCGCGCCTGTTCTTTGGCATCTGGCTGTCGGAGCAAAGCAGCGCACCGGCGCTGCGCGCTGCGCTGCTGGGCCAGGGCTGAGGGCTGTCCGCCATGAACGCCACCCCGGTGCAGCAAGCGCTTTCCTGGCGCACGGGGCTGGCCTATGGCGCGCTCGCGGCACCGCTGGCCTTTGTATCGCTGCCCTTGTATGTGACCCTGCCCCACTACTATGCGGCCGTGGCCGGCGCGCCGCTGGCCGGTTTGGGGGCTGTGCTGCTCGCCACCCGGGCCTTTGATGCGCTGCTGGACCCGGCGCTTGGCCGCCTGGCGGACCGCCTGCTGCAGCGCGGGCGGCACGCCGCCTGGCTGGCGGCGGCACTGGGCGGCCTCGCCATGGCCTTGGGGTTTTATGCGCTCTGGCACCCGCCCAGCAGCAACCCGTTCCAGATGCTGGGCTGGCTCGCCGGCTGCCTGCTGCTGAGCACCTTGGCCTATAGCGCGGTCACCATCCTGCACCAGACCTGGGGCACCCGCTGGGGCGGCCAGGCGGCCTGGCGCACGCAGGTAACGGCCTGGCGCGAGGGCGCCACCTTGCTGGGCGTGCTCACGGCCAGCGTCTTGCCCAGCCTGCTGGGCATGGATGCGACCAGCGTAGTACTGGTGGCAGCGCTCGGCTTGGGCTTGCTCGGCTTGTACTGGCTGCGCGATCCGCGCGCTGACGCTGCACATGCCAGCGCAGGGGCCGCACGGCGCGATGGCCTGTCCCAGGCGTCTCCCTGGGGCGATGCCGCCTTTCGCAGGCTGCTGTCCGTGTTCATGCTCAACGGCATTGCGGCGGCCATACCCGCCACGCTCTTGCCCTTCTTTGTCGTGGACCGGCTCCAGGCGCCCGCGCTGCTGCCGCTGTTTTTGCTGTGCTACTTTGCCGCTGCGGCCCTTGGCCTGCCGCTGTGGGTCAAAGCGGTGGCCCGCTGGGGCCTGGCGCCCAGCTGGCGCGCCGGCATGCTGGCCAGCGTCATTGCCTTTTTCTCAGCCTCCTTGCTGGGCCCGGGGGATGCCTGGGCTTTTGTGGCCATCTGCATCGCCAGCGGCCTGGCGCTGGGCGCCGACCTGGCAGTGCCCGGCGCGCTGCTCACGGGGGTGATCCACGAATCGGGCCATGGCGGATCGGGCGACGGGCGTTACCTGGGCTGGTGGGCCTGTGCCACCAAACTCAACCTGGCCCTCGCCGCCGGGCTCTGCCTGCCGCTGCTCGCCGTTGCCGGCTACCACAGCGGCAGCACCGCCCCTGCCGGTCTGAAGGCGCTGGCCTGGGCCTATGGCGGCCTGCCCTGCCTGCTCAAGCTGTTGGCCCTGGCCGCTCTCTGGCGCGCCGAGCGCCTGCAACCCTCCTGGAGGTAACGATGACATCCACGCCAAGAACCCACCGCCTCATCACGCTGCGCCGCGCCGGAATCGGCCTGGCCCTGTTCGGCACGCTGGCACTGCTGAGCGCCTGCGCCAGCCCCTCGGTCGAGGACTATGCCCAGGAGCGCCCGGCCTTGGACCTGCGCGAGTACTTCAACGGCCCGCTCACGGCGCACGGCATGTTCACCGACCGCCAGGGCAAGGTGGTCAAGCGCTTTACCGTGCACATGACCGGCAAGTGGACGGGCAATGACGGCGTGCTGGAAGAGCATTTTGTCTACAGCGACGGCACCACGCAGGAGCGCACCTGGCACATCCAGTACCTGGGTGAGGGCCGCTATAGCGGCCAGGCGGGGGATGTCGTCGGCCCCGCCACAGGCCAGGCCGCCGGCAACGCCCTGCACTGGAACTATGTGCTGGCCTTGCCGGTGAACGGCCGGGTCTGGAATGTGCGGATGGACGACTGGATGTACCTGATGGACGGGCGCACCATGCTCAACCGCACGGCGATGAGCAAGTTCGGCATCCACCTGGGCGATCTGACCATCTCCTTCAGCAAGGGGTCGCAGTGATGCCGCTGCTGCAAGCCAAGCTCAATCCGCCGATGCGCGACTGGCAGGGCCGGTCCGTCTGGATCATTGGCGCATCGTCGGGCATTGGCCGGGCCACGGCTGAAGCGCTACAGGCCCAGGGCGCGCGCGTCATCGTATCGGCCCGGGACCTTGCTGCGCTGCAGGACTTTGCAGGCAGCCGCCCCGGCTGCCTGGCGCTGGCACTGGATGTGAGCGAGCCCGGCACCGTGGCGGCTGCCGCACAAGCGGTGCATAGCGCCCTGGGTGCTGCGCCCGACCTGGTGCTGTACTGCGCCGGCCACTACCGGCCGCTGCGCGCGACCGAATTCAACCTGCCCGAGATGCAGAAACACCTGGCGGTCAACTATGTCGGCGTGCTGCATGTGCTGGACGCCATCCTGCCGATGCTGCTGCAAGCGGGCCAGGGCCATATCGCGCTGGTCGGCAGCGTCGCCGGCTACCGGGGGCTGCCCATGTCGCTCGCCTACGGCCCCACCAAGGCCGCGCTCAACAACCTGGCAGAAAACCTCTACCTGGACCTGCACCCCCAAGGACTGGGCGTATCCATCATCAACCCCGGCTTTGTCGAGACGCCCCTGACCGCCCAGAACAGCTTCCGCATGCCGGCACTGATCAGCCCCGCAGAAGCAGCGCAGCATATCTTGCAGGGCTGGGCGCGCGGACAGTTCGAGATGAACTTCCCCCCCCGCTTTACCCGCTGGATGCGCCTGCTGCGCTGCCTGCCCGACCGTTGGTACTTTGCCAGCGTGCGGCGGATTACCAAGGGCTGATGCGGGGGTTGGGACGACAGCGGCACGGCATGTGTGCTTATCGCCAGTAGCCCAATGATGCGCCAGTCTGCACCCAAGCCTGTTCATCCGCCTTTTCCACTTGAGGCCCTGCCCAAAATCAAAAGGAAACCTCCGATGCCTATCTCCACCAGCGCTCTCTTGCGCGCCACCGCCATGGCGCTCGCGATCACCGGTGCTGCAGTCGCCCTGCCCGGTTGCGCCGTCTCTGTCCCCCAAGGGGTGCAACCGGTCAGCGGCTTTGACGCCAGCAAGTACATGGGCACCTGGTATGAGCTGGCGCGCATTGACCACCGTTTTGAAAAAGGCCTGACCCAGGTGACGGCCAGCTACAACTTGAATGCCGATGGCAGCGTGACCGTCGTGAACCGCGGCTATGACCCCGCCAAGCAACAGTGGCGTGAAGCGCAAGGCAAGGCACGCTTCCTCGGACAAGCCGATAAGGCTGCGTTGAAGGTCTCGTTCTTCGGCCCCTTCTACGGCGGCTACAACGTGGTCAGCCTCGATGAGCAGTACCACACCGCCTTGGTCATTGGCAGCAGCCTGGACTACATGTGGATTCTGTCTCGCAGCAAGACCATTCCGGAGACTCAGCGGCAAGCGCTGTTGGAGAAAGCACAGTCTTTGGGAGTCGATTTGGCCCAGGTGATACCGGTGGAGCAATAGCCTTGCGTACATGGATGGGGATGTGTTGCAACCAGAGAAAACAGCAAGGTCCAACCAGCCCCAACCCGAGGTTTGAAGCCCGACGCTCGGGGGCCCATCCATAGGCGCCCATAAAAAACGCAGCCACCCAGGCTGCGTTCTCACATTTAAAAGCCCCAGGCCACCACCCAAGCAGCGGCGCGCGAGCCTCTCTATCAGCAGTCGCCCACGCGCTTGCTGCTCACCGTGGTGGTCATGCCCTGGCCGGCCATGTCCATGGTGCTGGTGACGGTGTTCTCGGTGGGCGAGACGTAGACCGCTTCGAGGACCATGCTCATCTTGCCTTCGCCGCAGCTGAAGCGCATCGATTCCTTGTTGCCATCGGTCTTGACGTCAGCCGGGCTGCAGCCAGGCATGTTCTTGAGCTGCGAATCGGCCAGCGACTGCAAGGTCTTGCCGGCCATCTCGGGGGTGATGCACATCTCTTGGATGAGCTTGCCGCCTTCGACCTTGGCGTTATCCAGGTTGGCGGCCTTCTTCTGCTCGGGTGTCATGGTCTTGAAGGCCTGCTCCATGCCGGCCAGTGCCTGCTGGCCCATGGGGCCGCTCATCTCGGTGACCGCCTGCCACTTGCCGGGCTGCACTTTTTGTGCGGCAGCGGCGGGCGCTGGCGCGGGGGCCGGTGCTGCTGCGGGCGCAGGGGCCGGCGCGGCGGCGGCCGGTGGGCTGCTGGGCGTCTCTTCCTTCTTGCTGCAACCCATCAAACCGGCACATGCGACCACGGCGGCTACGGCGAATCCTGTTAGTTTTTCCATTTTTTCTCCTCGTTGCGGCACGGCACAGGGCTTGCGGCGTGCAACGCCTTGCCCTCCCTATGAGCACAAGCGCGTGGCCGCAGTGTAGCGATCTGGCATGCAGAAATGGTTACCAATTGCGTTTTCTACGCCGCCCCATCAGGGTCGAAAAATGGGCTCAATGATGTGAGTTGGCGCTTCTCTCACGCTGGTCGACTGGGCCAGTACAGAATGTAAACAAGCTTAAAATGGCGCGAATAATTCTTATTCATAACACTCCATGCGCTCCACATTCAGCTGGACACTGGCCCTCGTGGCCGGTTTGGCCGGTTTGCTCAGCGGCCCTGCCCTGGCCCAAACGCCCGCTGCGGCACCCTCCACCACCGCTTCCAACACTGCTGCAGCCACGCAAGCCACAGACGCGCGCCAGCTCTGGCAGCTGCTGGACTATGTCGCCGTAGACTACGGCGGCGCCGTCGAAAATGGCCAGATCGCCAGCGAAGGCGAGTACGCCGAAATGCTGGACTTCAGCGCCAACGCCTTGCAGCAGGCCCAGGCCCTGCCCGCCCATGCCGACAAGGCCAAGGTGGTGAGCTTGGTGACCCAACTGCGCGCAGCGGTGCAGGCCAAGGCCACAGCCGATGAAGTCGCCCAGCTGGCTCACCAGGCAGCCCAGTTGCTGGTGGCGGCCTACCCGATGCCGGTCGCGCCTGCCAAGGCCCCCGATATAACAAAAGGCTCTCAACTCTTTCAACAAATCTGTGCCAGCTGCCATGGCGCTACCGGCGGTGGCGATGGCCCAGCCGCGCAAGGGCTGGATCCGCAGCCCATTGCCTTTAGCGATGCGCAGCGCGCCAATGCGCGCAGCCTGATGGCCTTGTACCAAGTGACCTCGCAAGGGGTGGAGGGCACCTCGATGGTGTCCTTCGGCGCGCTGCCCGAAGACGACCGCTGGGCGCTGGCCTATTTTGTCGGCGGCCTGTCGTACAACGACGAGCTGCGCGCTACCGGCAAGGCGCTGTGGCAGAGCGATGCCGGCTTGCGTGCACGCTTTGGCGACCTGGCCGCGCTCAGCACCACCACCGCGCAAAGCCTGACCCCGGCTATGCCGATCGAGCAGGCCCGCGCCGTGCTGGCCTATCTGCGCGCCCACCCCGAGGCCATCAGCGAAGGCAAGGCCAGTGGCGTGGCCCTGTCACGCCAGCGCCTGGCGCAAAGCCTGGCCGCGCTCCAGGCGGGCGACCGCAACCAGGCGATGAAGCTGGCCCTGTCTGCCTACCTCGATGGCTTTGAGCCGCTGGAGCCGACGATTGCTGCGCGCAACAAGGCCTTGATGACCCAGGTCGAATCGGCCATGGTGCAGTACCGCGCCACGGTGGCCAGCGGCACGCTGCCAGAGGCCGAGGCCGCCGCCCAGCAGCTGCAGACCATGTTCGGTCAGGTCGAGGCCGAGCTGAATGCGGGCGCCTCGGACGCCACCGCCACCTTTGTCGGCGCACTCACCATCTTGCTGCGCGAAGGGCTGGAGGCCTTGCTGATCGTCATCGGCATGGTCGCGCTGCTGCGCAAGGCCGGCCGCCAGGATGCACTGCGCTATGTGCATGCGGGCTGGAGCTCGGCGCTGGTCGCGGGTGGCCTGACCTGGGCGGCTGCGACCTATCTGGTCGAGATCAGCGGCGCCAGCCGCGAGGTGACCGAGGGCCTGGGCTCGGTGGTCGCCGCACTGGTGCTGCTGAGTGTGGGCCTGTGGATGCACAGCAAGAGCAGCGCCGGCCGCTGGCAAAGTTATTTGAGCGAGAAGCTCTCGGCCAGCATGGGCCAGGGCTCCATGTGGGGCCTGTTTGCGCTGGCCTTTGTCTCCGTCTACCGCGAGGTGTTCGAAACCGTGCTGTTCTTCTCGGCCCTGGCCTCGGACGGCCACCATGGCGCGCTGCTGGGCGGCGGCCTGGCTGCGGTGGCGATCCTGGCAGTGATTGCCTTTGTGCTGCTGCGCACCAGCGCCCGCATGCCGGTGGGCCGTTTCTTCTCGGCGACGTCGATCCTGGTGGCCGTGCTGGCTGTCGTGCTGGTGGGCAAGGGCGTGTCCTCGCTGCAAGAGGCTGGCTGGGTCAGCGCCACACCGCTGGCTGCGCCGCGCATTGAGCTGCTGGGCATGTTCCCCACGATGGAGACCCTGCTGGCCCAGGCCCTGGTGCTGGCGCTGGTGGTGTTTGGCTTTGCCTACAACCGCGCTGCGGCGCGCAAGGCACTGGGCGCCCCGCAGTAAGCACCGCCTCATCGGCTGCCAGACCTCGCCCGGGTGCCAAGCCTGGTCGAGGTCTTTTTCTTTGACCGCCGCTGCGCCCAGCGACTACCATCGACAGGGTTCCCGCGATCTCTCCATCCCCCTCCCCCGACCATGCGCATCATTCACACCTCGGACTGGCACCTGGGCCAGCATTTCATGGGCCAAAGCCGCCAGGCAGAGCACAGCGCGCTGATCGACTGGCTGCTGGAGCAGGTGACGGCGCAAGCCGCCGATGCGGTGCTGATCGCCGGCGATATTTTTGACACCGGCGCGCCCCCCAGCTACGCGCGCGAGCTCTACAACCGCCTCATCGCCCGCCTGCACCAGGCCGGTGTGGCGCTGCTGGTGCTGGGTGGCAACCATGATTCGGTTGCGGTGCTGGAAGAGAGCCAGGGCCTGCTGCAGCACCTGGGCACCCAGGTGATTGCCGCGACCGGCGCGCCTGCGCAGCATGTGCGCATCCTGCCGCTGCGCGATGGCTCGCCTGGCTGCATCGTCTGCGCGCTGCCCTTTATCCGTCCCCGCGATGTGCTGCAAAGCCAGGCCGAGCAAAGCGCACAAGACAAGCAGCTGGCCTTGCAGCAGGCCATCCAGGCGACCTACCAGCAGGTGTACGACGCGGCACTGCAGCAGCAGGCTGCGCTGCAGGCCAGCCTGGGGCGGCAGTTGCCCATCATCGCCACTGGCCACCTCACCACCGTGGGTGCCAGCAGCAGCGAATCGGTGCGCGAGATCTATGTCGGCGCGCTGGAGGCCTTTCCGACCCAGGCTTTTCCCCCTGTGGACTACATCGCGCTGGGCCATATCCACCAGCCGCAAAAGGTGGGCGGACTTGAGCACATCCGCTACAGCGGCTCGCCGATCGCGCTGGGCTTTGACGAGGCGCGCCAGACCAAACAGATGTTGCTGGTTGACCTGGGAGCGCCGGGCTTGCAGGCGGTCACTGCCTTGCCGGTGCCGGTCTTCCAGCCCATGGCGGCGCTGCGCAGCAGCCTGGCCGCATTGCCGGCCGCGCTGCAGCAGGCCAGTGCGCTGGCTCAGGCCGACAAAAAGGTCTGGCTGGATATCACCATCGAAGAAGACGACTACCTGGCCGACCTGCCGTTGCGCGTGCAGGCACTTGCCGAAGGCTTGCCGCTGCAGCTGCTGCGGGTCAAACGGCTGCGCGGGCGGGCGGCTGCGCAGTGGAGCGGCCCGGCCGTCGAGGCGCTGGATGCACTGACACCGGCCCAGGTGTTTGAGCGCCGCCTGGCGCTGGAGACCATGGACGCCGAGCTGCAGCAGGCGCTGACCGCGCGCTACCAGGCCGTGCTGCAGTCACTCTCCAACCCCAGCGGGGAGGCGCCATGAAGATACGCAGCCTGCGGCTCAAGAACCTGAACTCGCTCAAAGGCGAGTGGCGCATCGATTTCACAGCCGCGCCCTTTGCCGACAACAGCCTGTTTGCGATCACCGGCCCCACGGGCGCTGGCAAATCGACCTTGCTCGATGCGATTTGCCTGGCGCTCTACCACCAGACACCCCGGCTGGCCACCCTCAGCGCCAGCAGCAACGACCTGATGACGCGCCACACGGCAGATTGCATGGCCGAGGTGGAGTTCGAGGTCAAGGGCACCGTCTACCGTGCCTTCTGGAGCCAGCGCCGCGCCCGCGACAAGGCCAGCGGCGCGCTGCAAGGCCCCAAAGTGGAACTGGCGCGCGTGGCCGATGGAGAAATCCTCAGCACCCACAGCAGCGACAAGCTGCGCCAGATGGCCGAGATCACCGGACTGGATTTTCAGCGCTTCACCAAATCGATGCTGCTGGCCCAGGGCGGGTTTGCGGCGTTTTTGCAAGCCAGTGCCAATGAACGCGCCGAGCTGCTCGAAGAGCTGACCGGCACCGACATCTACAGCCAGATATCGCAAGCCGTGTTTGAGCGCGCTCGCGATGCCCGCCAGGCGCTGGAGCGAGACCAGGCGCAGGCGGGCGGCATGCAGCTGCTGCCCGAGGCCGAGCGTGATCATCTGCAGACCGAGGCCCAGCAACTGCAAACCACACTGGCTGCCTTGCAGACGCGCCATGCCGCGCTGCAAACCCTCCAGCACTGGCAGCAGCAAACTGCGCAAGCCGCGCAGGCGCAGCAGCTGGCGCAAGAGCGCCTGCAGCAGGCCCAGCAAGCGCTGCAGGCTGCCGCCCCCGATCTGCAGCGCCTGCAGGCCCATGCACCCGCACAGGCGATTGCCCCGCTGCATGCGGGCTGGCAGCAGGCGCAAGCGGCCGCTGCAGCAAGCCAGGCCCAGCAGACCCAGTTGCAGGGCCGCCTGGCAGATGCCCAGCGCCAGCAATGGCAGCTGCAGCAGCATGCCAGCGCGCTGGCGCAGCAGGCCCAGCAGCAAGCCGAGCAGGCGCTGCAGCAGTTGCAGACCCAGCACAGCGATCTGCAGCACTGGCTGCAGCAGCACCCGGCCCATGCCGCGCTGGGCGACCAGCTGAGCGGCTGGCGCGAGCAACTGGCGCAGCGCCAGCAGCAGCGGCGCCAGTGGGCGCAAGAACAAGCAGCACTGCAGCAAGCCAGCGAACAAGGCCAGTCGCTGCAGCAGCACATGGCATTACAGGCCACCGCACTGCAGCAGGCCCAAGCCGCGCAGCAGCAGGCCAATGCTGCGGCGCGCGAGCTGCAGCATGCGCAGCACACCCGCCTGGCCCCGCACGGCGGCAGTCTGGGCCAGTTGCGCGCCCACTGGCAGACGGCGCAGCAGCACGAGCAAGCCTGGCAGCAATTGCTGCAGCATGCCGAGCAACGCCAACCGCTGGCGCGCGATGCGCAGCAACTGGGCGATGCCTTGCAGGCCTGCTCGGCACCGCTGGCCCAGCAGCAGGCCACGCTGGCCGCACTGCGCAGCCAGTACAAGGCCCAGAAAGAACGGGTGGGCGACAAGCAAAAACTGCTGGCCCAGGAAGAGCGCATCCAAAGCCTGGAAGCGCACCGCCACGCGCTGCAGCCCGGCGAGGCCTGCCCCCTTTGTGGTTCGCAGGAGCACCCTGCCATTGCCGCCTATGCCGCGCTGGATGTGACCGCCACCGCCGCCGCGCTGCAAGCGGCCCAGGCCGAGCTGGAGGCGCTGCAGCAGCAGGGCGAACAGCTGGGCGCCGCGCATGCGGCGGCCCTGAGCCAGCAGACCAGCCTGCAGGCCCAGTTAACAGCCGCCGAGCAGCGGCTGGACGCCTGGCAACAGCGCTGGCAGACACTCTGCGCAGCCATGGCCCAACCCGTCGCCGCATCTGCCTGGCAGCAGCCGCACACATTGGCCGAGGCCCAGCAAGCCAGCGCCGCGCAAGCGGCGCAGTTGCAACAGGCCCTGGCGGCAGCCGAGGCCGCTGAGCAAGCGCTGCAAGCTGCCAAAGATGCCGCGCATGCAGCAGCCCAGACCCTGCAGGACGCCCAGCATGCGCAAGCGCGCCTGCAACAGGCCCAGCAAGACAACAGCAGCCTGCAGCAACGCCTGGCGCAGACCGTGCAAGCGCTGCAGGCCCAGGCAGACGCGGCCGAGGCCGCCTTGCAAGCCAGCCTGGCTCCACTGGGCCTGGCGATGCCGCCCGCCGATGGCCACGATGCCTGGCTGCAGACCCGCCAGCAGGAATGGCAGCAGTGGCAGCAGCACAGCGCGCAGCTGCAAACCACCTCCCAGCAACTGGCACTGCAGCAGCAGCAGGCCCAGCAGTGCGCGCAAGAGGCGCTGCAATGGCAGCAGCGCCTGGCGCAACTGCCGGCACCGGCACCCGCACAAACCAGTGCTGCGACCATGGCGCTGCCCGCCACCTTGGCCGATTGCGCCGCGCTGCTGGAGGACACCCGCCAAGAACTCGCCAGCCTGCAAGGCCAGGCCCAGCAAGCGGGCCAGCAATTGGCCGAGCGGCAGTGGGCCCAGGAGCAGGCCCAGTCTGCGTGGGAGCAGGGCTTGCAGGCCAGCCCCTTTGCCGATGCGCAGGCCTTTGCGCATGCGCTGTTGCCAGCGGACGCGCTGGAGCGGCTCAGCCAGCAGCGTGATGGCTTGCAGTTGGCACTGCAGCGCGCTGGCACGGTGGCCGAGGAGGCAGCGCAGCAGCACCAGCAACTGCAGGCCCAGGCCTTGACGGAGGAGGCACCCGAGGCGCTGGAGGCGCAATTGCGGGCGCTGGAGGACGAGCGCAACCAGACGGCAGAGCGCATGGGCGCCCACCGCGCGCGCCTGGCCGATGACGAGCAGCGCCGCGCGGGTCAGCAGGCCTTGCTGGCGCAGATTGCGGCGCAGGAGCGCGACAGCGTGCTGTGGCAGCGGCTCGATGGCCTGATCGGATCGGCCAAGGGCGACAAGTTCCGCAAGTTTGCCCAGGGCCTGACCCTGGACCATTTGCTGGCCTTGGCCAACGGCCATCTGGCCAGGCTGCATGGCCGCTACCTGCTGCAGCGCAAGACCACTGGCGAGCTGGAGCTCGATATCGTCGACAGCTGGCAAGGCGATGTCGCGCGCGATACCCGCACCTTGTCGGGGGGCGAGGCCTTTTTGGTCAGCCTGGCACTGGCGCTCGCCTTGTCGGACCTGGTCAGCAGCAAGACCTCGATCGATTCGCTGTTCCTCGACGAAGGCTTTGGCACCCTGGACGGCGACACCTTGGAGGTTGCGCTGGCGGCGCTCGATACGCTGAATGCCAGCGGCAAGATGATCGGCATCATCAGCCATGTGGAGGCGCTCAAGGAGCGCATCCCGGCGCAGATCCGGGTGGAGAAGGGGGCGGGAATCGGGTACTCGCGTTTAGAGCTGCAAGGCTGAAGCGCAGAACCCTTGCTATGCTTTTTACCTTAGGGCGCCATGGGGATGCGCCCTGCCTGGCCGCCCTGCAGCGGCCATATCGGCTACCATCCATGCCCTTGCTTGATAGGTACAAGCCATGATCCGGATCGCAGAACTCAAACTCCCCCTCTCGGCGGTGCCTTACCACCCCGACAACCACACCGAATACGCGCCCCAGGAGGCACTCAGCCAGCTCGCAGCCCAGCGCCTGGGCCTGCAGCCCACAGCCATTGCCCAGCTCCAGGTGCACAAGCGCAGCTTTGATGCGCGCAAGTCCGAGCTGCTGGCCGTCTATATCGTCGATGTGGCCTTGGCAGATCCCGCGCAGGAAGCGGCCTTGCTCGCGCACTTCGCGGCAGACTCGCATGTGAACCCGACGCCCGACATGTCCTGGCACCCCGTCGGCCAGGCACCTGCCGATATGCAGGATCGCCCGGTGGTGGTGGGCTTTGGGCCCTGCGGCATTTTTGCGGCGCTGGTGCTGGCGCAGATGGGTTTCAAGCCCATCGTGCTGGAGCGCGGCAAGACGGTGCGCCAGCGCACCAAGGACACCTGGGGCCTGTGGCGCAAGCGCCGGCTGACGCCTGAATCGAATGTGCAGTTTGGCGAAGGGGGCGCCGGCACCTTCTCAGACGGCAAGCTCTACAGCCAGATCAAGGACCCACGCCATCTGGGCCGCAAGGTGATGCAGGAGTTCGTCACCTACGGCGCGCCGCCGGAGATCCTGTTCACCGCCCACCCGCATATCGGCACCTTCAAGCTGGTCAAGGTGGTCGAGGGCATCCGCGAGGAGATCGTGCGCCTGGGCGGAGAGATCCGCTTTGAGCAAAAGGTCACTGATGTGCTGGTCGAAGGCGATGCGCGCCAGCTGGTGGGCCTGCAAGTGCTGGACCAGGTGAGTGGCGAGAGCTACACCCTGCCCACGCGCCACGCGGTGATGGCGCTGGGCCACAGCTCGCGCGACACCTTTGCAATGTTCTACGAGCGCGGTGTGGCGATGGAGGCCAAGCCCTTCTCGGTGGGCTTTCGCATCGAGCACCCGCAAAGCGTCATCGACCGCGCCCGCTGGGGCAAGGATGCCGGCCACCCGCTCTTGGGCGCGGCCGACTACAAGCTGGTGCACCATGCCAAAAATGGCCGCGCCGTCTACAGCTTTTGCATGTGCCCGGGCGGCACCGTGGTGGCGGCCACCAGCGAGCCCGAGCGCGTGGTGACCAATGGCATGAGCCAGTACTCGCGCGCCGAGCGCAATGCCAATGCCGGCATGGTCTGCGCGATCAGCCCCGAAGACTACCCGCAAGACGCCGAGAGCTTTGCCTGGGCCTTTGGCGGCAAGACCTATGGCGTGGAGGCGCAGACGCCGGGTGCCTTCCATCCGCTCTCGGGCATCGTGCTGCAGCGCCAGCTGGAGTCCAAGGCCTACGTGCTGGGTGGCCAGAACTACAGCGCGCCCGGCCAGCTGGTGGGCGATTTTGTCGCCGGCACGCCGTCCACGGCCTTTGGCAACGTGGAGCCTTCGTACAAGCCCGGCATCACGCTGGGCGACCTGCACCAGGCCCTGCCAGCCTACGCGATCGAGGCCATGCGCGAGGCCCTGCCCGCCTTTGGCAAGAAGATCCGTGGCTATGACATGCGCGATGCGATCCTGACCGGGGTCGAGACCCGCACCTCGTCGCCCGTCAAGATCGGCCGGGGCGCTGATTTTCAGAGCGACAACACGCGCGGCCTGTACCCGGCTGGGGAAGGTGCCAGCTATGCGGGCGGCATTCTGTCGGCGGGGGTCGATGGCATCAAGGTCGGTGAGGCGGTGGCCTGCGCCATTTTAAGGCTGGCCGTGCCTTCGTCGGGCTCGCGCGGCTCGGGCGGCGCTTTGTAAGTCTCGCTGGCATGCCCTCTCGCCATGGCGGGTTGTGGCGCCAGATGGCGGGATGGGATGCTGCTGACACACGGGCCGAACCCAGCGCTCGGCCGGCAGTCAGGTGACCACCGAGCGCCAAAAATGGACCGCTCACCCGCTTAAAAAAGCCTTAAAAAACGGCCGCTTACACCTTTGAGGCCCAGGCACCACAGCCGCGACCCCAGCGCGGCCAGCCCATCCTAGAATTTTGGCTTGTTCTGATGCTGCTGAAGGTTGCCCATGTCCGGATCGATTCGCCACACCCTTCGACTGCGCCTGGGCGCGGCAGGTTTGAGCGCGGGATTGCTGTGCGCGCTGTCTGGCGCCGCCTGGGCGGCCAGCGTGGACGACCCGGATGGCAGCGACAGCGCGGTGCTGTCTGGCTGGAGCTTTGGCTATTCGCCCTATACCTACCACTACTCCAACGCCAAGAAGGAGCGCGATTTCGAGCCCGATGACGAGCGGCACAAATATGTGTGGCTGATCAATGCCGAGAAAAAGCTCGATGACCACCAGCTGCTCGGCTTTGCCTATTTCAGCAATTCCTTTGGCCAGCCCAGCCAGTATGGCTACTACGGCTGGCAGTTCCAGCCGCTGTCGGGCACGCCGCAGCTGTTTGTCAAGCTGACCGGCGGCGTCATCCATGGCTACAAATACCCGTTTCACCGCAAGATCCCGCTCAACAACAAGAACGGCTGGGGCATCACTGCCATCCCTGCGGTGGGCTGGAACTACAACCAGCACTGGGGCGGCCAGCTCAATGTGCTGGGCAAATCGGCGCTGATGTTTCAGCTGAACTACACGATGCGCTGACTGGCGCAGTTGCCCAAGCCCCGAGCGGGACCCAGGCAGGTAAGGGGATAGAGGGGTCAGGAGACCAAGGGCCAGCCATGCGGCCCCAGCGCCTCAGCGGCGTTCCCAATGCCCGCCACGGGCTTGCCAGCCATGTGGGCTGCGCACCCATTCACGGGGCACCCAGCGGTCTCCACGGTGGGGAGGCGATGCCCAATGGCCCTGGCGCCATACATAGCGGCCACCGTACCAATCCCAAAAGCCGCCAATCCAGATCTGGGTCGCGACCGGCGCCACCGCAACCGGGGCGGGCTCATAACGCAGGGGAGGCGGCGCTTCGCTGGACACGACCACGGCCCCGCTATTGCCATAGGCATAGGGCTCGGCCGGCGCGACAACGCAGCCGGTCACCAAAGTAGCGACCGCCAGGGCGCCGGCACACAAAACGGCCGAATGCCAAGAGGTGGGAGTATGCGACATGGTGTATCTCCAGTCATTGCAAGAACTCCATTGAAGGCGCGCCAGCTTAACGCCCGGTGAGCGGCGCGTAAATCGGCGGTAAAAGCCGGGGCGCCCTGGCCAACACCGCGCCGATCCGCTTGCCCGGCGCCCACAAAAAAGCACTGCCGCGGCAGTGCTTTTTGAGAAGGGCGGCAAGCCGAGGCTTACTGCACCTGGTTGTTTTGCAGTGCAGCCACGCGCTCTTCGATCGGCGGGTGCGAGCTGAACAGCTTGCCCAGGCCACCGGTGATGCCCATGGCCTGCATGCTTTGCGGCAAGGTGCCGGGGTGCATGCCACCGAGGCGGTGCAAGGCATTGATCATCGGCTGCTTGCGGCCCATCAGGCGCGCGGCACCGGCATCGGCGCGGAACTCGCGCTGGCGCGAGAACCAGGCCACGATGATGGCAGCCAGGAAGCCAAAGACGATATCGAGCACGATGGTGGTGATCATGTAGCCAATGCCGGGGCCCGAGTTCTGCTCGTCATTGCGGCGCAGGAAGGAATCCACCGCATAGCCGATAACGCGCGAGAGAAAGACCACAAAGGTGTTCATCACGCCCTGGATCAGCGCCATCGTGACCATGTCGCCATTGGCCACGTGGGCCACCTCGTGGCCGATGACGGCCTCGACCTCTTCGCGGGTCATGCCTTGCAGCAGCCCGGTCGAGACGGCCACCAGGGCCGAGTTCTTGAAGGCGCCCGTCGCAAACGCGTTGGCCTCGCCCTCATAGATACCGACCTCGGGCATCTGGATGCCAGCTTGGTCGGAGAAGCGACGCACGGTCTCGACAATCCAGGCCTCGTCAGCGCTTTGGGGCTGGTTGATGATCTTGACGCCCATGCTCATCTTGGCGATGGGCTTGCTCATCAGCAAGGAGATGATGGCGCCGCCAAAACCCATGATGAAGGCAAAGCCGAGCAAAGCCCCGAGGTTCAGGCCATTGGCAGTCAGGTAGCGGTTGACACCGAGCAGGCTGGCAACAATGCCCAGCACCACAACCACGGCGATGTTGGTCGCCAGAAAAAGGAACATTCGTTTCATGGGGTCGATTCTCCAAGGAGGGGAACACAGTGCTCGATAGCTGGGGGCAATGTCTTGCGAATTCAAGACCTTACCTCCACTTTATGGCGACGGCGGGTGCTTATGATATTTGTGGCCGTCGGGCCGAGCGAAATACGTCTGGGTCATCGTAGAAGGAAACATGCTGGTTTTCCTGGCACCATCCCGGAACGCCCAGCACCGGCAAGGGCGTAAAGGGCTTACCCGCCAGGTGCGCAGCGTCCAGAGAATCGGCGATGACCGCGTCGATATTGTCCACCATCGGCAAGCGCTGCGGCGGGCAAAAAACATGCGCGGTGATTGGTTTTCTGGGGGCCATGAGCTTTTCCAGCAGCGCATGGCCGATGACGATGAGCTGTGCCTGCTGCCACAGCGGCCGCAGCTCGACAAAGAGCCGCTGCCATTGGCGCTGCTGCAGCGCCTGCCACAGCGCATCGGGCGCCAGCAGCACGGCGCCGTTTTCGTCGAACAGGGTCAGCGCATCGCGCAAAGGGCCCCGGCTGGCACCGCCGCCGCCCGCTTGCACAATGGCCTGGGCCTGCAAGGCATTGAGCCGCGCCTTGCTGCGCGCAAAGCGCTGCCAGACCAGGCCATTGAGCCCGTCGTGCATATGTTCACGGGTGGGCACGCAGCCGCTGCGGGCGATAAAGCTTTCATAGGCCTCGCCCGCAGGCAGCGCCGACTGCGGCACAAAGCGCCGGCCGCAATCGCCCAGGCGGTTGAGCAGATCGGGCATGGCCAGGCCCTGAGCATCCAGCGCGCGGATCTGCAGGCCCAGCGCCCGGTAGGGCTGCAGCCAGGGCGCCTGCCAGTCCAGCGACGACCAGCCGGGCGCGGGCCGGTCGGGTGCAGTGGCCTCGCGCTTATCCACGCATCAAATGATCAAAACGCTCAGTCGGCCAGCTTCCAGGGCAGCGCTTCGCCCGAGCGCAGCGGCTTCAAG
Source organism: Comamonas sp. MYb21 (assembly GCF_037479395.1). NCBI lineage: Bacteria > Pseudomonadati > Pseudomonadota > Betaproteobacteria > Burkholderiales > Comamonadaceae > Comamonas > Comamonas sp. MYb21. The sequence goes on along the minus strand of NZ_JBBGZC010000003.1, from coordinate 275,752 downwards.
TCCGCCTGGCCAAAGGGGTAGGACTCGGGCGGGGTCCAGGATTCGCGCAGCAAGGTGATGCGGTCGGTATTGCGCGGCAGGCCGTAGAAGTCCGCACCGTGCAGGCTGGCAAAGCCCTCGAGCTTGTCGAGCGCGCCCGCCTTGTCAAAGGCCTCGGCATACATCTCGATGGCGGCATGGGCGCTGTAGCAGCCGGCACAGCCGGTGGCGTGTTCCTTGAGCTGGGCGGCATGCGGGGCGCTGTCGGTGCCCAGGAAGAACTTGGGGTTGCCGCTGGTGGCGGCCTGCACCAGCGCCAGGCGGTGCTCCTCGCGCTTGAGCACGGGCAGGCAGTAGTAGTGCGGGCGAATGCCACCGGTAAAGATCGCGTTGCGGTTGAACAGCAGATGCTGGGGCGTGATCGTGGCGCCAACAAAGCGGTCAGTCTCGGTCACGTACTGGGCCGCTTCGCGCGTGGTGATGTGCTCGAACACGATTTTCAGCTCGGGGAAATCGCGGCGCAGCGGCACCATGTGCTGGTCGATAAAGGCCGCTTCCCGGTCAAACAGGTCGACCTCGCTGCCGGTCACCTCACCGTGCACCAAGAGCAGCATGCCTTCGCGCTGCATCGCCTCCAGGGTCGGGTAGATCTTGCGGATATCGGTCACGCCATGGTCGCTGTTGGTGGTGGCACCCGCGGGGTAGAGCTTGCAGGCCACGACACCGGCTGCCTTGGCGCGCACGATCTCCTCGGGCGCGAGCTTGTCCGTCAGGTACAGGGTCATCAGCGGCTCAAACGTCAAACCCTGGGGGATGGCCGCCACGATGCGCGCCTTGTAGGCCAGCGCCAGCTCAGCGGTCGTGACCGGGGGCTTGAGGTTGGGCATGACGATGGCACGGGCAAATTGCCGCGCGGCATGGGCCACCGTGGTGGCCAGGGCGGCGTCATCGCGCAGGTGGATGTGCCAGTCGTCGGGTCGGATGATGCTGATGGAGGAGGGTGCGGTGCTCATCCCGCCATTGTCGCACCGGTCATGCGGGCGTCATCACAGTCCCCGAGCATTGGACAAAAGTAACTCAATGTTAAGGGTAGGTGCCCATAGAGTACACAGTCTCTATGCGTATCATAGGTGACTGTAGGATTTCTTAATCAAGGACTGTGCAACATGTGGCTAAACCATATTTTTCGCGGCGCTGTGCTGCTGTGCCTTGCCAGCAGCAGCCTGGCTCAGACCCCTTTGCCCGACAGCTGGGACAAGATCCGGGAGTCGCAGCGCATCACCGTGGGCTACCGCCCCGACGGCCTGCCTTTTGCCTACGAGATGGGAGAGACCAAGAAACCGGTCGGCTACGCCATCGACATCTGCCAGGCGCTGATCGCCAAGCTGCAGCAGAGCATGGGCCTGGCCAAGCTCGATATCCAGTACCGCGCCATCAACGGCCAGACCCGCTTTACCGACCTGGCCAGCGGCGCCATCGATGTCGATTGCAGCAACACCACCAACACCAAGGACCGGCGCGAGAGCAAGCATGTGTCCTTCAGCCTGCCCTACTACATCGCTGGCGTGCGCATGCTGGTCAAGTCCGACAGCGGCATCAACGATGTCGATGACCTCTCGGGCAAGCGCGTGATCACCACCAAGGGCACCACCTCGCTGCAGGTGCTCGAGCGCCGTGTGGCCGTCAACGGCCTCAAGATCCAGCACAGCGAGTGCCTCACCCATGACGCCTGCTTCAAGGCCGTGCAAGCGGGCACGGCCGATGCCTGGCTGATGGACGATATTCTGCTCGCTGCCCACCGCGCGCAGTCGGACAAGCCCGAGCAGGTCAAGCTGATCGGCAAGCTGATGTCGATCGAGCCGCTGTCGCTGATGATGCGCGACACCGATGTGCGCATGAAGAAGGTGTTCGATGCCGAGATGCGCGTGCTGTCGCAGAACTTCGAGATCACGCGCCTGTACAAAAAGTGGTTCGAGTCGCCGCTGCCGGGCAAGAGCTTTGCACTGAATGTGCCGATGTCCTACCTGCTCACCGACATGCTGCGCTTCCCCAGCGACAAGTTCGACAACTGATGCTTCCGGGGCCGCGTTCTGCGGCCCTAGCCTCCCGACACCGCGCTAACCCACAGCGCGCGTCGTCCAGCCCCAGGGCATCCGCCTGTCCATGGCGGACAAGCCCCCTCCCCTATCCAACCATCCACCCATAAAAAATGGCCGCATCAGCGGCCATGGTCGTGTGCGAGTTGCGCTGCAATCAGTGCTGCAGGATCTTGCCCAGGAAGTCCTTGGTACGGGGCTGGCGCGCATCGGGGTTGCCGAAGAAGTCTTCCTTGGAGCAGTCCTCCAGGATCTTTCCGCCCACGTCCATGAAGATCACGCGGCTGGCAACCTTCTTGGCAAAGCCCATTTCGTGCGTCACGCACATCATGGTCATGCCTTCGTGGGCCAGGCCGATCATCACGTCCAGCACTTCGCCAACCATTTCAGGGTCCAGCGCCGAGGTGGGCTCGTCAAACAGCATCACCGAAGGGTCCATCGACAGCGCACGGGCGATGGCCACGCGCTGCTGCTGGCCGCCCGAGAGCTGGCCTGGGAACTTGTCCTTGTGCGCCATCAGGCCCACGCGGTCGAGCATCTTCAGGCCACGGGCCTTGGCGTCGTCTGCGCTGCGGCCCAGCACCTTGATCTGGGCGATGGTCAGGTTCTCAGTCACCGACAGGTGGGGGAACAGCTCGAAATGCTGGAACACCATGCCCACGGTGCTGCGCAGCTTGGGCAGGTCGGTCTTGGGATCGTGGATGGCCGTGCCATTGACCCAGATCTCGCCCTTCTGGATGGGTTCGAGCGCATTGATTGTCTTGATCAAGGTCGACTTGCCCGAGCCCGAAGGACCGCAGACAACCACCACCTCACCCTTGGAGATGCTGGTGGAGCAGTCGTTGAGCACCTGGAAGCTGCCATACCACTTGGAGACATTCTTCATTTCAATCATTTGGATATCCTTTGTATTGCCGCATCAGCGAATGATGGCGATCTTCTTGTGCAAACGCTTGACGAACCACGACAGCGTAAAGCAGATGATGAAGTACAGCACAGCTGCGGCCAGATAGGCCTCGACCGGACGGCCGAAATTCTTGCCTGCCACCTCAAAGCCCTTGAGCATGTCGTAGGCGCCGATGGCATAGACCAGCGACGTATCCTGGAACAAGATGATGGTCTGCGTCAGCAGAACCGGCAGCATATTGCGGAAAGCCTGGGGCAGCACCACCAGACGCATGTTCTGGCCATAGGTCATGCCGACTGCCTGACCGGCATACACCTGGCCACGCGGAATGGACTGGATACCGGCGCGCATGATCTCGGAGAAGTACGCGGCCTCGAACGCCACGAAGGTGATGACCGCTGACATCTCCGCCCCGATGGGCTTGCCGATCAGCAAAGGCACCAGCAGGAAGAACCACAGAATCACCATCACCAGCGGCACCGAACGCATGCCGTTGACATAGATGGTGGCCGGCACCACCAGGATCTTCTTGCCCGACAGGCGCATCAGCGCCAGCAAGGTGCCAAAGAAGATACCACCCAGGGTTGCGACGATGGTCAGCATCACGCTGAACACCAGACCCTTGATGATGAAGTTCTGGATCAGGTCCCAGTTGTAGAACGAAAAATCAAGATTCAAATTCATCTCAGTGACCTCCGGAGCCGCCAGCGGCGATAAAGCCCGGGATGCGGCTCTTCTTTTCAATGAAGGCCATGATGCGGTTGATCACGAATGCCGAGATCATGTACAGCGCGGTCACCGCCAGGTAGACCTCGATGCCGCGAGAGGTTTCCTCTTGCGCCTGCATCGCGAACAAGGTCAGCTCGGCCACCGACACTGCAAACGCCACGGACGAGTTCTTGAAGATGTTCATCGACTCGCTGGTCAGCGGCGGAATGATGATGCGGTAGGCCATGGGCAGCAGCACATAGCGGTAGTACTGGAAGGTCGTGAAACCCAGCGCCATACCTGCATAACGCTGGCCACGGGGCAGCGCCAAGATACCGGCACGCAACTGCTCGGCAATACGCGCCGAAGTGAAAAAGCCCAGCGCCAGCACCACCAGCAAGAACCCAGGCACTTGCTTGAGTGCGGGGAAGATGGCGGGCACGACGTGGTACCACAGGAAAATTTGCACCAGCAGCGGGATGTTGCGGAACAGCTCGACCCACGCATTGCCCAGGCGCACCGTCCAGGGCCGGTCAGGCAGGGTACGCAGGGTACCGATGATGGAGCCGACGACCAGGGCGATCACCAGCGCACACAGGGAAACGGAGATAGTCCATCCCCACGCAGACAACAACCAGTCCAGATACGTGACATCGCCGTTTTTACCGAAACAGCCCTGCACGACCTGGCGCTCAATCGTGTCTTCACAAAATACTTGCCAATCCCAATTCATAGGACTACCTCTTTTTTTGTCTTTGTAGCAATGTTTGGTGCCTGGCCGCAACTGACAGAAACCAGTACCAACAAAAACGCCCCCCCAAACCGCAGGCTGGAAGGGCGGTACCTAAATGGTGTGCTTACTTGACTTCGTAGGCTTCCATCGGCTTGTCGTTGGGGTTCGCCCAAGCATCCTTGGTTGCAGCCGACAGAGGCAGACCCACCTTCACGTTGTTAGGAGGGATAGGTTGCATGAACCACTTGTCGTACAGCTTCTCGAGCGAGCCATCCTTGATCTGGCGCACGATGGAGTCGTCCACAGCCTTCTTGAAGGCGGTGTCGTCCTTGCGCAGCATGCAGGCAATCGGCTCGACCGACAGCACTTCGCCGACGACCTTGTAGTCAGCAGGGTTCTTGGACTTGGAGATATTGGCGGCCAGGATGGAGCCGTCCATGACGAAGGCGTCGGCGCGGCCGGACTCCAGCATCAGGAAGCTGTCAGCGTGGTCCTTGCCCATGACTTCCTTGAAGGTCAGGCCGTCAGCGCGCTTGTTCTTGCGCAGGGTCTGCACCGACGTGGTACCGGTCGTGGTCACCAGGGTCTTGCCGTTGAGGTCCTTGATGCCGGTGATGCCGGAGTTGGCCTTCACAGCGATGCGCACTTCTTCCACGTAGGTGGTGAAGGCGAAAGCAGCATCCTTTTGGCGCGCCTGATTGTTGGTGGTGGAGCCGCATTCCAGATCCACAGTACCGTTTTGCACCAGAGGCACGCGGTTTTGCGAGGTCACGGGCTGGTACTTGATCTCCAGCTTGGCCAGGCCCAGCTGCTTTTGCAGATCGCTCACCACGTTCTCAGCCATTTCGGTGTGGAAGCCAACATACTTGCCGTTACCCAGCGTGTAGCCCAGGCCCGAAGACTCGCGCACACCCAAGGTGATGCTGCCAGACGACTTGATCTTGGCCAGCGTATCGCCCGCTTGCGCAAACGCGCTACCTGCAGCAACCGCTGCGACCGCAAAAGCCAGCAAATGTTTCTTCATCATCAGACCTCCAGATAAATCAATTAAGTGGTCGACTATGGGCCTCAACAGACGCCAAAGCGACAACTGACACGCTACGTATTGTGCAGTCCGTCCAGATAATGCCAGCAGACTGAGCAATGCAATTATCCGGAAAATTACCAATGAATTGCTAACAATTCATAGCCTTTTTCGAACAAATCGCGTACATCTAACCAACTGCAACACGAGCAATCCGCAAGCATTGCACAGAAAATTTAAGCCGCATATTAGAAATTACCCTGCAAATCCAACATATCTATATTCTTATAGATGTCATGAATTATGTGCAGTGTTGCGCGAGACGAGGTAGTCCCACAGCGCCTGGGCGCCGGTCTTGACGGCGTCGCTGGACTGGGGCTTTTCGCGGTAGGCGCGCACATCCATTGCCACTTCCCACTGGGCCGAGCTCGGGTAGTCGGCACGCACCAGCTTCTTGGCCTTGAGCTCCTTCTTGGCAGCGCTTTGCGGCAAAAAGGCCAGGCCATGTCCTTCCATCGCCATGGCCTTGAGCCCTTCGGCCATGTCGGTCTCGTAGACGCGGTCCAGATACGCGGGCTCAGGCGCCTGCTTGAGGGCCAGGTCCGTGACGCGGCTCAGGTAGGCCCCGGGCGCATAGCCCAGGAACGGCAGCGGTACGTCCGCCGCGCCGGGCAGCAGGAACAGCGGCAGGCCATCGAGCCCGGGCTTGCAATACGGCGCCATCACCTCGCGGCCCAGGCTCACCATTTCATAGCGCTGCGGGTCGAGCTGGATGGGCTGGGATTCATGGTGGTAGGCAATCAGCAGGTCGCAGCCGCCTTCGACCAGGCGCATCACCGCATCGTGCACATTGAGCGCGATCAAGCGGCTCTTGAACAGGCCAAAGTCATTGCGCAGGCCCGACACCCAGGTGGGGAAGAAGGTAAAAGCCAGCGTATGGGGAACGGCAAAATCAATGATGTCCTTGCCCGAGGACGAGTGCACCCGCAGCATCGCGCGCGTGCTCTGCACCGCCTGCAGGATCTCGATGGCCTGGTTGTACAGCGTCTTGCCCGCCGGTGTGAGCCGCGTCGGGTAGGAGCTGCGGTCCACCAGATCGGCTCCCGCCCAGGACTCCAGCGCCTGAATCCGCCGAGAGAATGCCGGCTGGGTGACATGGCGCAACTGCGCCGACCGGCTGAAACTACGCGTCTCCGCCAGACTCACAAAATCTTCAAGCCACTTGGTTTCCATCCGCGCATTATCCACACGCCAATGGCAGTCCGCTGCAAGTGGGCAGGCCCGATGCCGAGCCGGCGCCCGCAACGCAGGCGACTGCAGCGCTCCATCCCCGGGAAATGGATGGCTTGCAAGCCCTCCGATCAAGGCCATAATCGGGCCCCACTGGCCTACCCGCCAGGCGCGGCGCTGCCGCAGATACCAATCTATCCGATACCGATGGTCCGCCCACAAGGCGGTTTGTGTTTTCCGCATTCACCCTTGGCTCTGCCGAGCCCTCTCGCGACCGGTTGTTATGGCATCACCCTCCCCTCATTCCTCGGGCGGCAGCAGCGCTGACGCTTCCACCACGCTCCCCAGCGAGCCCGCCCCAGCCAAAGGGCTGTGGCTGGAAGACTGGCTCACGGTCCTCATCATGGCGCTGCTGGCGCTCATCACCTTTGGCAACGTCATCGTGCGCTATTTCACCGATGGCTCCTTTGCCTGGACCGAGGAGATCTCGGTGTTCCTGATGATCTTGCTGGCCATGGTGGCCGGGTCGGCCGCAGTGGCGCGCAACCTGCACATCCGTATCGAGTACTTTGCCGAGCGCGGCGACGCGCGCCGGCGCAAGGCCTTTGCCCGCTTTGGCGCATTGACGGTGGCGCTGCTGTTTGCGCTGATCTGCGTGCTCAGCATCCGCGTGGTGGTTGACGACTACCGCTACGAGGAAACCTCGCCCGGCATTGGCGTGCCCCAGTGGTGGTACTCCATCTGGCTGCCGGTGTTCTCGGCGTTGATCACCCTGCGCGCGCTGGGCCTGTTCCTGCGCCAGGGCCGGGCCAGCTTTGCCCATGTGTTCTCCGAAGGCAGCGATGCCGCCGCCAAGGAGCGCGCATGATTGCCACCCTGCTCTTTATCGGCTTTATCGCGCTGATGCTGCTGGGCGTGCCCATTGGCGCCGCGCTGGGCCTGGCCGGCGCCGTGGCCATTGCGCTGGCCAATGCCGATGCGCAGTGGTTTGGCCTGCTGGCCATTCCGCAGAACTTCTATGCCGGCCTGGGCAAGTACCCGCTGCTGGCCATTCCGATGTTCGTGCTAGTGGGCTCGATCTTCGACCGCTCCGGCGTGGCGCTGCGGCTGGTCAACTTTGCCATTGCCATCGTCGGGCGCGGCCCGGGCATGCTGCCGCTGGTGGCCATTGCCGTGGCCATGTTCCTGGGCGGCATCTCGGGCTCGGGCCCCGCCAATGCGGCAGCCGTGGGCGGCGTGATGATTGCCGCGATGAGCCGCGCCGGCTACCCCGGCAGCTTCTCGGCCAGCGTGGTCGGTGCCGCTGCTGCCACCGATATCCTGATCCCGCCGTCAGTGGCCTTCATCATCTACTCGGTGCTGGTGCCCGGTGCCTCGGTGCCTGCGCTGTTCGCTGCGGGCATGATCCCGGGCATTCTGGCGGGCCTGGCGCTGATCGTGCCGGCGGTCTGGATGTCGCGCAAGCACAAGATGGGCGCGCTGGAAGCGAGCCTGCCCCGCCCCGAATTCTGGAAGAGCCTGCGCGAAGCAGCCTGGGGGCTGGCCGCGCCAGTGCTGATCCTGGGCGGCATGCGCATGGGCTGGTTCACGCCGACCGAAGCGGCCGTGGTCGCGGTGTTCTACGGCCTGTTTGTCGGCATGGTCGTGCACCGCACCATCGGTGTGCGCGATCTGTTTCCGATCCTGCGCGAGGCCGGTGAGCTCTCGGCCGTGATCCTGATCGTCGTGTCGCTCGCGGGCATCTTCGCGTTCTCGCTGTCGACCCTGGGCGTGATCGACCCGATCACCAACGCCATCGTCAACTCGGGCCTGGGCGAATGGGGCGTGATGGCCTTGCTGATCCTGATGCTGATCACCGTGGGCATGTTCCTCGACGGCATCTCCATCTTCCTGATCTTTGTGCCGCTGTTGATGCCCATCATGCAGCACTACCACTGGGACCCGGTCTGGTTTGGCGTGATCCTGACCCTGAAGGTGGCGCTGGGCCAGTTCACCCCGCCGCTGGCGGTGAACCTGATGGTCAGCTGCCGCATTGCCGGCGTGCGCATGGAATCGACCGTGCGCTGGGTCGGCTGGATGCTGTTTGCGATGTTCTGCGTGATGGTGCTGGTCATCGCCTTCCCGCAACTCGCACTGTGGCTGCCCGCCAAGCTCGGCTACTGATTGGAGCCCGGGCCGGGTACAGGCGCACAGCCCTGCACCCGGCATCCTGGATTTGCAAAGATTTCCCCTTGAACCACCCGGAGACAACACCATGAAAACCCGTCAATTCCTTGCCACCGCCTTGGCTGCTGCTGCGGCGCTGAGCTTTGCCGCGCCCGCCGTGCAGGCGCAGGGCAACTACAAAAGCGAGTACCGCATGTCGCTGGTGCTGGGCACGGCCTTCCCCTGGGGCAAGGGCGGCGAAATCTGGGCCAACAAGGTGCGCGAGCGCACGCAGGGCCGCATCAATATCAAGCTCTACCCCGGTGTGTCGCTGGTGCAGGGCGACCAGACGCGCGAGTTCTCGGCACTGCGCCAGGGCGTGATCGACATGGCCGTTGGCTCCACCTTGAACTGGTCGCCGCAGATCAAGGAGCTGAACCTGTTTGCGCTGCCGTTTCTGATGCCCGACTATGCCGCAGCCGATGCGCTGACCCAGGGCGAGCCGGGCAAGCGCCTGTTTGCCCGCCTGGAAAAGGCTGGCGTCGTGCCGCTGGCCTGGGGCGAGAACGGCTACCGCGAAATCTCCAACTCCAAGCACGCGATCAAGACCCCTGCCGACATGAAGGGCCTCAAGATCCGCGTGGTCGGCTCGCCGCTGTTTGTCGACACCTTCAGCGCACTGGGCGCCAACCCCACGCAGATGAGCTGGGCCGATGCGCAGCCGGCGATGGCCAGCGGCGCGGTCGACGGCCAGGAGAACCCGGTGGCCGTCTACCAGGCGGCCAAGCTCAACACCGTGGGCCAGAAGTACCTGACCCTCTGGGGCTACATCAATGACCCGCTGATCTTTGTCGTGAACAAGGATATCTGGGCGAGCTGGAGCAAGGCCGACCAGGACATCGTGCGCCAGGCCGCCATCGAAGCCGGCCAGGAAGAAATCGCCATTGCGCGCAAAGGCATGATCGAGGCGGACAAGCCCCTGGTCAAAGAGCTGAGCGCCAATGGCGTTACCGTCACCGAGCTGAGCGCTGCCGAGCGCGAGGCTTTTGTGAAGGCCACCCGCCCGGTGTATGACAAGTGGAAGCAGCAAGTGGGTGCCGACCTGGTGACCGCTGCCGAGAAGGCGATTGCAGCCCGTAAGCAGTAAGAACGGCATCCTCCAAAGCAAAACCACCGGCTGCGCGCCGGTGGTTTTTTGTGGGCGCTGCGACAGAGCACCCCTGCGCACTGGCGCTAACGCCGCTGTGTTTATTCGATCTTGAAGCCCGTCGTCTTGACCACCTGCTTCCAGCGGTCGGTCTCGGCCTGGATCTCCTGCGCAAAGCTCTCGGGGCTGGTCTTTACCGGGATGTAGTCGTACTGCTTGAGCTTGGCCAGCACATCGGGCATCTGCATGACCTTGTCGATGTTCTGCGACAGGGCGGCGACGATCTCCTTGGGCGTGCCCTTGGGCGCGAGCAAACCGGCCCAGGAGCTGAACTCCATGTCCTTGACACCCAGCTCGACCAAGGTCGGCACATCGGGGAAGGACGCGGCGCGCTGGGGCAGCACGACGGCCAGCGCCTTGACCTTGCCGGCCTTGATCATCTCGACGGCGGCAAAGGAGTCGAACGAGAAATCCACCTCGCCGGACACGACAGCCTGCATCTGCGGGCTGGTGCCCTTGTACTGCGCATTGATGATCTGCGGCGCCTTGATCACCTGCTTGAACTGCTCGGTGATCAGGTTGATGATGGCGCTGCCCGACGAGGCCGTCAGCGGCTTGTCCTTGTTTTGCGCCAGCGCAATCAGCTCTTGCAGCGTGTTGGCGGGCAAATCCTTGCGGGCAATGATGATGAAGCCCACCGAGCAGACCTTGGCCACCGGCGCAAAGCTGGCGGCCGCCTCATAGGGCGCCTTGTAGATCACCGGGCTCAGCGTCTGGGCGCCGGCGGTATTGAACAGCAAGGTGTAGCCATCGGCCTGGGCACGGGCCACTTCACCTGTGCCGATCATGCCATTGGCGCCGCCCCGGTTGTCGATGACAAAGGAGGCCTTCATCAGCTCGCCCATCTTTTGCATCACCAGCCGGGCAACCACATCGGTGGTACCGCCTGCGGCAAACGGCACGATCACGCGCACGGGCTTGTGGGGGTAGGCCGTCTGGGCCTGCGCCCATTGCGGCACGCTGGCGGCGCCCGCAGCGGCGGCAAGGGTGGTGAGGAAATGGCGGCGCGCAATCGTGTCCATGCAATGTCTCCTGTGTCTGTCCCATTGTTGTCGGCCCATTGTGGGCAGCACGGCGCGGGCTGTCTAATACTTGCCAGCAATGCCACCATTCGCAGGCGCTATCGCGGCATGGTTGCACAGCGTGGGCGGGCTGCCGCCCGGCAGGGGCTGCCGTCTGTCTCCCAGGCGTCTTGGCCAGGGCCTGCGCAGGCCTTGCCACGGCGCCAGCAACTGGCGGCCTGACGATTCGGCCATCGGTTCCGATATCAGCACTGCAACGGAGTCAACGCATAAGCACAGCAAGGCATCACCGCCCCCTGGGTGGCGCCCACCTGGCCGCTCATGCCCAAGGCACTCTTGGTAGATTTTTTCAATAGCTTTTCTCTACTTTATCTCAAACAAACATAGCCAATTTATACCCATGGTAAATACCCTAATCTAGGGTTAACACCAGGGTTAGCTGTCACATATTTGTAAAAGTTCCAAGCTAATTCACATTGATTTCGGAACAATCAGTTTGATTTTTGGCTATTTATCGAAGATAGGTACCAATATAAACTTCATTCCATCGTTAAACAAAAGCGGTATCGCCAGCAAGTCAGCCGGCAGACACCGCAAAAAACGACGCGAGTCGACCACCAGGCCGAACGCAATTCCAAAGGAAAGAAAAATGAACGCACGTATTTTCGCTATCGCCGCAACCCTGGCCCTGGGTGCTTCCGTTGCCCAAGCCAATCCTTTTGAAGGCGACCAGGCCATCACCCCCCAAGCGGCTGCCACCAGCGCCGTGAGCCGCGCCGATGTGCAAGCCCAGCTGGCCGAAGCCCGCAAGACCAACACGATGATTGCCCAAGGCAACCAGTCGACCCTGAACGCCTACGAACTGGGCAAGGGCCAACTGAGCCGCGCCGAAGTGACCCAGGCTGCCCACCAAGCGCTGGCCAACGGCTCGATCCTGGAAGGCGAATAAGCTTTCCCCCTGCCGGCAACCACGAAGCCGGCATGGCATCCACGGGACGGCGCACACACTCCCCGCCCCTTGGGAACAGGCCACTGCGATGCAGTGGCCTTTTTTGCATCTGGGCGTCTGAGCGGGGCGCGGACCAGCGCGGATGGCCTGGCCGCCCCCAGCGCGAAAGCGGCGCAAGTTCTATGATGCGGGAACCTCTCCACGTATCTGTCCTCTCACCGCCAGACATTCAGGTACCACGCGATATGCCCCATGCTTTCCTGCGCCGCTCGATAGGAGCGCTTTTTTTTACACTGCTAGTGCTGGTTGTGAGCGGCACTGCGCTGCATGCCCAGGCCCAGATCAAGCTCCAGATCGGCAGCGGCGCCAGCGCCCCTGCGATGGACACGGCCGCCAGCGCGTCCGCCAGTCCCTCCTCCAGCAATGTGGTGACCACGCCGCGTGTGCGCGCCGAGCTGGTGGCACTGGCGCCGCAGGGCATCGAGCCGGGCAAAAGCATTGAACTGGGCCTGCTGCTGGACCACCAGCCCGACTGGCATACCTACTGGACCAACCCCGGCGACTCGGGCCTGCCCACCCAGCTGCAGTGGCAGTTGCCACCCGGCTGGGATGCTGGCGAGATCGCCTGGCCCACGCCCCACCCGATCCGCATTGGCAGCCTGGTGAACTATGGCTACGAAGGCCAGGTGCTGCTGCCCGTCACCGTGCAGATCCCCAGCCATTTCTCGGCCGATGCGCGCGATGTGACCGTGCGCCTGCACGCCAACTGGCTGATCTGCCGCGTCGAGTGCATTCCTGAAGAAGGCCAGTTCAGCCTGACCATCCCGACCAAGAGCAGCACCGCGCTGCTGGCGGACAGCTTTGCCAAAGCCCATGCCCAGGCGCCAGTCGCGCTGCAAGGCAGCAGCCAGGCAACGGTCGATGGCGAGACGCTGCAGTTGCGCGTCTCCGGCCTGCCCGCTGCACTCCAAGGCCAGAGCCTGCAGGTACTCAGCGAGAGCCCCGACACCTTGCACCATGCGATGCAGGACGGCCAGGACTTCCACCAGCAATGGCAGGGCGCGGACTGGACGGCCGTGGTGCCGCTGTCGGCCAACCGGGGCCAGACACCGCAAGACATTCCGCTGGTGCTGACCACCGACCAGTACCGCGCCGTCGATGGCGCCATCGGCTGGCGCACCGTGGCGCCCCTCAGTGGCCAATGGCAGGCCGCTGCCGTGGCCCAGGTCTCACCCGAGCTGGCCGCTGCGCTGGCCAAAAATGCCCAGGCGGCCGCCCCCGCCGCGCCAGCCTCTTCGGGCAGCCTGTGGCTGGCCGTGCTCGGCGCGCTGGTCGGTGGCCTGATCCTGAACCTGATGCCCTGCGTGTTCCCGATCCTCGCGCTCAAGGTGCTGGGCTTTACCGCGCACGGCAGCCAGCTGCGCGAGCAGCGCCATGCCGGCCTGGCCTATACGGCCGGCGTGGTGCTGTCCTTTCTGGCGCTGGGCGCGCTGCTGCTGGCGCTGCGCTCGGCCGGCCAGCAGCTGGGCTGGGGCTTTCAGCTGCAGTCGCCGCTGGTCATTGCCGCACTGGCGGCGCTGTTTACCGTGATTGGTCTGAACCTGGCGGGCATGTTCGAGTTTGGCAGCTTTGTACCCAGCAGCCTGGCGGGCAAGCAGGCCAAGAGCCCCATCAGCAATGCCTTTTTGAGCGGCGTGCTGGCCGTGGCCATTGCCTCGCCCTGCACGGCACCGTTCATGGGCGCATCGATGGGCCTGGCCGTCAGCCTGCCCGCTGCCGAGGCCTTGCTGGTGTTTGCCGCGCTGGGCCTGGGCATGGCCGCACCCTATCTGCTGGCCAGCTGGATCCCTGCCGTCGTGCGCTGGCTGCCGCGCCCGGGCGCCTGGATGGACACCTTCCGCCGCGCGATGGCCTTTCCGATGTTTGCCACCGTGGTCTGGCTGGTCTGGGTGCTGGGCCAGCAAAGCGGCATCGATGGCGCGGCTACGCTGCTGGCCTTGCTGGTGCTGCTGGCCGCGCTCGTCTGGGCGCTGGGCCTGCAAGGCCGCGCGCGCTGGGGCTTTGCCGTGCTGTCACTGGCCGGTGGCCTCTACCTGGCCACTGCGATGGGCCACAACCTGACCACGCCCGCCCCTGCGCCCGGCCAACAGGCCAGCGGCGCGCTGTGGCAGCCCTGGTCGGCGCAAAAGGTCGGCGAGCTCAATGCCACGGGCAAGCCGGTGTTTGTCGATTTCACCGCCGCCTGGTGCGTCACCTGCCAGTACAACAAGCGCACTACCTTGAGCGACAGCCAGGTGCTCGCCGCCTTTGAGAACAAGCAAGTGAGCCTGCTGCGCGCCGACTGGACCCGCCAGGACCCTGCGATCACCCAGGCACTGAACCAACTGGGCCGCAGCGGCGTGCCGGTCTATGTGCTGTATGCACCGGGCAAGGCGCCGCAGATCCTGTCCGAGGTGCTGAGCGTCAAGGAAGTGGTGGATGCGGTGACACAGCTCTAAGCAGCTGCTCAAGGCTTACTCCCCATGAGAAAAGCGCCGGTTTTTCCCGGCGCTTTTCGTTTCTGCAACGCTTACACCCCCCGCTCAGCGCCGCTGCGCCGCCAGCTTGCGCACCTCGCGCACCAGCTGGTCCACCTCGTCAAAGGTGTTGTAGAAGGCCAGCGAGGGCCGCACGGCGGTCTCGACCCCAAAGCGGCGCAGGATGGGCTGCGCGCAGTGGTGGCCGGTGCGCACGGCGATGCCTTCGGCATTGAGCGCCTGGCCCACCTCGTCGGTGCTGTAGCCCTCCAAGGTAAAGGCCAGCACGCTGGCCTTGCCGGGCACGGTGCCGATCAGGCGCAGCCCCGGGATGCTGGCCAGCTGCGCCATGCCATAGTCCACCAGTGCATGCTCGTAGCGGCTGATCTGCGCAATGCCGATGCGCTCCACATATTCGAGCGCCGCGCCCAGGCCCACCGCATCGGCGATATTGCCGGTGCCTGCCTCAAAGGTATTGGGCAAGGGCTGGTACACGGTTTTCTCAAAGGTCACATCGGCAATCATGTTGCCGCCGCCCTGCCAGGGCGGCATGGCCTCCAGCACCTCGCGCCGGCCCCAGAGCACGCCAATGCCGGTGGGTGCAAAGATCTTGTGGCCCGAGAAGACAAAGAAGTCCGCCCCCAGGTCCTGCACATCGACCGGGGTGTGGGCAATCGACTGCGCGCCATCGATCAAGGTCGTGATGCCCCGGCGCTTGGCGATCTCCACCACCTGCTTGACGGGCACCACCGTGCCCAGCACGTTGGAAACATGGCCGATGGCGACGATCTTGGTGCGGTCGTTGATCAGCTTCTGGTACTCATCGAGCCGGATCTGGCCCTGGTCGTCGACCGGAATCACCCGCAGCCGGGCGCCCTTGGCCGCCGCCAGCTGCTGCCAGGGGACGATGTTGGCATGGTGCTCCAGGTGGCTGATGATGATCTCATCGCCTTCGCCCACATTGGCCCCGCCCCAGGCCTTGGCCACCAGGTTGATGGCCTCGGTGGTGCCGCGCACAAAGACCACCTCGCGCGCCTCAGGGGCGTTGATGAAGCGCCGCACCACCTCACGCGCATGCTCATAGGCATCGGTCGCACGCGCGGCCAGCGTGTGGGCTGCACGGTGGATGTTCGAGTTCTCATGCGCATAGAAATGGCTGATGCGCTCGATCACCTGGCGCGGCTTGTGCGTGGTGGCCGCATTGTCCAGCCAGACCAGCGGCTTGCCGTTGATGCGCTCGGACAGGATCGGAAAATCGCGCCGCACTGCCTGGACATCAAAACCGGGATGGCGGTCCTGCTGCGCAGCCACAGGCGCCGCATCGGCATGCGGATGCGGCTTGGCCGGCGTGACAAAGCCATTGGGCAGCTGCACGGCATGCACAAAGTAGTACTGCGGCGCAGCGCCTGGCCCTGGGGGCTGGTTCGCGGGCTGGCCCAGCGGCGGCACATCGGCCGCGCGCGGGCCGCGCAGATCGATGCCGTCCAGATGCGGGTCCGGCGCGGCACGGCGCGCCTGGTCGGCCAGCGCCTGCAACGGCGCATCGCTGGCCGAGGCGGCTGCCGGCGCATCCAGAAAGTAGTAGCCACTGCCAACACCGGGCACAGCAGCTGGCGCTGAGCTGCCAGATGCTGTGTTGACAGGCGCTGTGCTGACAGGCGCAACCCCTTGCACCAGGCCGCCCAGGCGCGGCTCATAGGCGGGCAGCGTGCTGTGCAGCGTATCGGGCACCCCATTGCCGGCTGCGGCATGGGGCAGCAAGGCAGGGGCGCGGTGGGCCAGCGACAACGCTGGTGTAGGCGATGCCGGCAACAGGTTGCTGCCCGGCAGCACGCCCGCAGGGATGGGGGTGCCGGGCACGCTGGGGCCCAGGCCTGCCGGGCTGGCCAGCGGCGAGCCCGGCGGTGCGATGTTCACCGGCGCCTGCACACCGGGCGGCAAGCCGGGCGCGCCAGGCCGCTCGGCAAACAGCGCGGTGGCCAGCTGCGCCAGCAGCTCGGTGGAGATGGGCGCGCCCGATGGCTCGGGCAGGCCGGATACGGCGGAAACCATGGCGGCTCCTTTGCTCACTTGTAGGTATCAGGGTAGTCGTGGTACTTGTTGATCTCCACGTCATCGAGCACAGCCAATGCATCGGGCGTGTGCACCGCCAGCGAGCAGTACAGCGAGATCAGGTACGAGGCAATCGCATGGTTGTTGATGCCCATGAAGCGCACCGACAGGCCCGGGCCCTGCTCGCCAGGCAGGCCGGGCTGGAACAGGCCGACGACGCCCTGGCGCTTGTCACCCACGCGCAGCAGCAGGATCTTGGATTTGCCATCGGCCACCTGCACCTTGTCCGAGGGGATCAGCGGCACACCACGCCAGGTGATGAACTGCGAGCCAAACAGGCTGACGGTGGGCGGTGGCGTGCCCCGGCGCGTGGCCTCGCGGCCAAAGGCGGCAATGGTGAGCGGGTGGGCCAGGAAAAACGCCGGCTCCTTCCAGACCTTGGTCAGCAGCTCGTCGAGGTCATCGGGCGTGGGCGCACCCGTCAGTGGGAAGATGCGCTGGTCTTCCGCCACCTGGGCCAGCAGGCCGTAGTCGGGGTTGTTGATCAGCTCGCTTTCCTGGTTCTCCTTGATGGTCTCGATGGTCAGGCGCAGCTGCTCCTTGATCTGGTCATGCGGGCTGCTGTAGAGGTCGGAGACGCGGGTGTGCACATCCAGCACGGTGCTGACGGCGTTGAGGAAGAACTCGCGCGGCTGCGCGTCGTACTCGACAAAGGTGCGCGGCAACTGGTTCTCATGGGTCTTGGCGGTGCAGGCCACCCGGATGTCCTCGGGGTTCTTGACCTGGTTGAGGCGATAAATACCCGCCTCGACCGGCACCCACTGCAGCAGGTGGGTCAGCCAGCGCGGGCTGATCGTGGAAAGCTGGGGAACGGTCTTGGTGGCGTTGGCTAACTGCCGTGCAGCACTGTCGCCCAATGCGGTCGTGCCGCCTACATTCGCTGTCATATTTCTCTCCGGTTGCGCGTGTGAATGAACAGGAAAATCATCGCTGGCGGGCGCTGGCGCCTCAACCGGCTATCGCCGCCAAGCGCCGCATATGCTGGGCCCGCACCAGGTAGTGCTGGTGCAGCTCCTCGCCGCGCAGCACCAAGGTGGACTGCGGCACCTGCAGCGCCTGGGCCAGCTTGCCGATGGTGGCCAGCGACACTGCGACCTGTCCCCGCTCGACCTCGCCAACATAGGAGCGGTTCAGATCGGCCTGCGCGGCCAGCTGCTCCTGCGACCAGCCCATGGCCTCGCGCGAGCGGCGCACGGCCAGGCCGAAATGGTGGGAGAAATCATTCATAGCGCGGCCTCCTCGGCGGGCAAGACGGGCTCGCTCCGGGGGCGCTGCGCAGGGTTCTGTGCAGCGGCCTGCAGCGAGGCCTGGGTCACATGGGCGCCGGCGGCCACGCTCTGGGTCAGCCAGACATTGCCGCCAATGACGGCGCCAGCGCCCAGGGTGACGCGGCCCAGAATGGTCGCGCCCGCATAGATCACCACGCCGTCCTCGACGATCGGGTGGCGCGGCTGGCCCTTTTGCAGATGGCCTTGTTCGGTCTGCACAAAGCGCTTGGCGCCCAGGGTGACGGCCTGGTAGATGCGCACCTTGCGGCCGATCACCGCCGTCTCGCCCACCACCACGCCGGTGCCGTGGTCGATGAAAAAGCCCTCGCCAATCTGCGCGCCGGGATGGATGTCGATGCCCGTCTCGCTGTGCGCGAGCTCGGCCACGATGCGGGCGAGCAGCGGCAGCTGCAGTGCATAGAGCTGGTGCGCAATGCGGTGGTGGATCAGCGCCAGCACGCCGGGGTAGCACAGCAGCACCTCGTCAACGGTGCGGGCAGCCGGGTCGCCCTCGTAGGCGGCCTGCACATCGCTGTCGAGCAGGCGGCGAATGCCGGGCAAGGCGAGCGCAAACTGGCGCGTCAAGGCCTGGGCCTGCTCCTCGGTGCCCGCCGGGCTGCGCTGGGTGTAGCGCAGCTCCAGCGCGATCTGGGTCTGCAGCCGGTGCAAGGCGGCATCGAGCGTATGGGCGACATAAAAGTCCTCGCTCTCCTGCAGCAAATCGTGTGGGCCCAGCCGCATCGGGAACAGCACGCCTTTGAGCAGGCCCAGGGTCTGCGCCAGCGCATCGCGTGAGGGAAACTCACGCCCGCCGGGCTCCTGGCTGCGCTGGTGGGACTCGCGCCACTGGCGGCGCTGCTCGGCCAACTGTGCGGCTACTTCTTGGATGGGAAAAGGGGTGGTCATGGCATACCTTCGTGGGAGGATCAACGCGCTTAGTGATGGGTCAGGGCCTCAGTCCTGCACCCAGGGCAGCTGGTGGAAGCGCCAGCCATCGCCGTGGCCGCGCTGCTGCAGCGCATCCAGCTCGCCTTCAAAGCCCTCTTGCACGTTGAAGACATGGCGAAAGCCCGCCGCTTCGGCGGCCTGGGCGGCCAGCACCGAGCGTTTGCCGCTGCGGCACAGCAGCAGCGCCACGGCGTCCTTGCCGCCGTGGGCGGCCAGGCGCGCTTCGAGCTCGCGTACAAAGCGCGGGTTGCGGCTCAGCGCCGTGCCCGTCGCCCAGGGGACATGGATGCTGCCGGGCACATGGCCGACAAAATGGCGCTCCTCGGCCGAGCGCACATCGACCAGCACCGCCAGCTGCTGCTGCACCAGTTGCCAGGCCGCCACCGGCGGCACGCTGCCGGCATAGCCCAGGGACTGCTCGTTCGCCGTTTTCCAGGCTGCCTCCAGCACATCGGGCAGGCTGATATCGGTTGTCGTCATAAAACGCCTCTAAGGTCAAATGGATGGGGATAGCCACCAATTTAGGCCTCTGGACGCCGTTGGAACAGGAATAAAAATGCGCTTGTACATGCGTTTTTCACATATACGAGGCCAGCCACCTGCGGCCTGCGCCTATAGATCTATTCACTGAATAAGGCTATATTGAAATCAGAGCCTCGCAGTGGACTGCAGCCCTTCAGCCCCGGCCCGCTGCGCAGTTCTGCGGTCGCAGTGCAACAGGCCAAGCGCTGCGGTCCTTCCTCAAAACAGGGCTGCAATGCCCGCTGTTGGCACCCTGCACTGTGCTGGCAACCGGCAATGACAGCCTCCTACAGGAGACAAAGATGGCTGTCATTACCCATTCCCATGATCTGCATTCGCCCGCCCAGGCCGGGAGCCCCCACCGGCGCCATGTCAGCGCCAAACGGGTCTGCCTGGGACTCGTGCTGCTGTGCGTGGCCGTCGCCGCGCTGGCCCTGCCGCTGGTGCGCGACGGGCTGCAGCTGATCCAGACCCAGCTGCACTGGCCCGCGCTGTCTGGCTGGCTCGCCCAGGCGCCCATGGCCAGCTGGCTGATGATGTTTGTCTGGGGGGCGCTGGTGCCGCTGTCCTTGATCGCAATGCTGCGCTACCACCGCAATGCGCTGGGGGTCGTCGTCGCGCTGGCCTTTGCCGCCGTGGCCGTCATCTGGTATGTGCATATGCCCGCCCAATCGGGGTGCGCTGCGCAGTACAAGGACAGCATCTGGTGCTCGGTCATCGCCTGGGGCTACAGCCTGAGCCTGGGTATCAGCAATGCCGTCTACCTGTTTGCCCTGGTGATGGCCTTGCTCGGCGGCATCAGCGTGGCCGCGATTCCTGAGGACGATGAAGAAGACTCTGGGCAGCAAACGGCCGCCCAGTAAAAAACGCTCAGCGCTGGGGCATGTCGCGGTCGGTGTAGCACAGGCTCACCGTCGCGTCGCCCGGGATCGGCGGCATGCTGGCATTCCAAGCCTCCCAGGCGGCCACCATAGCCTGCAGGCGCTCCGGTAACACGGTCGCCAGGTTGGCGCGCTCGCGCTCATCGGCGCGCAGATTGAACAAATAGTCCACGCCGTCGACCCGCAGGTATTTCCAGTCGCCATCGCGCATCGCACGCTGGCCCCGGTGGTTCATGCGCCAGAACAGCGGCTGATCCTGGTGCCAGGCCACATCCTGCAACAGCGGCAGCAGCGATTGTCCGTCCCAGGGGTAGTCGGCAGCGGCCTGCGCACCGCCAATCTCCAGCATCGTGGCGCTCCAGTCCATGGTCATGCAGGTCTGGCGGCTCTCGCCCGCAGGGGCGATGACGCGTGGCCAATGGGCCACCCAGGGCACACGGATGCCGCCCTCGGTCAGGTCCATCTTGCCGCCCACCAGCGGCCAGTTGTCCGAGAAGCGCTCGCCGCCGTTGTCGCTGGTGAACACGATCAGGGTGTCGTCTGCCAGCCCATGCGCCTTGAGGCGCTCCACCAGGCGGCCAATGCCTTCGTCCATGTGGTGGATCATGCGCTGGTAGCTCTCGACATTGCCGCCATGCAGGTGGTAGATGGCCTGCTTGTTCTCGGCCAGCTCGCGCGACAGCGCCTCGTCGTCCCGGGTTTCCCAGGGCCAGTGCGGCGCGGTGTAGTGCACGCTCAAAAAGAAGGGGGTGTCCTGCTGCGCGCCAGCTGCCATGCGGTCGATATAGTCCACCGCATAGTCGCTGATCAGGTCAGTCAGGTAGCCGGGCTGCCCACGCTCGGCCTCGCCAAACCAGAGGTCATGCTGGCCGTTGGCACCACAGTGGCTGAAGTAATCCACCCCGCCCGACATGGGCCCGAAGAACTCCTCGTAGCCGGATTGGAGCGGGCTGAAATGCGGCGGGTAGCCCAGGTGCCACTTGCCCATCAAGGCGGTGCGGTAGCCTGCTTCTCGCAGCAGCGATGGCAAAGTGGGGTGGCTGGGCGGCAGGCCCAGGTCCGGGTTGCCGCGCGTGGCGGTGCGGATCGGCTCTTCAGCCGCGCCGCGCAGGCGGTACTGGTAGCGCGCCGTCATCAGCGCAAAGCGTGTGGGCGAGCAGACCGGCGAGTTGGAATAGCCCTGCGTGAGCTTGAGGCCCCCGGCGGCCAGCGCATCGATGTGCGGCGACACGGCGCCAAAGCTGGCATGGCGGCCGCCATAGCAGCCCAGATCGGCGTAGCCCAGGTCATCGGCCACGATAAAAATGATGTTCGGTCGTTTCAACACGGGGTCTCGCTCACAGTCATGGCAGGCCGGCACCCGGTCGGTGCGCGGCCTGCGTCTGGTATCTCAAAGGGCAGCAGATCAGGGCTTGTAGCCCGAGGCCTGGATCACCGGCGCCCACTGCTTTTTGTAGGCCTGCAGTGTCTTGGCGGTCTGCTCGGCGCTGCTGGCCACCGGGTCCAGGTAGTTGGTCGCAAACTGCTTGTGCACGTCCGGGTCTTGCATCAGCTTCTGGATGGCCGCGGCATAGCGCTGCACCTGGGCAGCCGGCATGGACTTGGGCGCAAAGAAGGTGTTCCAGCCGGCGGCAGACAGGTTCACACCGGCCTCCTTCAGGGTCGGCACATCGGGCACGGCCGCGTTGCGGGCATCGCCACTGACGGCCAGCAGGCGCAGCTTGCCCGCCTGGTGCTGCTGCACCAGCGTGTCGAGCGTATCAACGGCAACCGGCACCTGGCCGCCCATCAGATCGGTGAGCAGCGGGGCCGAGCCCTTGTAGCCCACCGCTTCGGCCTCGACACCAGCTTGCTGGCCGAGCATCAGCGCAAAGAAGTGCGGCAGGCTGCCAGTGGCAGGCACGCCGATATTGGCCTTGGCCGGGTTGGCCTTGAGCCAGGCGAGCAGGTGCTGCATTTCCTTGACCGGCACGGCGCTGGACACTGCGACGCCAAACACATAGCGGTTGACTTCGCTGACCGGCACAAAGTCCTGCTCGGCGTCGTAGCCCAGGTTGTTCACCACCAGCGGCGCCACCACCATGACGGCGGGGTTGGCCAGCATCAGCACCGGCTGGTTGGCGGGCGCGTTCTTCACAAACTGCGCGGCCACGCGGCCGCCAGCGCCCACCTTGTTGTCCACGATCACCGTACTGCCCAGGCTGGCCTGCAGCTTGTCAGCCACGATGCGCGCGACACGGTCCGTGGCCCCGCCGGGTGGGTAGCCCACGATGATGCGCAGCACGCCGTCCTGGGCCTGCGCGGGCAAGGCCCACAGCGACGAGGTGGTGGCCAGCACCGAGGCAGCCATGGCTGCGGACTGGCCGAGAAAATGACGACGTTGAACCATGGGGAGAGTCTCCGATGCTTATGAACAGGGGCCGCATGGGCGGCCAATGCCCTCTATGGTGCCGCGTTTGATCTAGCCTAAAGGCATAAGCTTTTTCAGCCTCCGCACAAGCGCCAGCGCAGCATGTCTGCACTGTAGAAAACCAGGGCACAATTGTTCTAATCAACCATCGCCCGGATTTACCCGCAGTGCCGCCCAGCCCCCTTGCCGATCCGCAGCAGCCCAGCGACCTGCTGCTCTACCGCCTGGCCAAGCTCACCGCGTCGGCGGGCCGGCTGGTCACGCGGCTGTGCGAGCGCCACTACGGCATCACCCGGCGCGAATGGGGCGTGCTGATGTGGCTGGCGCGCCAGCCCGGTCTGCAGCCCTCGCAACTGGCCGATCTGCTCGAACTCGACCGGGCCCGCATCTCACGCGCCATCGCCTCGATGCAGGCCAAGGGCCTGCTGCACAAATCCACCGAATCCAGCAACCGGCGCCGCGCCGCGCTGCAGCTGAGCCCTGCCGGCCAGCGCCTGCATGATGCGCTGCTGCCCCAGGTGCGGCGCATCAACACCGACCTGGTGGCCGCGCTCGACGCCGATGCGCTGCAGCAGCTGGACCAGAGCCTGCACAGCCTGCAGCAGCAGGCCAACCTGGCCGCGCAGGACGGGGCCAGCGATGCCGCCTTTCCGCCGCGCCAATCCGGCCACCGCCAGAACCACCTGGGCTGAGCCGCCGCAGGAGCGCAATCTGCGCAAACTTTGATCCATACCCTACCCAGGCAAACCGGCATCGCTGCCCAGGCATCGGCAACTGCGCGACAATCCTTGCCCATGAGCACGACATTTGCACCGCTGAGCAACGACACCTTCTTGCGCGCCTGCCGCCGCCAAGCCACCGACTACACCCCGCTGTGGCTGATGCGCCAGGCCGGCCGCTACCTGCCCGAGTACAAGGCCACCCGCGCACGCGCCGGCAGCTTCATGGGGCTGGCCACGAATGTGGACTACGCCACCGAGGTGACCTTGCAGCCGCTCGAGCGCTTTGCGCTCGATGCCGCCATTCTCTTCAGCGACATCCTGACGGTGCCCGATGCCATGGGCCTGGGCCTGTCGTTTGCCGAAGGCGAAGGACCGCGTTTTGCCCAGGTGGTGCGCGACGAGGCCGCCGTGCAGGCGCTGGCCGTGCCGGATATGGACAAGCTGCGCTATGTGTTCGATGCGGTGACCAGCATCCGCCGTGCGCTGGATGGCCGGGTGCCGCTGATCGGTTTTTCCGGCAGCCCCTGGACCCTCGCCTGCTACATGGTCGAAGGCAAGGGCAGCGATGACTACCGCCAGGTCAAGTCGCTGATGTACAGCCGCCCCGATCTGATGCACCGCATCCTGGAGGTGAATGCCGACAGCGTGGCCGCCTACCTCAACGCCCAGATCGATGCCGGCGCGCAGGCGGTGATGATTTTTGACAGCTGGGGCGGCGTGCTGGCCGATGGCGCCTTCCAGCAGTTCAGCCTGGCCTACACCAGGCGCGTGCTGGGCCAGCTCAAGCGCCACGGCGCCGATGGCAGCGATGTGCCCCGCATTGTGTTCACCAAGGGCGGCGGCATCTGGCTGCCCGAGATGCGCGATCTGGACTGCGAGGTGCTGGGCCTCGATTGGACCGCCCACCTCGGCAAGGCCCGTGCCATTGTCGGCGGCGAAGCCGGTGGCCCGGGCAAGGCGCTGCAAGGCAATATCGACCCCAATGTGCTGTTTGCTCCGCCCGAGCGCATTGCCGAGCAGGTGCGCCATGTGCTCGAGAGCTTTGGCACACCCCATACCGACACCAGCCGCCCCGGCCCCACGCATATCTTCAACCTGGGCCATGGCATCAGCCAGTTCACGCCGCCCGAGCATGTGGCCGCGCTGGTCGAAGCGGTGCACAGCCAGTCGCGTGCGATGCGTGCTTGATGGCGGCGGCTGAGCGCTGCTATATCGCCCAAACCAAAGCCCTGCCGTTTTAAATGGCAGGGCTTTGTTGATGGGGCAGAGAGCGTCGCTTCTCAGCCCTGCGGCGGCCGGTTCGCAATGGTCTGCAGCAGGTGCTCGGTGCACTGGACCATGCTGGCATGCTGCTGCGCCTCTTCGGAGGGGCACAGCGCCGCTTCGGCATCCGGCCCACCGGGCACGGAGACCCAGTGCAGGCGCGCGCCCAGGCTGGCAGCGGCCTGCAGCAGGCTGGCGCTGCGGGCAATCACCGCGACCTTGCCCGCTTCCATGTTGAAGCGGTCCAGAATCTGGCGCAGCAGCGCGGCCTGGGCGTCCAGGCAGTCGCAATGGTCATCGGGCGGATGGGGGCAGAAGAACACCGCATCGACCTTGGCGCCGACGGTGGCCAGCTCCTTGTACATCTGGCGGTGGTAGTCATTGAGTGCGGCGCAGTCGTAGAGGCCCCGGCCCAGACCGGGCTGGTTGGCCACCAGCACCACATGCCAGCCAGACAGGTTCAGCCGGGCGATGCTGATGGCCGCATCGGGCATGGTCTGCCAGTCCTGGTGGCCGCTCAGCTGGCCCAGCACCGGCTGGCCGACAATACCGTCACGCTCGAGAATCGCAAGTTTCATCACAGGCTCCCTCCGAAGACAGGCTGCGGCACGCGGCCCTGGCGGGCGGCAGCCATGCGCAATGGCTGCGCGCCCATCCAGCTTATCAGGCAGCGACCAGGCGCGACAGATCGGCGATACGGTTCATCGCCTCATGCAGGGTCGCCAGCAGGCCCAGGCGGTTGGCCTTGAGCGCCGGGTCTTCGGCATTGACCATCACATGCTCGAAGAAGGCATCGACGGGCGTGCGCAAGGCCGCCAGGGTCTGCAGGCTGGCGGTGTAATCGCCTTCGGCAAACTGGGCATCGGCCTTGGGCGCGACGGTCTGCAGCGCGGCAAACAGGTCCTTCTCGGCCTGCTCTTGCAGCAGGGCTTCGTCCACGCGGGAGCGCACCGGGCCATCGGCCTTCTTCAGGATATTGCCCACGCGCTTGTTGGCAGCGGCCAGTGCGGGTGCCTCGGGCAGCGCGGCAAAGGCACGCACCGCTTCGAGGCGCTTTTGCACATCGGCCAGGCGCTGGGGGCGGTAGGCCAGCACGGCTTCCACTTCCTGGGCACCAAAGCCTTGCTCACGCAGGCTGCCGGCCAGGCGGTCATAGATGAAGTCGGCCAGCGCGGCGCTGGCGTCTTCGATCTTGTCGCCAAAGGCGGGCAAGGTGCTGACCAGCAGGGTGTCCAGGTCCAGCGGCAGGTCCTTTTCGACCAGCATGCGGATGACGCCCAGCGCATGGCGGCGCAGCGCAAACGGGTCGCGGTCGCCGGTGGGCAGGTTGCCAATGCCGAACATGCCGACCAGGGTTTCAAGCTTGTCGGCCAGTGCGACGATCACGCCGACGTCGCAACGGGGCAGCACATCGCCGGCAAAGCGCGGCTTGTAGTGGTCTTCGATGGCGTCGGCCACTGCCGTGTCGAGCTGGTCGTTGAGCGCGTAGTAGCGGCCCATCGTGCCCTGCAGTTCAGGGAACTCGCCCACCATGTCGGTGATCAGGTCGGTCTTGGCCAGCTGCGCGGCCTGGTCCACCTGCTTGCCCAGCTGGGTGGCACCCAGCTGCTGCGCAATGCTCTTGGCGATGGCGCGCACGCGCTGCACGCGTTCACCCTGGGTGCCCAGCTTGTTGTGGTAGACCACCTTGTCCAGCGCTTCGACGCGCGAGGCCAGCGTCTTCTTGCGGTCCTGGTCAAAGAAGAACTTGGCATCGGCCAGGCGCGGGCGCACCACACGCTCGTTGCCGCCGGTCACGGCCGATGCGTCAGCGGGGCTGATGTTGCTGACCACCAGGAACTGGTTGGTCAGCGCGCCATCGGCAGCGAGCAGCGGGAAGTACTTCTGGTTGGCCTTCATCGTCAGGATCAGGCACTCCTGCGGCACACCCAGGAATTCCTTCTCGAACGCGCAGACCAGCACATGCGGGCGCTCGACCAGGGCGGTCACTTCGTCCAGCAGCGCTTCGTCATCGATCGGCTTGACGCCGCCGCCTACGCGCTCGGCCGCTGCCTGCAGCTGGCGCACGATCTCGGCCTTGCGCTCGTCAAAGCTGGCAATCACCGCGCCCTGCTCGGCCAGGGTCTTGGCGTAGCTGTCGGCATCAGTGATCAGCAGCGGATCGACCAGCGCTTCAAAGCGGTGGCCATGTGTGGTGTTGCCGGCCTTCAGACCCAGCGCTTCGATCGACAGCAGCACCTCGGTGCCGTGCAAGGCCACCAAGCCGTGCGCCGGGCGCACAAACTGCACGCTGCTCCAGCCGGGCAATTCGCAGTTGCCTTCGAGCTGGTAGGTCATGACCTTGGGGATGGGCAGCTTGGCGATGCTCTCGGTCAGCGCCTTTTGCAGGCCTTCGGCCAGGCTGACGCCAGCGGCCGTGCTGTCGTAGAACAGCGCCTCGGCCTTGCCATCCTGAGCACGCTTGAGTTGCGGCACCACCGAGGCATCCGCGCCCAGCGCGGCCAGCTTCTTGAGCAGGGCCGGCGTGGGCTGGCCATCGGCCGACAGGCCGACTGCCACCGGCATCAGCTTTTGCGAGACCTGCTTGTCAGCGGCGCGCGGCAGCACGTCGGTGATCAGCGCGGCCAGGCGGCGCGGCGAGGCATAGGCCGTCAGCTGCGAGCCGTCACCGGCCAGGCCATGCGCGCGCAATTGCTGCAGCAGCACCTGGGCAAAGGCATCGCCCAGCTTTTTGAGCGCCTTGGGGGGCAGCTCTTCAACAAACAGTTCAACCAGAAGATTGGGAGAGGAAGTCATCAGGATTTCCGGGTATGGCGCAGCGCGAAGATGGACAGGCCCAGGGTCAGCAGCGGGAACCATACGTTGTAGAGTTCACTGACCAGGACCTGCACACCGCGCTGCGAGAAAAAGCGGTCTGCAGCAATGGGCGAGACGGCAATCGGTCGCCAAGGGCTGAAAAAACGTTCGGAGCTCAAAGGCCACAACAGGGCAATGCCGCTGCCGCCGCTGGTCATCATGTCCAGCAAGGGGTGCGACAAGGTGCAGAAAAACACCCAGGCAAAGCCGGCCAGGCGCGGCACTTTCCACCAGCGCGACAGCCACAGGCCCAGCAGGCCCATCAGCAGTGCAAACAAGGCCGTGTGGGTGATGCCACGGTGGGCCCAGATGCCACTGCCGGCGCTGCCGAACTGGTAGGGAATGCCATCGAAATCCGGCGCAATCGCGGCCAGCGCGCCCACCAGCAGCATGCTGGGCGGCACACGGCGGCTGCCCAGCGCCAGCGCTGCGGCAACCGGTACGGCGACATGCGTGAAGATCGTGGGCATGGGCAGCGCGGCGAGGCGTGTTTAGGCGGCAGCCTTGGGCGGGATCTGCGCGACCCACTCGCGCGGCGCCATCGGGAAGCCCAGGCGCTCGCGGCTGTCGTAGTAGCTTTGCGCCACGGCGCGCGCGAGGTTGCGGATGCGGCCGATGTAGGCGGCGCGCTCGGTCACGCTGATGGCGCCACGCGCATCGAGCAGGTTGAAGGTGTGGCCGGCCTTGAGCACTTGCTCATAGGCGGGCAAGGCCAGCTGCTGCTCCATCAGCAGCTTGGCCTGCTTTTCATGCGCGCCAAAGGCCTGGAACAGGAACTCCGCATCGGAATGCTCGAAGTTGTAGGTGGACTGCTCGACCTCGTTTTGGTGGTAGACATCGCCATAGGTCAGGCCATCGGTCCACTGCAGGTTGTAGACGTTGTCCACGCCTTGCAGGTACATCGCCAGGCGCTCCAGACCGTAGGTGATCTCGCCGGTCGCGGGCTTGCAATCGATGCCGCCCACTTGCTGGAAATAGGTGAACTGCGTCACCTCCATGCCGTTGAGCCAGACTTCCCAGCCCAGGCCCCAGGCGCCCAGGGTCGGGTTTTCCCAGTCGTCTTCGACAAAGCGGATGTCGTTCTTCTTCAGGTCAAAACCCAGCGCTTCGAGCGAGCCCAGGTACAGATCGAGGATGTTGGCAGGCGCGGGCTTGAGCACCACCTGGAACTGGTAGTAGTGCTGCAGCCGGTTGGGGTTCTCGCCATAGCGGCCATCCTTGGGGCGGCGGCTGGGCTGCACATAGGCGGCTTTCCAGGGCTCGGGGCCGATGGCGCGCAAGAAGGTGGCGGTGTGCGAGGTACCTGCACCCACCTCCATGTCATAAGGTTGCAATAGCGCGCAGCCCTGGTCGGCCCAGTACTGCTGCAGCTTCAAAATGATTTGTTGGAAATTCAACATGGAGAGTCTGGTGGTGGACGCAGCCTGCTGCTGGCGGCCCGCAATGGGGCGCGCAGCGACAAGATCGGACTGCATGCATGCCTTGCTGCCTGTCTGCACCAGCAAAGCGGTCAAAAACATTTGATTTTAGTGCTTTCAGCCGCGCCATGGGTGGCGATAGCCGAGCGCATCAGGGGCCAGAGGCTCCAAGCGCCATGCTTGGCCAAGCCTGCAAGGTGTTGGTGCCGCGCCTGCGCTGCATCAGCGATCTCATTTTGATAGCACACCAGGCCCGCTGACGGGGCCAAAAGAAAAGCGCCTGAAGGCGCTTTGTCAGAGGGGGGCGGTGGGCTCTGGGCCGATCAGGCCGCTTCCCAGCGCTTGAGCACCAGGCAGGCATTGGTGCCGCCAAAGCCAAAGCTGTTGGACAGCACCTGCTTCAACTCGGCCACGCGCGCCTTGGTAACCAGCGGCATATCGCCCACGGCGGGATCGGGATGGTCCACATTGGCCGAGCCGGCGATAAAGCCCTTCATCAGCATGATGAGGCTGTAGATCGCCTCCTGCACGCCAGTGGCACCCTGCGAGTGGCCGGTCAGCGACTTGGTCGACGAGAACGGCGGAATGCGGTCGCCAAACACCTTGCGGATCGCGTGCAGCTCAGGCACATCGCCCACCGGGGTGGAGGTGCCATGGGTGTTGATGTAGTCGATCGGTGCGTCCAGTCCTTCGATGGCCTGGGCCATCGCGGCGATAGCGCCTTCGCCCGAAGGCGCGACCATATCTTCGCCGTCCGACGAGATGCCGAAACCGACGATCTCGCCCAGGATGGTGGCGCCACGGGCCTGGGCATGCTCCAGGCTCTCGAGCACCAGCGCACCGCCGCCGCCGGCAATGACAAAGCCATCGCGGTCGCTGTCATAGGGGCGCGAGGCCTTGGTCGGGTCGTCGTTGAACTTGCTGGACATCGCGCCCATGCCATCGAACAGGATGGCCAGGCCCCAGGACAGCTCTTCGCCGCCGCCGGCAAACATCACATCCTGCATGCCCCAGGAGATCTGCTGGGCGGCTGCGCCCACGCAGTGCGCCGAGGTCGAGCAGGCCGAGGTGATCGAGTAGTTGATGCCCTTGATCTTGAAATTGGTCGCCAGGTTGGCCGAGACGGTCGAGCCCATGCAGCGCGTGACCTGGTAGGGCCCCACGCGGCGAATGCCCTTTTCACGCAGGGTGTCGGCCGCCTCGATCTGGTTGGCCGGCGAGCCGCCGCCCGAGCCCATGATCAATCCGGTACGCGGGTGGCTGATTTGTTCGGGTGTCAGGCCTGCCTGGGCAATCGCTTGCTGCAGCGAGATCTGTGCGTAGGCAGCAGCATCTCCCATGAAGCGCAATTGCTTGCGATCAATGAACTCTTCAACATTGATGCGCGGAATGCCAGCGACCTGGCTGCGCAGGCCCATGTCCTTGAACACCGGCATGTGATCGATGCCGGAGCGGCCTTCGCGCAGCGAAGTCTCCACGGCTTCCAGCCCCACACCGATACAGGAGACGATGCCGGCCCCTGTAATAACCACCCGACGCTTCATGCTGCGTTTTCCTTGCCGTCGCCCTCGCGCAGGAACAACCCCACACGCAGGTCGTTGGCGACATAGATTTCCTTGCCGTCGGCGAGCAGTCGTGCATCGCCAATGGCCATGTTCAGTTTGCGCTTGATCACGCGCTTGATGTCGATTTCGTAGGTTACCAGCTTCACGTCGGGGCCGACTTCGCCGGTGAACTTGACCTCACCGGCACCCAGGGCGCGGCCCCGGCCTGGCAGGCGCAGCCAGGTCAGGTAAAAACCGATCAGTTGCCACATGGCGTCCAGGCCCAGGCAGCCGGGCATCACCGGATCGCCCTGGAAGTGGCACTTGAAGAACCACAGCTCGGGGTTGACGTCCAGCTCGGCGACAATCTTTCCCAGCCCGTGCGCGCCGCCGTTTTCGCTGATCTCGGTGATGCGATCGAACATCAGCATCGGCGGCAGTGGCAAACGGCCACTTTCAGGGGTAAACAACTTGCCCTCACCGGAGGCGATCAGTTGTTCATAGGAAAAAGATTCAGCCATTGTCAGTCCAACTTCTGGTGGCGGTCACTCCGCCGCATTTCTCTGATGGTGCCCAGGCACCATTACCTGCAGGTACACATTATCCCGCTTCTGGGCCCGAACGTGCGAGACAAAGCCGTGGAGTGCGCTGTGCTTTGTGCCCCAAACCCGGGCTATCTGCGTTTTTTAACAGCAATTACATTTGCCAATGGCGGGGGTCTTCCAGCTGCCGCTATACGGCCCACCGGGGGCAGACGCCGTCATCTGCCGGTAATTTACCCGCTTAAGACGGCATCTGCAGCGCCGGCTGAGCGCCCGGTGCTCAGCGCCGCCGGCCCAGCCAGGCCGCCAGCAGCACCAGCACACCCAGGCCCCACAGCGGCCAAAGTCCCCAGCGACCGGCCCACTGGGCAAACCAGGTCGGACCCGCATCCACGCCCTGCACCTGCGCTTGCAGCACCGCGCGGCTTTGGTGCGGCAGGATCTGCTGCACCACGCCAGCCCGGTCGATCACCGCCGTGGCGCCGGTATTGGTGGCACGCAGCATGGGCCGCGCCAGCTCCAGGGTGCGCATGCGGCTGATCTGCAAATGCTGGTCGATCGCAATCGAATCGCCAAACCAGGCGATATTGCTGGCATTGACCATGATCGTCGGCGATTGCGCGCTGTCCACAAAGCGGCTGGCCAGCTCTTCGCCAAACAAATCCTCGTAGCAGATATTGGGCGCCCAGCGCTCCCCCGCCCAGGCGAGCGAGGGCTGGTTCATGCCGCCCCGGTTGAAATCGCCCAGAGGAATCTGCATCAAATCGGTGAACCAGCGGAACATTGGCGGGATGAACTCGCCAAACGGCACCAGGTGGTGCTTGTCGTAGCGGTAAGCCTCGGCACTGCCGGGCACCAGGCCCACCATCGAGTTGGTATAGCCCTGCTCAAAATCGCCCAGCGGCACGCCGACCAGCGCCGCCTGCTGGCCGCTGGCAAAGCGCTGCTGCAGCTCTTGCCAGTAGCCATGCGGGGTCTGCTGCAGCAGAACGGGGATGGCGGTCTCGGGCGCAATCACCATGTCCGCCTGGCTTTGCTGCAGCTGCTGGGAATACCAGGCCAGCGCCATCGGGATGCCCGAGCTGGCCTGGAACTTCTCGCCCTGCGAGATATTGCCTTGCAGCAACTCCACCGATACGGGCTTGTTGGGCGCCGCCACCACCGATGCCTGGGGCAGGCGCTGGGCCAGCCAGAGCACCCCTGCCACCGCCAGCAGCGCAACATAGCCCGGCCAACGCGCCACATGCGCGCCGCGCAGCCCCGCCAGCCACATCGCAGCGGCCGATGCGACGGCACCAATGCCGTAGACACCGATCCAGGGCGCCAGGCTTGCGAGCGGCCCATCGACATGGGCGTAGCCGCCGGCCCCCCAGGGGAATCCGGTCCACCACTGGCCGCGCGCCAGCTCGGCCAGCAGCCACAGCGCGGCAAACAGCAGCACCGCGCCGCTCAGGCGCTCGCCGCGCCAGGCCACAAACAGGCCGCAGACGACGGCGTAGTACAGCCCCAAAAATGCCGCCAGCCCCAGCACCGCCAAAACCGCCAGCGGCGCCGGCAGGCCGCCATAGGTGTGCATGGAGATAAACAGCCACCAGAAGGTGGCGCAGAGCCAGGCGCAGGCAAAGGCCCAGCCGATCAGCAGCCCGTGCCAGGGCCGCTGCACGCGCATGAGTGCCGCAGGCAGCACCGCCAGCGACAGCAGCTGCAGCCACCACAGCGGCTGGCCATAGCTGGCCGGGAAACCATCACTATGCCAGGGCCAGGCCAGCGACCAGGCTTGCAAGACCCCGGCGACCAGTGCCAGGCAGGCCCACAGCCAGGGAAAGCGGCGGGGTGACTCAAACAGGGAATAAGAAGAATAGGACGCGGGCACAGGTCAATCAGGGTTTGGCAGGGGGGAACCACCGCGCGCTCTTTGGGCACGGCCGCTGGGCGCACTATACGCGATCCCCCTCTGGAGCGGGCAGCAGCGCGGAGGGCCCAGCGCAGCTGGCGGCTACGTCGGGCAATGGTCGATAGAAAATAACAAATGCAGCAAATTCGCTACAAAAGAGAATGCATTTGAGAACAATTATCGATTGCAATATAAAATTACAAACTAGTTACCCATCACTTCTGCCAACCCCTTTCACCCTCCCCAACCATGCAACACGCACGCTACACCCCGGTGGTTCACGCCGTTCTGCTGGCCATTGGTGCCATCGGCTTTGCGGCCCCTGCCTTGGCACAAACGGCTGACACTACCGACACCGCGGCAGCCAACGCCAAGGCCGACGCCCCCAGCACCACCTTGGAGACCGTGACCGTCATCGGCTCGGTCAACGATCTGCAAAGCCTGGACTTCTACGCGCCCAACTCCAGCGCCGTGCTGCAAAAGGACCAGATCGACGCGCTGGGCGCGCGCAAGCTCGACCAGGCCCTGCAGTACCAGGCCGGCGTGGTCAGCGAGCCCTTTGGCGCGGACAACAAGGTCGAGTGGTTCAAGATCCGTGGCTTTGACGCCTCAGTGTCGCTGGACGGCACCCCCACCTCGCCCAACGGCTACTTTGTCTGGAAGCCTGAAATCTTTGGCGTGGAAACGGTGGAAGTCGTCAAGGGCGCCAACTCGCTGGTCTTTGGCGCATCCGAATCTGGCGGCGTCGTCAACCTGGTGACCAAGCGCCCCAAGAAGGAACGCGCACTGCAGCTGAACACCGAGGTCGGCAACCAAAAGCGCCTGGGCGCCGGCATCGACTACAACGACATCGCCAATGCCGATGGCACCGTGTACTACCGCCTGGTGGCGCAAGCGCGCCGCGAAGACGGCATGCAGCGCGAAACCAATATGAAGAGCTACTACCTGGCGCCCAGCGTCACGATGGAGTTCACGCCCCAAACCTCGCTGACCCTGCTGGGCAGCGTGCAGCGCGAAGATGGCCGCCCCACCAACGGCTTCCTGCCCGCCTACGGCACCATCACCGATACGCCCTACGGCCGCATCGACCGCCGCTTGAACGCGGGCGAGCCCGGTGTGGACCACCTCAAGCGCACCCAGTCCAGCCTGGGCTGGCTGCTGAGCCACCAGATCAACAGCGACTGGAAGTTCACGCAGAACTACAAGTACACCCACCTCGATCTGGACCAGGTCAACACCTTTGCCTATGGCTCGGACGGTGACCGGACGCTGTCGCGCGGCTACACCTACACCGATGGCAGCTCCAAGAGCCATTACCTGGACAACCGCATCACCGGCAAGCTCAAGCTGTCCGACAGCATCCAGCTGCTGCCCACCTTCGGTATCGACTACCTCAAGTCCGACACCGATGGCCTGAACAACGGCTTTGGCTTTGTGCCGGGTCTGGACATGTTCAACCCCGTCTACGGCGCGCCTTTCGACATCACCGGCACGCCTTATGGCCTGCACTCCAAGCAGTGGGGCGCTTACGCCTCCACCCAGTTGCGCGTGGGCAGCCACTGGAACTTCAATGCCGGCTTCCGCCATGACAAGGCCAAGAACACGGGCTCGGTCAGCGGCTCCGATGCGGCCTACGACGTGAGCAAGAACAGCGTCAACCTGGGCGCGATGTACATCACCGACTTCGGTGTCTCGCCCTACATCAGCTATTCGGAATCCTTCAAGCCCATCACCGGCGTGGACAGCGAAGGCAGGGCCTACAAGCCCTACGAAGGCAAGCAAAGCGAAATCGGTCTGAAGATGGAGCCCACCTGGCTCAACGGCACCCTGACCCTCGCCTACTTTGACATCAAGGAAAAGAACGCGCTGATCTCGGACGCCTCCAACATCCAGACGCAGTCGGGCAAGCGCACCAACAAGGGCATCGAGCTGCAGGGCGACTTCAAGCTGGGCGCGGCGACTGCCATCAAGGCGGCCTACACGCACAACAACTCCAAGCAGGACATCTCGGCCACGCAGACCGTGCGCACGCCGCTGATCCCGGACAACCAGGTCAGCCTGTGGCTGAGCCACAGCCTGAGCCTGGCCAACAGCCAGAAGCTGACCGTCGCCGCCGGCGCCCGCTACAACGGCCAGACCGAAGACCAGCGCTACAGCCCCGGCAAGCGCATCTCCGGCTACACCTTGCTGGACCTGATGGTGCGCTACGACCTGAGCCGCGAATGGGCACTGCAACTCAATGCCCGCAACCTGACCGACAAGACCTATGTCAGCGGCTGTGACTTCTACTGCTACTACGGCGGTGGCCGCACGGTGGATGTGCAGCTGCAGTACCAGTGGAAGTAAGCCACTAAGATCGAAAGCCTAGCGCCCCTGCTGCGGCAGTGTCCGCAGCAGGGGATGTGGCTTTTTCTCTGACTGCAATTCCATGACGACTTCTTCCGGCAGTGCCGCCCCCTCTGCCGCCGACACCGGACCCGCGCAGTGGTCCGTTCGTGCTTTGCTGACGGTTGTTTTTCTGGGCCTCACCGCCGGGGTGCAGATGAGCGACTATGGCCTGCAGGCCATCTCGCTGTCGGCCATCCAGAAAAGCTTTGCAATCAGCGATGCCGCCATTGGTGCCTTGCAGGGCCTGGCTGGTGTGCTGGTGGGCAGTGCGCTCGCCATTCCGCTGGCGCGGTTTGCCGACCGTTTCTCGCGCAAGCGCGTGCTGCTCTGTCTGATAGCGGCCTCCACCGCGATGATGGTGCTGAGCGCACTGGCGCCCAACTTTCCCCTCTTCTTTCTGGGCCGCTCGGCCGCCGGCATCACCGAGTTTGCAATGGTGCCGCTGGTGTATTCGATGATCCCCGACCTGGCGCCGCAGCGCCACCGCGTGCTGGCCAACCTGGGCTTTGCGGCCCTGGTCTCGAGCGGCGCCAGTGCCGGCTTTTATTTTGCAGGCGATATCCAGAGCGCGGCCGTCGCGCTGATTCCGGGCGACATGGATGCCTGGCGCAAGGCCTTCTTGCTGCTGTCGGTCGCCGGCCTGCCCTTGCTGCTGGCGGGCCTGTTCACCGCCGATCCGCCGCGCTACATCGCCAGCAGCGATGGCGCCAGCGGTGCCTCGCTGCGCCAGTTTCTGCGCGCGCGCTGGCAGCCCATTGGCCTCTTTGTCGGCATTGCCGGCAGCCTGATGGTTGCCGTGCAAGGCTTGAACCAGCTGATCGCGTTGGCGCTGGAGCGCCGCTTTGAGGCCACGCCGGCCCATATTGGCGAGGTGATGGGCCCGATCCTGCTGGTCAGCACGCTGGGCTGCCTGCCGGTGGTAGCCTGGCTGGACCGCTGGCTCGCCCAGCGCCTGGGCCAGGCGGTGCGCCCGCTCATCATGGGCGTCTGCGCGCTGCTGGCCATCCCGGCCATCCTGATGCTGTTCTCCACCGCGTCGCTGCCGCAGGCCTTTGTGGTGGTGGGGCTCTTTCTCTTCATCACCTGCACCGCCAATGCGCTGGTGCCGACGATGCTGCAGGACCTCACCCCTGCCGCCTTGCGCGCCCGCATCTTTGCGCTGTGGAGCTTTGTGGTCTCGGTCTTCAGCGCGCT
The DNA here is from genome assembly GCF_037479395.1 of Comamonas sp. MYb21. Taxonomy (NCBI): domain Bacteria; kingdom Pseudomonadati; phylum Pseudomonadota; class Betaproteobacteria; order Burkholderiales; family Comamonadaceae; genus Comamonas; species Comamonas sp. MYb21. The sequence continues at coordinate 239,274 of NZ_JBBGZC010000003.1, read as the reverse complement.
GGGGCCCCTGCTGGCAGGCTTTATCTCCACCTGGGTGGTGCAGGGCCATTTGCTCAGCGCCATCTCGGTCACGGCCGTGCCGGCACTGCTGGTGTCGGCCTGGTGCGCCTGGGGGCTGTTCCAACGCAGCCGCCCCAAGGCAGCGCTGCCACGCTAAACAGCTGGCGGCTTGCCGGCCGTGGCGCAGTGCTGGGCAAAGGCCCAGAGGCGCGCGGCCTGGCCCAACACGCTCTGCTGCTGGTCGCTTTCCTGGTGGCCGCTGTCCGGGTTCAGCAGCAACAAGGCGGGCGCCGCGCTGGTGGAGCGGCGGCGCACATTGGCCATCAGTTTGGCCGGCTCCCAGTACGGCACGCGGTCATCCTTCAAGCCGGCGGTGCACAGCAGCGGCGGGTAGGCCGCCTCACGCACATTCTCGTAGGGCGACAGCGCCGCGATGTAGTCATAGGCAACCGGGTCGGCCAGCGGATCGCCCCAGTCCGGGCGCAGCAGCGGCACCAGCGGGTGGTCGGCATCGCTCATGGTGTTGAGCATGTCGACAAAGGGCACCTGCGCAATCACGCCCGCCCAGTGCTGGGGCTGCATGTTCATCGCGCCGCAGACCAGCAGGCCGCCGGCCGATATGCCCTGGGCCACCGTCTGCTGCGGTGTGCTGTAACCCAGTTGCTGCAAATGCTGGGCGCAGGCGATGAAGTCGGTCATCGAATTGCGCTTGTGCTCGCGGCAGCCGCCCTGGTACCAGTCATGGCCCTTTTCCGAGCCCCCGCGCACATGGGCAATCGCATAGCGGTAGCCGGCATCGACCCAGGCGAGGGCCGGCAGCGAGAACGAGGCCTCGTGCGCAATGCCGTAGGCGCCATAGCCGGTCAGCAGCAGCGGCTGGGGCTGGCTGGCGTCGATGTCCTTGCGCGAGAGCACCGTCAGCGGCACCCACTGGCCGTCATCGGCACGCGCCTGCAGGCGCTCGATGCGGTAGTTGGCCGGGTCCAGTCCGCTCCAGGTCTCGCGGCCCACCTCGGTCATCTGGCCGTCGGCCAGGCGGATGTCCAGCCAGCGCGGCGGCTGGGCCGGCGTCTGATGCTTGATGCGCACATGGCTGGCATCCCAGTGCTGGCCGGGCAGCAGGTCCAAGGTGTAGGCGGGTTCGTCGAAGCGGACCGTGGTTTGCGCCCCGTCGCGCTGCAGCAGCACCAGCTGGTGCAGGCCATCCACCCTCTCCAGCCGCACCAGCGTGCTGGCAAAGGGCTGCATCTTGATGATGGGCACGCCATGGCGGTGGGCGGCCAGCGTTTGCTGGGGCTGCAGGTCGGGGCCCAGCCGCAGGATCTGGCGGTCGGTGGCGCCCCCGGCATTGGTCAGCGCCACCAGGCTGCCATTCCATTCGTTGACTTCGTAGCGGATGCCGCGCTCGCGCGGGCGCAGCAGGCGGGGCGCGGCATGCTCCTGGCCGGCGGCAATCAGGTGCAGCTCGCTGGTGTCGGGCCCGAACAGGCTCAGCACCACAAAACCATTGGGCGCCGTGCGCGCCACGCGCATGAAGAGCGCCGGGTCGGCCTCCTCATGCACCAGCACCGGCTGCCCGCCCTGCAGCGCGCTGCGGTAGAGGCGCGAGGGTCGGCTGTGCGCATCGCGCCAGATCCAGAACAGGTCCTGCGACGACGGCGAAAAAGTCAGGCCGCCATAGCCAAAGGCATCGCCCTCCACCAGCACCTGGGTCTGGCCGGTATCGGTGTCGAGCACGCAGATGCGGTGGCGGTCATTGCCGATCAGGTCTTCGGCCCAGGCGTAGTAGCGGTCGTCCGGGCTGGCCTGGTGGTCGGTGGCGCGGTAGTACCGATGGCCCTGCGATTGCACGGCCTCGTCGACCAGGGTCTGCACCCGGCCATCCGAATGGCTGCGCACAAACACCCGCTGGCCGCCCGCCCCGGGCTGGCTGCTGTAAGCCCAGCCTTGCAGTGCGGCGGGCGCAGCCAGCGCAGTGCTGCAGACATGGGCGGCCATCGCATCGTAGAAGCGCTGCATCGATGCGGCCTGCGGCGCCAGCATCTGCTGCGCATAGTCGCGCTCGGCCTGCAGCAGGCTGCCCAGCGGCTCGGGCAGGTTGTCCATGCTGCGCGTGCCGGTCTCTGGGATGTATTTGAGCCAGGCAAAGTCATCATTGCGGCGGCGGCCCAGCTGTTCAATCCAGTGGTCCTGGGGCGCCGCATGCGGGGCGGTGATGGCCGGCCAGGCTGGCTGCTGAGCCGTGGTTGCGCTATCAGCGGCAGCTGCCGGGGTGGGGGCTTGTGGGGAGGTGGGCATGGAGCAGCATTTTAGGGAGGCTGCGCTACAGCCCTGCCCATAAGGCCAAACACCGGGCAGGCGCAGCGAGCGCCGATAAAAAATGGCAGCGAACCGGGGTTCGCTGCCATGGATTGCAGCCCAGCTGCAGGCGGTATGGGCGCCTATCCGGCGCGGACTCAAGCGTCTGCGGCCGGGTCCGACACTGGCGCGGCCCGCTGCACGCGGAACCAGCGCACCGCGCCGCCCTTGGTCAGCAGCACCTCAAAGTGCAGGCCGCCCAGCATGATGTGGGCGCCGCGCTTGGGCACATGGCCCAGCTCGTGGGCAATCAGGCCGCCAATGGTCTCAAACGATTCATCGGGGTCGCTGCTCTCGAGCACCACGTTGAACTCGTCAGCCACCCGCTCGACAGGCGTATCGCCCGAGATGCGGAAGGTGTCATCGGCCAGCGCAAAGATATCGCCCTCGTCTTCGGGCAGATCGAACTCGTCCTCGATCTCGCCGACGATCTGTTCGAGCACATCTTCAATCGTGACCAGGCCGGCCACACGGCCGAACTCATCGATGACGATGGCCAGGTGGTTGCGGTTGCCCCGGAACTCGCGCAACAGGTCGTTGAGGCCCTTGCTCTCGGGCACAAACACCGCCGGGCGCAGCAGCGCGCGCAGATTGAGTTGGGGGGAACGTTGCAGCTTGAGCAGGTCCTTGGCCATCAGGATGCCAATGATGTTTTCCTGCTCGCCCTGGAACACCGGGAATCGCGAATGCGCGGTGTTGATGACGGTGTGCAGCACCGACTCGTAGTCGGCTTCGATGTCGACCAGGTCCATGCGCGGTGCGGCCACCATCACATCGCCTGCGGTCATGTCTTCCATGCGGATGACCCGCTCCAGCATCACGCGGGAGTCCGCGTTGATGACATCGTTGCTTTCGGCTTCCGCCAGGGTTTCGATCAACTCGTCCGCAGAGTCTGGGGCCGGGTGAATCAGTTCAGCGACCTTTTGAAAAAAGGTGCGTTTGTCTTCCTTGTCAGGGAAGCGCGAGGGATGGGGGTCTGACACTGTCTTGGAATGCAGGACGTGCGGTAGTGAAACAAGCGATCAGGATATCAAATTGCGGATTTCCTCCGAAATCGCTGCCCAATCCTTCAGCACTCCCCTGTGACAAACCCGGCTGTTTACTGGCCCGACTTGTGCCGGCCTTCCTGCACATCGCGACGCACTTCCTGCACGGTGGACAGGAAATCCCAGAACTGGCGCGCCTGCTTTTTGAACTGGTAGTCCATCTCGCCCATCTGGTCCTCGACCAAGTCAGCCATGCGGGTGTCAAAGCCGGCGGGAGGCAGCTTGAGGTAGGCCTCGGATTCGGAGCCATCGCGCTCGACCGTGGCGCCGGCCTTGCGGGCGATCTTGAGCATCGCGGTGTTCTCGGACAGTGCATGGATGAACAGCATCTGCACGCCTTTGGTGCGCGCGTCCATCGCGGCGCGCTCGAACAGACGGCTGCCCAGGCCCTTGCCCCTGCCGGACTTGAGCACGGAGACGCCAAACTCGGCGCAGCTGGCCATGTTCGACGACGGCGGCGCGTAGGCCACATGGGCCATCGCGATCAGCTTGAGGCTGCGGTTGTAGATGCCAAAGATCTCGTCACGCTCGAAGTTCAGGCCGTCCACATAGCGCTCGATCTGCGCGTCGCTGGCCTGGTAGCCAAAGCGCAAATAGCGGTCCTGCGCATCGAGCGCCAGCAGATGGGCGAGGATGCGCGGGCGGTGACGCTCACTGAGGGCGCGGATAGGAACCATAGAGGCGGAAGGTCGTGGCTTCTTGCCGTCGGGCTGCTGCGGGCTCTCGCCCAACCGGCCAAAGAAGGGGAAAAACGCCATCATGCCGTTGGCAACGGATGAAGGGAACCATTCTTTCGTCGTGATCATGGGGTAAATATACGGGTTAACCCGCGCATTATCAATCATGCTGCGATGCAGCATATTTCGTGCCTATGGCTTACCCCGCGCTTACAAAGGGTATTCAAAGTCCCCGGTCATGCGGCTTTGCACCGCAAGTGGGCACTCGGGCATGCGGTTTGAAGGGCCTGTGAGCGGCCCAGCAATCGCAGCGCCGTTTGCGCTGGCGCAACATCGGCTGTGGTTCAGACCCCGGGCAATACCGGCAGCGCTGTGGTGAGCTTGACACGGTCCAGCACAAAGCTGGTCTTGCAGTCCTGCACGGCAGGGTGGCGCAGCAGGGTGTCCATCACAAAGCGGCTGTAGTGCGCCATGTCGGCGACGACCACGCGCAGCAGATAATCCATGTCCCCGGTCAGCGCCACGCATTCGACCACCTCGGGCCAGCTTTGCACGCTGGCGCGGAAGAGATCGAGCGGGTTGCGCTTGCTCGCCTCGGTGAACTTCTCCAGCCGCACATTGAGGTAGGCGGTCATCGACAGGCCCACCGCCTCGGGCTTGACCAGGGCCACATAGCGCTCGATCACGCCCACCTCTTCGAGGCGCTTGACCCGGCGCAGCACGGCGCTCGACGACAGGCCGACCTGCTCGCCCACGACGTCATAGGTCTCGCGGCCGTTGTGCTGCAGGCGCTGCAAGATGGCACGGTCGAGCTTGTCCAGGGGGTAGGCAGAGGTGGTCATGGCAGGGGTCCGGAATGTTTTTGCTGCACCGCAGCAGCGCGACACAACAGGATCACGCAATTTTAATGCTTGATTTTTAGCAAGAACACACAAATCAGGCTTTTACTGCGATTGGACTGGGATAAATCGCCAAAATGCTGCGCACCAAGATCGGTACAGTGGAGCCACAGCAGCCAGCCGACGCTGGCGCCACCCGAGACGATCCACAGGAGACCTGCGATGACAGCCGCCATTCCCCACCAGACCACCGAATTCACGACCTGGGACAACCCCATGGGCACCGACGGCTTCGAGTTCATCGAATATGCCGCGCCCGATCCGGTCGCGATGGGCAAGGTCTTCACGGCCATGGGCTTCAAGCCCGTCGCGCGCCACCGCCACAAGAACGTGACCCTGTACCGCCAGGGCGAGATCAACTTCATCATCAACGCCGAGCCCGACAGCTTTGCCCAGCGCTTTGCCCGCCTGCACGGCCCCAGCGTCTGCGCCATTGCCTTCCGCGTGCAGGATGCCAAGGCCGCCTACGAGCGTGCCCTGGGCCTGGGCGCCTGGGGCTACGCCGGCCAGGCCGGCCCGGGCGAGCTGAACATCCCCGCAATCAAGGGCATTGGCGACAGCCTCATCTACCTGGTGGACCGCTGGCGCGGCAAGAACGGCGCCCAGGCCGGCGACATCGGCAACATCGGCTTCTTCGATGTGGACTTCGAGCCGCTGCCCGGCGTCAGCGCCGAAGAAGCCCTGAACCCGCACGGCCATGGCCTGACCTATATCGACCACCTGACCCACAACGTGCACCGGGGCCGCATGGACGAATGGGCGGGCTTCTACGAGCGCCTGTTCAACTTCCGCGAGATCAAGTACTTCGACATCGAAGGCCAGGTCACCGGCGTCAAGAGCAAGGCCATGACCAGCCCCTGCGGCAAGATCCGCATTCCCATCAATGAAGAGGGCAAGGAAAAGGCCGGCCAGATCCAGGAATACCTGGACATGTACAACGGCGAAGGCATCCAGCACATCGCGATGGGCTCGGACAACCTCTATGCCACCGTGGACCAGCTGCGTGCCGGCGGCGTCAAGCTGCTCGACACCATCGACACCTACTACGAGCTGGTGGACAAGCGCCTGCCCGACCACGGCGAGGATGTGGCCGAGCTGAAAAAGCGCAAGATCCTGATCGATGGCACCGGCCAGAAGCTGCTGCTGCAGATCTTCAGCGAGAACCAGCTGGGCCCCATCTTCTTCGAGTTCATCCAGCGCAAGGGCGACGATGGTTTTGGCAATGGCAACTTCAAGGCGCTGTTCGAGAGCATTGAACTCGATCAGATGCGCCGTGGGGTGCTATAGGAAAAATTGAAGGGCTGCGGCTTTGATATTCCTCAATTTGCCACGCGGCCTCTCTATACTGCGGAGCGATTTATCAATCTGGAAACAATTGTGAAACGCACCGTCACCCTCGCCGCCATTCTGTCTGGTTTCATGTTGGCTGCCAGCGCGCAGAACGCCAGCCAACCGCTGACCTTTGTGGTCCCCTACCCCGCCGGTGGACCGCTGGACACCTCGGCCCACCTGCTGGCCCAGGGCGCCGAAAAGCAACTGGGCGCCATCACGGTGGCCAACAAGCCGGGGGCCGGCGGTGCCACGGGCGCGACCTTGGTGGCCCAGGCCAAGCCCCAGGAGAACATGGTGCTGATGGGCGCGGTGGCCACGCATGCGGTGCTGCCCTACCTGGGCACACCGCCACAGTACGACGCACAGAAGGACTTCAAGCCCTTGATCCTGGTGGCGCGCGTGCCCAACGTGCTGGTGATGAAAAAGAGCCGTGCCGAGCAGCTGGGCATCAAGACCACCTCGGAGATGGTCAGCTACATCAAGGGCCACCCCGGCAGCTTGAAGATGGGTTCGGGCGGCAACGGCAGTATCGGCCATATCTCGGGCGAGATGCTCAAGTCGCTGGCCAATCTGCAGATGCCCAGCGTGCCCTACGCCGGTGCGGCCCCGGCCCAGAAGGCGCTGCTGAGCGGTGAGATCGATGTGGTGTTCGACAACCTGGCCTCGGCCCTGCCGCTGATCAAGTCCGGCGAGCTGCTGGCCTTGGCCGTGACCACCTCGGACCGCAATGTGGCCCTGCCCCAGGTGCCGCCGGTGAACGAGTCGGTGCCAGGCTTTGATGTTTCTACCTGGTTTGGTGTGTTTGCCCCCGCCAGCCTGCCCGACCAGGAAGCGCAGAAGTACGCCTACGCCTTCCAGGGCGCGCTGACCGACCCGCGCTTCAAGGCCGAGTACCTGAAGATGGGCATTGCGCCCGAAGACATGCGCCTCAAGGAGCTGTCGCACTTTGTATCGCAGGAAGCACGCAAGTTTCAGTTTCTGATCAACACGATCAAGATCAAGACCAACTGAGCGCCTGCAGCCTAACAACTGCGGGTGCCCGGCTGGTCTTTATAAGAGCCGGTAACACGACCCAGCAAACCGAAGGTTTGCGGTTGAGACTAGGCGTCAAGCCGCAGGCAGTACAGACGTACGACCAGGCTTGGCAACGACGTATCAAGGGTTGTGTTGGCGGCTCCACAATGTAAGGAGCACAGCATGGGACAAGCACCCGTGGTTTATGGACAATCGGACCGGCCGCCCCGCGGCGACTACAGCCGCGCGCAGGACGACTACACCTGCGCGCAAGACTACGCCGCCTACACCGAGGCCGACCACGACACCTACCGGCGCCTGTATGCGCGCCAAAAGGCCTTGCTGCCGGGGCTGGCGAGCCAGGCCTTCATCGATGCGCTGCCATCGCTCGGCGTCGAAGACCGCATCCCCCGCTTTGAAGACATCAACCAGCGGCTGCGCCAGGCCACCGGCTGGGAGATCGTCGCGGTGCCGGGCCTGATCCCGGAGGTGCCGTTTTTCAGCCTGCTGGCCAACCGAAAATTCCCGGTCACGGACTGGATCCGTAAGCCCGAGGAGTTCGACTATGTGGTCGAGCCCGATATCTTCCACGACCTGTTCGGCCATGTGCCGCTGCTGTTCAACCCGGTGATTGCCGACTATGTGCAGCGCTATGGCCAGGGCGGGCTCAAGGCCGAGCGCCTGGGCGCCTGCGAAATGCTCAGCCGCCTCTACTGGTACACGATCGAGTTTGGCCTGATCCGCGAGCATGGTGAAATCCGCGCCTATGGCGCCGGCATTCTGAGCTCATCGGGCGAGCTGCAGCATGCCGTCACCAGCCCGCTGCCCCAGCGCCTGCCGCTGTCCTTGGAGCGCACGATGCGCACCCGCTACAAGATCGACAGCTACCAGCAGACCTATTTCGTCATTGACGATTTCCAGCAGCTGTTTGACATGACCGAGGGCGACTTCACCCCCGTGTATGCCGCATTGCGCGGCCTGCCGGAGCTGGCAGCGGACGCCCAGGATTAAAAGTTGCGCGCAGCGCTCAGCGGTAGCGCTTGCAGGTGTGCGAGGGCAGCTCGGCAAACAAAGCCTTGTACTCCTGCGCAAAGCGGCCAAAGTGCCAAAAGCCCCAGGCCAGCGCGGCGTCCGAGACGCTGCTGCCCTGCTTGATCGCGCGGCGTGCACCATTGAGGCGCACGGCGCGCAGATAGCTTTGCGGCGAGATGCCCAGCACTTCCTGGAACGAGTACTGCAAGGCGCGGCGGCTCACCGCCAGCGCCTGGCACAGGTCTTCGACCGTCAATGAGCCATCGGCGCCTGTGGCCACCACCCGCTCCCGCGCCATGCTGACGATATGCGCGCGCCGCTGGTAGGACAGCTGCTCATCGGCCTCGTTCCCCACGCCATCGCGCAGCACCGCAGCAATGGCGGCAAGCACATCGCCGGCCATCTCGTCGAGCTGCTGGGGCGGCAGGGCTTCTGGCGTGGTATCGGCCAGGCACTGCTGCATGTCGGACAGCAGAATCGGCAGGCGCCAGCGCTCATGGGCCGAGACCGGCCGCAGATGCGGCTGCGCCAGCTGAGCCTGCAACTGCTCGCGCTCGCAGGCGGTCAGATAGGGGTCCAGGCTGCCCTGGTCTACGACAAAATCGATGATCTCCAGGCCGCCGGGCGAGACAAACTCAAAGGGGCCATCGCCCGAGAACACAATCGCATGCCCCTCGCTGCAGGAGCGGTTGCAGAACATGGTGTTGCCCGGAATGCTGCTGGGCAGGCCGATGGCCAACTGCCCGGCGCGCAAGGCACCGGTCTGGTGCAGCGCCTGGCTGGAGAACTCGCGCCAGGCCTGGATAGGCCCCAGGTGCAAGCTGGTCACCCGGCCCTCAAAGCTGCCGGCCGACAGCTGCTCATAGCGCTGGTTCCAGCCCTGCAGCAAGGCCGCCTGCTCATCGACATCACAGGTCTGCGCCACCTGCGCAGTCGCGCAGCGCTCAGCACGGAGGCTGCTCAGCGCGGGCGATGGACAAGGGGCGCTCAGGGACATGGCGGCGCAATGGCGTGGCTAGGCATACAGGCATGGTCATGCAAAAAGCGCACCAAGGTCAACCCAGCCTTCCCCTTAGCCAGATTTGCCGAAATCGGATAGAGCCCGGAGCCCATCTTAGCCACCATCGGGGACACCACAGACAACAAGGCAGGCCATGGCCCAAACCCCCAACCCCGCAGGCGCCAGCGCCGCGCACCCAAGCAACTATTTCGAGCAGCGCCAGCTCAAGCGCGGGGCAGCCGGCTGGCTGCTGCTGGTCGGCCTGGGCGTGGCCTATGTCATCTCGGGCGACTATGCCGGCTGGAACTTCGGCCTCAAGACCGGCGGCTGGGGCGGCCTGCTGGTGGCCTCGGCGCTGATGGCGACGATGTACACCTGCATGTGCTTTGCGCTCGCTGAGCTCGCCACCATCGCGCCCACGGCGGGCGGCGGCTATGGCTTTGCCCGGCGCGCCTTTGGGCCCTGGGGCGGTTTTCTCTGCGGCGTCGCCATCCTGATCGAATACGCGATTGCACCGGCGGCGATTGCCACCTTTATCGGCGCCTACTGCCAGTCGCTGTTCGGCATCGATGGCTGGATGGTCTACCTGGGCTTTTATGCCGTGTTTCTGGGCATCCACATCTATGGCGCGGGTGAAGCCCTGCGCCTCATCTTTGCCGTCACCGCGCTGGCAGTCGTTGCGCTCGTGGTCTTCATCGTCGCGATGGTGCCGCATTTCCAGCTCAGCAACCTGTTTGACATCGCCCCTACCGACGCCTGGGGCGCCAGCAGCTTTTTGCCCTTTGGCTACATCGGCATCTGGGCCTGCATCCCCTATGGCATCTGGTTCTTTCTGGCGGTAGAAGGCGTGCCCCTGGCCGCCGAAGAAGCGCAGGACCCGCGCCGCGATCTGCCGCGCGGCCTGATCGGCGCCATCGCCGTGCTGGTGCTGTTCTGCGGCCTGATCCTGGTGCTGGCGCCAGGCGGCGCGGGGGCTGCGGCCTTGATGAACTCGGGCAACCCGCTGGTCGAGGCGCTGGAATCCAGCAAGGTGCTGGGTGGCCCCACCTGGATCAGCCGCTTTGTGAACTTTGTCGGCCTGGCCGGCCTCATTGCCAGCTTCTTCTCGATCATCTACGGCTACTCGCGCCTGGTGTTTGCGATGTCGCGCGCCGGCTACCTGCCCCGGTGCCTGTCGTTGACCACGCAGCGCAAGACCCCGTACCTCGCACTGCTGGTGCCCGGCGCGATCGGCTTTGCGCTGTCGCTGACCGGCCAGGGCGATCTGCTGATCCTTGTCGCGGTGTTTGGCGCCACGATCTCCTACGTGATGATGATGGCCGCGCATATCTGGCTGCGCATCAAGGAGCCGAACCTGCCGCGCGCCTACCGCACGCCCGGCGGCGTCTTCACCTCGGGCATCGCGCTGGTGCTGGCCTGCATCGCCGTGGTGGCCGGCTTTCTGGTGGACCCCCGGGTTCTCATCGGCGCCCTCATCGTTTACGCTGTCTTCGTTGCCTACTTTGCGCTGTACAGCCGCCACCACCTGGTGGCCGACGCCCCCGGCGAGACAACCCCCTGAGGAAGCGCTGCGACCATGCCCTACTCCCATACCGTGGGCGCCGAGCGCCATCTGTTTGCATCGCTGCGCGAGCTGATGGCCAAGGCCACGCCGGCCCGCTCGGGCGATCACTTGGCCGGCGTCGCGGCCCGCCATGACACCGAGCGCGTTGCCGCACAGATGGCGCTGGCCGATCTGCCGCTCGCGCACTTTCTGCAAGAGGCGCTGGTGCCCTATGAGAGCGACGAGGTCACCCGCCTGATCATCGACAGCCATGAGCGCGCTGCCTTTGCGCCGGTCGCGCATCTGACGGTGGGCGGCTTTCGCGACTGGCTGCTGTCGGACGCCGCCAACGAGGCGAGCTTGCGCGCACTGGCACCGGGCCTGACCCCGGAGATGGTGGCCGCCACCTCCAAGCTCTGCCGCAACCAGGACCTGATTTTGATCGCGCAGAAATGCCGCGTGGTCACCCGCTTTCGCAATACCATCGGCCTGCCTGGCCGCATGTCCACCCGGCTGCAGCCCAACCACCCCATCGACGACCCCTCGGGCATTGCCGCCAGCCTGCTCGACGGCCTGATGTACGGCAATGGCGATGCGGTCATCGGCATCAACCCGGCCAGCGACAGCATCGCCGCCGTCAGCACCTTGCTCTATATGCTCGACGAGGTGATCCAGCAGTACCAGATCCCCACCCAGTCCTGCGTGCTGACCCATGTGACCACCAGCATCGAGGCCATTGGCCGGGGCGTGCCGGTGGACCTGGTGTTCCAGTCCATCGCCGGCACCGAGGCTGCCAACCGCAGCTTTGGCCTGGACCTGGCCTTGCTGCAAGAGGGCTATGACGCGGCGCAGAGCCTGGCGCGCGGCAGCATCGGCAACAACGCCATGTACTTTGAGACCGGCCAGGGCAGCGCGCTGTCGGCCGGCGCCCACCATGGGCTGGACCAGCAGACCTGCGAGGCGCGCGCCTATGCGGTGGCGCGCAAGTTCGAGCCGCTGCTGGTCAACACCGTGGTCGGCTTTATCGGGCCCGAGTACCTCTACGACGGCAAGCAGATCATCCGCGCCGGGCTCGAAGACCATTTCTGCGGCAAGCTGCTGGGCCTGCCGATGGGCTGCGACATTTGCTACACCAACCATGCCCAGGCCGACCAAAACGACATGGATGTGCTGCTGACCTTGTTTGGCGTAGCCGGCATCAATTTCATCATGGGCATTCCGGGCTCAGACGACATCATGCTGAACTACCAGACCACCTCCTTCCACGATGCGCTCTACCTGCGCAAGACCCTGGGCCTGCGGCCTACGCCGGAGTTCGAGGCCTGGCTGCAGACCATGGGCATTGCCCAGGCCTCTGGCTCGGGCCCGGGCCTGCGCCTGGCCGCTGACCTGCCCGCGCCTTTTTCGCAAGCGCTGGCCCAGCTCAACTGAAGCGCCCCATGTCCCCACGCCCTTCTGCCCCAGCCGGCCTGCCCGCCCCAGCCGAGCCCGCAAGCGCCGCCGTCACCCCCAACCCCTGGGAGCGCCTGCGCCAGTTCACCAGCGCCCGCATTGCGCTGGGCCGTGCCGGCACCAGCCTGCCCACGCGCGCGCATCTGGACTTTGCCCTCGCCCATGCCCAGGCACGCATGGCCGTGCATACCGAGCTTGACATGGACCCGCTGGCGAGCGAACTACAAGCGCTGCACACCCAGCCGGTGCTGCACCTGCACAGCGCAGCCCAAGACCGCCCCACCTACCTGCAGCGCCCGGATCTGGGCCGGCGCCTGAGCGCCGAGTCGCGGGCTCTGCTCCAGGGCCTGCCCGCTGCCCAGGCCGATGTGGTGTTTGTCGTCGCCGATGGCCTGTCCTCTCTGGCCATCGAGCGCAATGCCTTGCCTTTTCTGCGCCAGATGCTGCCGGCGCTGGCCGAGCAGTGGCGCGTCGGCCCCATCACGGTGGTGCGCCATGCCCGGGTCGCGCTGGGCGACGAGATTGGTGCGGCACTGGGCGCCTCGCTGGTGGTGGTGCTGATCGGCGAGCGCCCGGGCCTGAGCTCCCCGGACAGCATGGGCCTGTACATGACCTGGCAGCCCCGCCCGGGCATGACCGATGAGGCGCGCAACTGCATCTCCAATGTGCGCGAGCAGGGGCTGAGCTATGCGCAGGCCGTCCACAAGCTGCACTACCTGATGCAGCAGGCGCGCCAGCGCCAGCTCTCGGGCGTGCACCTCAAGGACGAGTCCGACACGCTGGCCGCGCCCCAAGAGGTCCGCCAGGTCTTCATGCTGGGCAGCAGCGGCTCGCAAACGCCCCGCTGACGCCTGGGTGCCAGCGCCAGACATGCCGCGTCTGCTAGGCTGGCGGTCTTGCCCCTTCGCCTGCGCCACCATGTCCGCTTCCACCGCTTCGCTGCCCGCCGATCTCCAGTTCATCGAGCGCGGCTGGCTGTCGGCCAACAACACGGTGTTTGTGCGCGGCACCACGGCGGTGGTCGATACCGGCTACTGCAGCCATGCCGCGCAGACCGTGGCGCTCGTCGAGGCCAGCCTGCAAGGCGCGCCGCTGCAGCGCATCGTCAACACCCATTTGCACAGCGACCACTGCGGCGGCAATGCCGCCTTGCAGCAGCGCTGGCCCCAGGCCCGCACCAGCATTGCACCCGGCCATGCGCAGGCGGTCATCGATTGGGACGAGAACCAGCTGAGCTACCGCCCCACCGGCCAGGACTGCCCGCGCTTTCAGATGGACGAGCTGCTGCAGCCGGGCACAGAGATCGCGCTCGGTGAACAGCGCTGGCAGATCCATGCCGCGCCCGGCCATGACCCGCATTCGGTGATTCTGTTCGAGCCCGCCTCAGGCATCCTGATCTCGGCCGACGCGCTCTGGGAAAACGGCTTTGGCGTGGTCTTTCCGGAGATCGAAGGCACGGCGGCCTTTGACGAGGTGGCAGCCACGCTGGATGTGATCGAGCGCCTGCAGCCGCGCCTGGTGCTGCCGGGCCACGGCAGTGCCTTCAGCGATGTGGCCACTGCGCTGCACACCGCGCGCCAGCGGCTGGAGCGCTTTGTGCAAAGCCCCGAGCGCCATGCGCTCTATGCTGCCAAGGTGCTGCTCAAGTACAAGCTATTGGAGTGGCAACAGCTGCCTTTGGGGCAAGTGCAGGCCTGGCTGGCCGCCACGCCCTACTACGGCCTGCTGCACCAGCGCTACTTTGCAGACCAGGACCTGGCGCAGTGGCATGCATCGCTGGTGGCCGACCTGGAGCGCTCAGGCGCCGCGCGGCGTGAGGGCGCGCTGCTGGTTAATCAGTAAACGAGCCTATGCGCTATCAGGGCAGCTCTTTGGACAGATCCGGTTCGCCCTCAGGCTTGGGACCGACCGAGCCCAGGCGTGCGCGCAGCGACTGGGGCTGGCCGGTCAGAATCGCGGCATAGCTGGTGGTGTTGGAGAGCACCTTTTTCACATAGTCGCGCGTCTCGGCAAAGGGCACGTTTTCGGCCCAGATGGCGCCGTCCAGCACCGGTCCATTGCGCCAGTTGCGCGGCCGGCCAGGGCCTGCGTTGTAGCCGGCAGCTGCCAGCGCCATCGAGCCATCAAAATCATCCAGCGCGAGTTTGAGGTAGGCGGTGCCCAGGGTGATGTTGGTGTCGCGGTCATTGATGCTGGCCGGCGTGAAATCGGTCATGCCGATCTTGCGGGCGGTCCAGCGGGCGGTGGCCGGCATGATCTGCATCAGACCCGAGGCACCGACGCCCGAGCGGGCATCCATGATGAAGCGGCTTTCCTGGCGGATCAGACCATAGACATAGGCGGGATCCAGGCCAATCTCGCGCGAGCGGTTCACCACGGCCTCCTTGAACGGCATCGGGTAGCGCTGGCCCACATCGACCACGGTCTTGGTGCGCTCGCTGGTGTTGATGCAGCGGTCCCAGATCTGGCGCTGGCAGGCCAGCTCGGCAGCGGCCAGCAGCTGGGCATCATCCATGCCGCCGCGCTGGTGCAGGTTGGTCATGTAGTTCCACTCGCGCACCCCTTCGCTGCGCAGCCCCAGCTGGATCGCATAGAGCGCACGTGCCAGACCCGCACTGCTGCGCACCGCCTGGCGCGCCTGCTCGTCGATGGCCACCGGCTGCGACGGGATGACAATGGGCTGGCCCAGCTCCTCCTGCGCCAGCTGCTCATAAAAGCCCTGTGTGCCGGCAATCTTTTGCAGCAGTTGGCGCGACTGCTGGGTCTGCGCCTCGCTGATGCGGCCCGCCTGCAAGGCCTTGGCCTGCCAGTACATCCAGGTGGGGTCTTCGCGCTCCTCGGCGCTCATCGCCTCGATGCTCTTGCGCACCTGCTGCCACTGGCCGGCGCGCAGTGCCGCGCGCGTCTTCCAGGCCAGCAGGTCGTCGCTCAGGTTGGACTCCTTGCTCACCTTGGCAAAGCTGGCCATCGCATCGGGCGACAGGCGCGTGGCCTGGGTCTTGCCGATCACGCCCCAGACCCAGTCGCGGCGCGGCTGCGTCAGCAGCTCGTTCCAGCGGCTTTCCATCAGGGTGGCGGCGCCATCGGGGTTGTCTGCGGCGATCTTGATCAGCCCCAAGGTGGCCAGCTCCTGCTGCTCCTTGGACGAGGTCTTGGCCTTGGCCGTCAAAAACTTGCTGGGCGACTGCAGCATGGTCGCAAAGGCGGGCAGCTGCATCGGGGCCACCGCCTCCACCGCAGCGCGGGCGGCACGGGGCCGGCCCGCTTCCATGGTCTGCCGCGCTCGGCGCCAGATATCGTCGGCCTGCAGGCCGCCGGCCGAGAACAGCTCCGAGGCCGCCAGGTTGCAGCCGTCTTCCGAATCGCGCTGCGCATACCAGTTGCTCTTGACCGTGCTGGCCAGCGGCTCGCGCTCGCCACCCTTGGCCAGATCGATCACCGCCGCGTAGCAGCGCAGCTCGCGGTCATCGCCCATGCGGAAGGCCGGGTACATTGCATCGAAATTGCTCCAGTCGCGGCGCTGGCCCAGGAGGCGCAGCCAGTCGTTGCGCAGCCGGTCTTCCTGGTAGGTGCCGGCCCAGCGGGTCAAAAAGGCCTGCACCTCGTCCTGCGTGGCCTCGTTCAGGCGGGCGCGCAGCTCCCAGTACGCGGCCCAGGGCTCGAGCACATGGCCGCGCGCGCCGGGCAAGAGCTGGGTCAGCTTGCTTTTCTCGCGCTTGCGAAAGGCCTGCTGCATGTCGACGATCACGTCGTCGTTGACCATGCCGCTGCTGACCGACGGGCTCGACTGCAGCTGCACCGGCGTTTGTACCGAGGTGGGCGCGGCCGTTGCGCCCTGCAAAATCGTCTGGGCGGCCAGCGGCAGCGCGCTCCAGGCCAGCAAGGCCGCCATCAAGGGGGTAAGCAAAACATTCCGAGGCATAGCCGATCCAGGTTGTGAGACAGCGGCGCTGTAGAGCGGCGCCCAGGTGATCCCTAAAATCATACACATCGCCTGACGCGCCAGCGGTCCCAAAGGCTGCAATACCCGGCCTCCTCTTACATGCGCTTACGGAAACTGCCGCAATATGTAAAAAAGCTATCTGGTTTTCACGCTAGCCAATTTGCTGGGAACGTCACTTTTGGCTGTCAGAATGGTTGACCCAGCGTGTTTCTGTAGGGATATTTGCAATGGATAAAAAAGCCGTACGCCAAGCGCTCATTGAACAGCGTCTGCATATGCCCGATCGTCTGGAGCGCGCCGAACAGCTCCAGCAAGTCCTGCGTTTTTGGCTGATGGAGCGCCAGGATGCCGTGATCGGCGCCTACTGGCCGATCAAGGGCGAGTTCGACCCGCTGCCCGCGCTGCACCGCTGGAAGGAAGACGGTGCGCTGATGGACGAGCCCAAGCTGCGCCGCATCGCCCTGCCGGTGGTGAACAAGCAGCACAAGACCTTGAGCTTCCACGCCTGGTACCCCGGTTGCCCGATGGAGATGGACGCCTACGACATCCCCAAGCCGCAAAATACCGAGCTGGTCGTGCCCACCCTGCTGTTTGTGCCCTGCGTGGGCTATGGCCCGGGTGGCTACCGCCTGGGCTATGGCGGCGGTTTTTATGACCGCACGCTGGCCGCGCTGGAGCCGCGCCCCTTCACCGTGGGCCTGGGCTTTACCAATGGCTTTGTCGATGACTTCGAGCCCGAAGCGCATGACCTGCCGCTCGACGCCATCCTCAACGACAACGGCGTGGTCTGGCCCCTGGGCGATTCGTAGCCGCAAGCGAGCCCGTTTGGGGGCTTGCGCATACGGTATAAGTCGCTCTGTACCTTCATTCATCAATCGGTTGAGATCATGCTGCAGCTTTATATCGGCAATAAAAATTACTCCTCCTGGTCCATGCGCGCCTGGGTGCTGCTGCGCCAGGCGGGTATTCCTTTTGAAGAGAAGTTTGTCCGCTTCGACGGTTTTGACAGCCAGTCCGAGTTCAAGCGCACGATGACCGCCATCAGCCCCACCGGCACGGTGCCGCTACTGCGCGATGGCGACATCAGCGTCTGGGACAGCCTGGCGATTGCCGAATATGCGGCGGAACAATACCCGGACAAGCAGCTGTGGCCCAAGGACAAGGCAGCCCGCGCCAGCGCCCGCAGCATCTGCGCCGAGATGCATGGCGGCTTCACCGCCCTGCGCAGTGCCTGCCCGATGAACATCGAGGCCGACCTGGCCGAGGTGGGCCGGATCGTCTGGCGCGACAACGCCGCCGTGCGCAAGAATGTCGAGCGCCTGTGCAGCATGTGGAGCCACCTGCTGGCCCAGCATGGCGGCCCCATGCTGTTTGACCAGTTCAGCATTGCCGATGCCTACTACGCGCCGGTGTGCTCACGCCTCAAGACCTACCAGCTGCCCATCCCCGGCGAGATCGCCGCCTATATCGAGCGCGTGCACCAGCTGCCCGGCGTCAAGGCCTGGATCGATGCGGCACTGGCCGAGCAGGATTTTGTCGCGATGGACGAGCCTTACCGCGCAGAGCGCTGAGCATCGTCGGCCTTTGCGCAGTGTCTGGCACCGCGCTGTTGGGGTGCCAGAGCACGGGCATCGGCCGCCTGGTGGTCAAAGCACTTGGGGCCGGTACACCCGCGCATCCAGCGGCGCATTGATGCTGATCAGGTAGACAAAGCGCTCGTCCTCGGGCAGCAGGCCCTGGATCGCTTCAAACAGCTCGGCATGCGCCAGGTTCTGGCGCAACAGCGCCTCCACCTGGGGCGCATCCGCCGTCCAGGCGCTGCGGCGCAGTGCGCGCTCTGCGACCTCTTCTGCGCCGAGGAGCGCATGCACATAGACCAGCTCATGGGCCATCGCCTGCCACTGCGCAGCAGACACCTGGCCGCTGCGCAGCACATGGTCTTGCAGGGCCTCTTCGGTCGCAGTTTGCTGGCTCTCGCGCTGCGCATCGTAGGCGGCCTGCCATTGCGGCTCGGTCAAGGTCGGTAGGGCACTGCCCAGGGCGGCGGCATCCTGCAAAGCCAGGCGCTTCCAGGCCTCCAGACCAGGCATGGGCTGCGACAGCTGAAAGTCCATCATCTCCGCGTACATGCGGGCATTGAGCTGGCGCAGATTCTTGGGCGTGGCCGCGACCACCGCAGATTGCAAGGGCCGCGCCTCCAGCCACTGGGCCAGGTCCTGCATGGCCGTATCGCGTGGAAACTGGCGGTACTGCACATGGTTGGGGTAGTGCTCGGCATGGAACACCGGGTTGGTGCCCGCGCCCAGCGCTGCACCATTCTCATAAAACCGGACCACATCTGCGCAGAAGTAGCGGTCTGCCAGTTCCATCACCAAGGCCAGACTGCCGTTGTGCGGATGCGTGCCCGCCCAGATCTTGATTCCAGGCATTTCATCCACCGTGTAGCGCCCGGCCGATGCATAGCCCAGCGCCTTGAACTCCTGCATCACGCGGCGCACCTGCGGGTCGCTGAACTGCAGCTTTTCCAGCTGCATCGTGATGCGCGCCACCACGCCTTGCTGCGCACTGCCCAGCGCCTGCACATGTTTGAGCATGCGCGAAAAATACCAGCGAATGCCGAACTTGAGCAGCACAAACAGACCGACAAACGTCAATGCGATGGTTACCAGCACCACGCCCATGGTTGTCCACATAAATCCCTCCCTCTTTGT
Organism: Comamonas sp. MYb21; assembly: GCF_037479395.1. Classification (NCBI taxonomy): domain Bacteria; kingdom Pseudomonadati; phylum Pseudomonadota; class Betaproteobacteria; order Burkholderiales; family Comamonadaceae; genus Comamonas; species Comamonas sp. MYb21. The sequence goes on along the minus strand of NZ_JBBGZC010000003.1, from coordinate 220,267 downwards.
CTTATTTCGAATCAGCCTATCGGGCCAACCGAGCAGCATAGCGAGGAAGTGCGGCTGATGCAAAGCGCCGGGGACCTGTGGGCGGCCACTACGCAGCCTTCGCCCGACGTCAGGCCAAGCTGCGGCCAGGCTGGCGGGCCCGGTCCAGGCTGGCCTGCAGGGCCTCGGCCAGCTGCTGGGCCACCAGCTTGACCACCGGGCCTGGCGGGCGCGTGGCATCGACGGCCACGCTGATGCTCTGGGGCTCGGCGCCCTGGTCGCGGATGGGGATAAAAACCAGCGTACCGGCCGCCAGCTCAGGCGCGACATCGAGCTGCGAGGTAAAGATCAGGCGCTGCCCGCCCAGCGCCAGCTGCTTGACCAGCTGCAGCGAATTGCTCTCGACAAAGCCGCGCGCATCCTTGAACAGCCAGCTGTACTGCGCCTCCAGCAGGCGGCGGATGGTGATGGCGCGGCTTTGCAGTGCGATCGGATAGGCGGTCGCTTCCTGAAAACTGACGCTCTTGCGACCGGCCAGCGCATGGCCCGGCGCCACAACACAGCCCAGCGGCAGCTGGGCTTGCCACAGCACCAGCAGCTCACGGCGCGGCGCCAGGTTGAAGATGGCGGCCAGGTCGGCCTTGCCGGTCATCAGCGCCGTCTCGGCATCGTCCGGGGTGCTCAGCTCTACCGACAGGCTGACCAGGGGATGCTGGGCATTGAGCGCCTCGATCAGCGCGGGCAACACGCCGGTGGCATGGCTGTCCATCGCCACCAGCGACACATGGCCCTGGTGGATGCCCTGGATGCGCCGCACCTCGGCCACCATGCGGGTCTCATCCTGGCGCCAGCGCCGGGCCATCGTGATCAGCGCATCGCCCGAGGCCGTCAGCCGCATGCCCCTGGGCATGCGCTCAAAGAGCGGCACACCCAGCTCTTCTTCCAGCGCCAGAATCTGGCGGTTGATCGCCGATGCAGCCACATGCAACTCGCGCGCGGCTTTCTGGATCGAGCCCGAACGGGCCACCTGGTCGGCATAGCGCAAAGCGGTAGGGACAAGCGAATGGCGCATCGGTTGGGGTCTCCGGAATGCGGCGATTGTACTAATTTTGCGTATGCAGCATTGCCAAACCTATGATGGACGGCAATGGTCTGCAGGCCTAGCATGGCCCGCATGACGCCTGCCCAACGCCTCGACCACCTCAACCATTGCAGCCCTGACGAGTTCTGCGCGGCCCTGGCCGACATCTGGGAGCATGCGCCCTGGGTGGCGGCGCAGACCGTGGCGCTGCGCCCCTTTGCCAGCGCTGATGCCTTGCACAGCGCCATGCTGGCGGTGGTCGCCCGGCTCGACGAGCCGGCACGCATCCGCTTTTACGCCGGCCACCCGGAGCTGGGCGGCGCGCTGGCCCGGCAGGGGGCGATGAATGCCGCATCCACCGACGAGCAGGCGAGCCTGGGCCTGGGCCAGCTGCAGGCGGCCGAGGCCCAGCGCTGGGATGGCCTCAACCGCGCCTACCGCGAACGCTTTGGCTTTCCCTTCATTCTCTGCATCCGCCAGCACAGCCTGGCATCGGCCTTGCTTGTGTTCGAGCAGCGCCTGGGCCACACGCGGCAGATGGAGCTGCAACTGGCACTGAACGAGATTGCCGCCATCAGCCGCCTGCGGCTGGCGCGCTACCTGCAGGCCAGCGATCCCGCCCCGGCCCCCAGCCATTGATTTTTCAGGAGTGTTCATCATGCATCGTCGTCACTGCTTTTTCAGCCTGGCCGCAGCGCTGGGTCTCCTGGCCTTCGGTGCCCAGGCCCAGACCCAGACCGCCAGCTACCCCAACCACCCCGTCAAGCTGATGGTGGCCCTGCCCGCGGGCGGCGGTGTCGACATGATTGCGCGCCTGGTCGGCCAGCAGCTGCAGGCCAGCACCGGCCAGCCGTTCATCGTCGACAACCGCGCGGGCGCCTCCGGCCGCATTGGCCTGCCGGTGGTCGCCAAGGCCAGCCCCGATGGCTACACCTTGATGGCCTCGCCCGCGTCCTTCCTGACCACCAACAAAAGCATCTTCAAGGACCTGCCCTATGACCCGCAGGCCGACTTTGCGCCCATCACCAAGCTCGCCAACCAGGCCATGGTGCTGGTGGTCAAGGACCGCAAGAAATTCCCCAACGCTGCAGCCGTGCTGGCCGCCGCCAAGGCCCAGCCGACCCTCGTGACCTATGCCAGCTCGGGCGAAGGCAGCCCCCAGCACCTGGCAGCGCTGATGTTCGAGACCCGGGGCCATCTGCAGATGACGCATGTGCCCTACAAAGGCGGTGCCCTCGCCATCAACGACATGCTGGGCGGCAATGTGGATCTGCTGTTTGCGCCGCTGCCCGAGGCCCTGCCCCACCTCAAGTCCGGCAAGCTCAGCGCGCTGGCGCTGATGAGCGACAAGCGCTCACCCTTGATTGCCGAGGTGCCAACCATGGCCGAGGCCGGTATCCCCGACATGGTGATGCAGACCTGGATCGGTCTGCTGGCCCCGGCGCGCACACCGCGCCCCATCGTCGATGCGCTCAACCGCCAGGTGCAGGCCATCTTGCTGCGCGACGATATCCGGCAGCAGCTGCAGGATGTGGGCATGGAAGTGGCACCCACCACGCCGGAGCAGTTCCAGCACACCATTGCGCAGGAGATCAGCCTGCATGCGCAGCTGGTCAAGGCCGCAGGTCTGGTGCCGCAATAAAAAACCAGGAACCGGGGCTGGCCCCTGGTCCTGGTCTCTTTGCGGCGTGGCTGCCTGGCTGCCGGTGTTCAGCAGCCTTTGCCTGACCGGCGCTCAGATCCCCTTGGACGAGGGGTTGGCAAAGGCATCGCGCGTCTCGGCGTTCAGCGGGTAGTTGATGTTGATGCCCTTGGGCGCAATCGGTGACATGAACCAGCGGTTGTAGAGCTTTTCCATCTCGCCCGATTGCATCAGGCCCGAGACGGTCTCGTCCACCAGTTGCTTGAAGGCCGGGTCGTCATTGCGCAGCATCAGCGCCTGGTTTTCGGTGCGCAGGCTCTCGCCAACGATCTCGTAGTTCTGCGGGTCACGCGCATTGGCGATCTGGCCGGCCAGCAGGATGTCGTCCAGCACAAAGGCAGCGGCCTTGTCGCCCTGCACCAGCAGGAAGGACTCGGTATGGTCCTTGCCCGGCACATTGGTGATGTCGAGCTTGCTGGCCCGGTCGGCCTGGCGCAGCAGGCGGAACGAGGTGGTGCCGGTGGTGGTGGCGACCGATTTGCCTTGCAGATCGGCAATGCCCTTGATGCCCGAGCTCTTCTTGACCAGCATGCGCACGTTGTAGCGGAAGATATCCGGCGAGAAGGCCACCTGCTTTTGGCGCTCCACCAGGTTGGTGGTCGAGCCGCATTCCAGATCAACAGTGCCGTTTTGCACCAGCGGAATGCGGTTGGCCGAGGTGACCGCCTGGTAGTTCACCTTCAGCTCGGGCAGTTGGAGTTTGGTTTTGATCGCGTCCAGAATATGCGCGCAGATATCCATGCTGTAGCCGATGGGCTTGAGGTTGGCGTCCAGGTAGGAGAAGCCGAACGAGGCCTCGCGGTAACCCAGCGTGATCGCGCCCGAGCTCTTGATCTTGTCCAGCGTGCTGCTGCTTTGCGCCATCGCGCCCGCAGAGGCACACACCAGCGCAGCCAGCGCCACCGCGCGCTTCACACCCATTTTTCCTTGCATATCCTGATCCTCCTGGCACCCCATCGGTACCGGCCAATGCCTTGCGGCGTTTTAGAACTTTTGCTCCTTTTTTATTTTTTTTGGATCATATGTTCCATGCCGCACAATGGCTACCCGTGATTTCCCTAAATCTGAAGAAAGACCCGCCGCCATGGGCGTAATCGACCAATTGCGAGACCGCTTTGCCTCCCTGAGCCCGTCGCTGCAGCAAGTGGCGCGCTATGTGCTTGACCACCCCAATGAGGTGGTGACGCAATCGATGCGCACCGTGGGCCAGCATGCCCAGGTGCCCCCCACCACCTTGGTGCGCTTTGCCCAGACCTGCGGCTTTGAAGGCTGGAACCCGTTCAAGCAGGCGCTGACCGCCGATATGGGCCTGGCCAGCGAGGCGGGCAACCAGTACGGTGAGCGCGCCCGCAGCCTGCTGGGCCGCGCGCAGGACCAGCAGCTCACCGCCGAGATGTTTGCCATGCAGCGCAGCAACCTGGATGTGACCGAGCAGCACAGCGCAGCGCGCCTGCTGACCGCCGCCCAGCTGCTGGAGACGGCCGACCAGGTGCATGTGATGGGCATGCGCGCCTGCTTTCCGGTGGCCTTCTCGCTGGTCTATGTCTACCGCCTGTTCCGCCGCTCGGTGCACCTGCTCGAAGGCATGGGTGGCGTGCGCGAGATGCAGCTGCGCGCCATCGATGCGGGCGATGCGCTGGTCGCCATCAGCTTTGCGCCCTACTCGCAAGAGACCGTGCATGCGGTGGAACTGGCCCGTGCGCGGGGCTGCAAGGTGCTGGCCCTGACCGACAGCCTGGCCTCACCGCTGTCGCTGGCCGCCGATGAAACCCTGCTGTTTGCCGTCAACAGCCCCTCCTTCTTCCCCTCGGTCACCGCCGCCCAGGCATTGTCCGAGTCGCTGCTGGAAGTGCTGGTCAGCCGCGCCGGCCCGCAGGCCGTGGCCCGCATCGATGCAGCTGAAGGCGAGCTGCACGACAGCGGTGTCTATGTGCAGCCGGTACGCAAGTAAACTCGCACGATGAATACATACATGGTCGGCGGCGCAGTGCGGGACCGCCTCTTGGGACTGCCGGTGAATGACCACGACTGGGTGGTGGTGGGCACCACGCCCGAGGCCATGCTGGCCCAGGGCTTTGTGCCGGTCGGCAAGGATTTCCCGGTGTTTCTGCACCCGCGCACGCATGAGGAATATGCGCTGGCCCGCACCGAGCGCAAGTCCGGCCGGGGCTACCGGGGATTCAGCATCGCCACCTCGCCCGATGTGACCCTGGAGCAGGACCTGGCCCGGCGCGACCTGACCATCAATGCGATGGCCGCGCCCGTCGACTGGAATGGCAGCGGCCCGGTGACCGACCCCTATGGCGGCCAGGCCGATCTGCAGGCCCGGGTGCTGCGCCATGTGACCGATGCCTTCCGCGAAGACCCGGTGCGCATCCTGCGCCTGGCACGCTTTGCGGCGCGCTTCCAGGATTTTTCCGTCGCCCCGGAAACCGTGGCGCTGATGCGCCAGATGGTCGCCGATGGCGAGGTCGATGCGCTGGTGCCCGAGCGCGTCTGGCAGGAGCTGGCACGCGGCCTGATGGAGGCCCGGCCCTCACGCATGTTCGAGGTGCTGCGCGATTGCGGCGCCCTCGCCCGCCTGCTGCCCGAGCTGGACCGCCTCTGGGGCGTGCCCCAGCGCGCCGACTACCACCCCGAGGTGGACACCGGCATCCACGTGATGATGGTGCTGGACCGCGCCGCCGAGCTGGACGCCGCGCTGCCCGTGCGCTGGGCCTGCCTGGCGCATGACCTGGGCAAGGGCACCACCCCAGCCGATGTGCTGCCCCGCCATATCGGCCATGAGGAGCGCAGTGTGGAGCTGGCCCGCAAGCTGCAGCAGCGCCTGCGTGTGCCTAGCGACTGCGCCGAGCTGGCCCTGATCGTCGCCGCCGAACACGGCAATATCCACCGCAGCCCGGGCATTGCGCCCGCTGCCGTCGTGCGCCTGCTCGAGCGCTGCGACGCCTTTCGCAAACCCGAACGCTTTGCGCAGGCGCTGCTGGCCTGCCAGTGCGACGCCCAGGGGCGGCTGGGGCTGCAAGACAAGCCCTACCCGCAACGCGCCCAGCTGCTGCGCCTGCTGGCCGCCGCGCAGGCCGTCAGCACCAAGGGGGTGGCAGAACGCGCCGCCCGCAGCGGCCGCCAAGGTGCGGAGATTGGCGCGATGGTGCATGAGGCGCGCTGCCAGGCGGTGGCGCAGATGGTGGCAGCCGACGCTGCCGCAGCCACTGCCACTGCCAGCGGGCAGCCTTGAGCAGCTGCGGCGCCGGGTCAGGCACTGCCAGGTCAAGCCAGCGGCGCCGCCACTGAATGCAGCAACACCGGCACCGCGCCATCACCGTTGACACTTTCGAGCTGCACGCCAAAGCCCCACAGGCGCGCGGCGTGCTTGAGCACCTCCTGCACATCGTCGGACAGCGGGCGGCCCTGGTACTGGGTGTGGCGCAAGGTCAGGCAGCGGTCGCCGCGCAGGTTCACGTTCCAGACCTGGATATTGGGCTCGCGCGCGCCCAGGTCGTACTGCTGTGACAGGGTCTGGCGCAGGTTGCGGTAGCCGTCTTCGTTGTGGATGGCGCTGACCAGCAGCTCGCGCTCGCTGGCGTCATCATGGATGGAAAAAAGGCGCATGTCGCGCATCAGCTTGGGGCTCAGGTACTGGCCGATAAAGCTCTCGTCCTTGTAGTTCTGCATGGCATGGTGCAGCGCCGGCAGCCAGGGCGTGCCGGCCAGATCGGGGAACCAGCGCCGGTCTTCTTCGCTCGGGTGCTCGCAGATGCGCTGGATGTCGCGGTACATCGCAAAGCCCAGCGCGTAGGGGTTGATGCCGCTGTAGGCACGGTGGCCGGCAGGCGGCTGGTAGATCACATTGGTGTGCGACGACAGCCATTCGATCATCACCCCATCGGTGAGCCAGCCCTCGTCATACAAGGTGTTGAGCAAGGTGTAGTGCCAGAAGGTGGCCCAGCCCTCGTTCATCACCTGGGTCTGGCGCTGCGGGTAGAAGTACTGGGCGATCTTGCGCACAATGCGCACCACCTCGCGCTGCCAGGGCTCCAGCAGCGGGGCGTTCTTCTCGATGAAGTACAGCAGGTTTTCTTCGGGCTCCTTGGGAAAGCGCTCATGGTGCTGGGCCGGGCTGTTCTTGTCCGGGCGCGCCGGCAGGGTGCGCCACAGCTCGTTGACCTGCTGCTGGGCATAGGCCTCGCGCTGTTCGCGCTCGGCGCGTTCGCGCGCCAGCGTCTTCTTGGAGGGGCGGCGGTAGCGGTCCACGCCGAGGTTGGCCAGCGCATGGCAGGAGTCGAGCCACTGCTCCACGGTATCAATGCCGTGCTTCTCTTCGCACTGCGAGATGAAGTCGCGCGCATAGACCAGGTAGTCAATGATGCTGCCCGCATCGGTCCACATGCCAAACAGGTAATTGCCTTTGAAAAAACTGTTGTGCCCGTAGGCCGCATGGGCAATCACCAGCGCCTGCATCGCGGTGGTGTTCTCCTCCATCAGGTAGCTGATGCAGGGGTTGGAGTTGATGACGATCTCGTAGGCCAGACCCATGTGGCCGCGGCGGTAGCGCCGCTCGGTGGCCAAAAACTCCTTGCCATAGCTCCAGTGCCGGTAGCCCACGGGCATGCCGACGCTGGCATAGGCGTCCATCATCTGCTCGGCCGAGATCACCTCGAGCTGGTTGGGGTAGGTGTCCAGCCCGTAGCGCTCGGCCGTTGCGGCGATGGCCGCGTGGTAGCGCTCGATCAGCTCGAAGGTCCAGTCGCTCGGATCGGGCAAGGGCTGGTTCGGGCGCTGGCCTGCAGGCCGCGGCGTGGCGGGCACATCGCGCTGGGAGCGGTCGCCGGAAAACGGCACTTTCCAATGCGGGGAGCCCTTGCGCCGTGCGAGCACGGGGTATTGCGACGGGTTCATACCGGTACCCCTTCCTTCTTGAACAGATCGCGGAACACCGGGTAGATATCGCCGGGCTCGGCCACCTTGCGCATCGCGAAATGCGGAAACAGCGGCAGCAACTGGCTGTATTCCTGCCAGAGGCTTTGCTCGTCCGGGGCCACCTGCACATAGGCAAAGTAGCGCGCCAGCGGCAGGATCTTGTCAGCCAGCAGGCTGCGGCAGTTGCCGCCATCGTCGCCAAAGTTGTCGCCGTCACTCGCCTGGGCCACGTAGATGTTCCAGTCGGCCACCGGGTAGCGTGCGCTGATGACCTGGTCGAGCAGCACCAGCGCGCTGCTGACCACGGTGCCGCCGCTTTCGGTGGAATGGAAGAACTCGTCCTCGCCCACCTCGGCCGCCTGGGTGTGGTGGCGGATGAAGACGATCTCGATCTTCTCGTAGTGGCGGGTGAGAAACAGGTAGAGCAGGATGAAAAAGCGCTTGGCCAGGTCCTTGCGCGACTGGTCCATCGAGCCCGAGACATCCATCACGCAAAACATCACCGCCTGGCTGCTGGGCTCGGGCACCTTGGTGCGGCTGCGAAAGCGCAGGTCCAGCGGATCGAGAAAGGCCACCTTGCCCATGCGCGCCTGCAGCAAGGCGATGCGCTGCTGCAGCTCGGCCACCGCTTCGCTGGTGCCGTCATCCTGCGCCACGAGGTCTGCCAGCGCGTCCTCCAGCGCCTTGAGCTCACGGTTGGGCGCCTTGGTCAGCGCAATGCGCCGGCCCAGCGCGCCGCGCATGGTGCGCAGCACGGCCAGGTTGTGCGGTGTGCCGTCATGGCTGTAGCCGGCGCGGCGCGTCTTGTACTGCAAGGTGCTGGCGATATGGGTGCGCAAGAGGCGCGGCAGCGCCAGGTCTTCAAAGAAGAGTTCCATGAACTCTTCCTTGGTCAGGGTGAAGGTGAAGTCGTCTTCGCCCTCGCCGCTGTCACTGGCCTGGGAGCCACCACCCCCGCCCGCACCGCCCTGGGGCCGCGCAATGCGGTCGCCCCGCACATGCTCGGTATTGCCCGGGTGCACGGTGTCGCGCACACCCCCTTGCCCATGGTGAAAAACGGGCTCCTGGATGTCCTTGCGCGGGATGGTGATGTTCTCGGCCTGCTCGATGTGGCGGATATCGCGCTTGGCCACCGCGCGGCGCACCGCATCGGCGATCTGCGTCTTGTAGCGGCGCACAAAGCGCTCGCGGTTGCCCACCGACTTGTTCTTGCCGGCGAGCCTGCGGTCGATGATTTGCAATGCCATCTATGCCCCCATCCATGACCCGGCGCGTTCGGTGCCGGCGCGCCGTTATCGTTGCCTCAGCTGCTCTTGCGCACACGCAGGTACCACTCGCACAACAGGCGCACCTGCTTGGGCGTGTAGCCCTTGGCCTCCATGCGGGTGACAAAGTCTTCGTGCTTGCGTGCATCCTCGGCGCTGGCCTTGGCGTTGAAGCTGATGACGGGCAGCAGCTCTTCGGTGTTGGAGAACATCTTCTTCTCGATCACCAGGCGCAGCTTCTCGTAGCTGGTCCAGCTGGGGTTCTTGCCCTGGTTGTTGGCACGCGCGCGCAGAACGAAGTTGACGATCTCGTTGCGGAAATCCTTCGCATTGGCAATGCCGGCGGGCTTTTCCACCTTCTCCAGCTCGGCATTGAGCGCATTGCGGTCGAACACCTCACCGGTGTCGGTGTCGCGGTACTCGCTGTCCTGGATCCAGTAGTCGGCGTAGGTGACGTAGCGGTCAAAGATGTTCTGGCCGTACTCGCTGTAGCTTTCCAGATAGGCGGTCTGGATCTCCTTGCCGATGAACTCGGCGTAGTGTGGCGACAGGTATTCCTTGATGTAGCCGGTGTACTTGGTCTCCAGCTCGGCGGGGAACTGCTCGCGCTCGATCTGCTGCTCCAGCACATACATCAGGTGCACCGGGTTGGCCGCCACCTCGGTGCTGTCGTAGTTGAACACCTTGGACAGGATCTTGAAGGCAAAGCGGGTGGAGATGCCCGACATGCCCTCGTCCACGCCGGCGTAGTCGCGGTACTCCTGGTAGCTCTTGGCGCGCGGGTCGGTGTCTTTCAAGCTCTCGCCGTCGTAGACCTGCATCTTGCTGAAGATGCTGGAGTTCTCGGGCTCCTTGAGGCGCGTGAGCACCGCAAACTGCGCCATCATCTTCAAGGTGCCGGGCGCGCAGACCGCGCTGGCGAGCGAGGATTCGCGGATCAGCTTTTCGTAGATGCGCACCTCCTCCGAGACCCGCAGGCAATACGGCACCTTGACGATATAGACCCGGTCGAGAAACGCCTCGTTGTTGCGGTTGTTGCGGAAGGCCTTCCACTCGCTCTCGTTGCTGTGGGCCAGCACGATGCCATCAAAGGGGATGGCGCCAAAGCCTTCGGTGCCCTTGTAATTGCCCTCCTGCGTCGCGGTCAGCAAGGGGTGCAGCACCTTGATCGGCGCCTTGAACATTTCGACAAACTCCAGCAGGCCCTGGTTGGCCAGGCACAGGCCGCCCGAGTAGCTGTAGGCATCGGTGTCGTCCTGGGCATAGTTTTCCAGCTTGCGGATATCGACCTTGCCGACCAGGCTGGAGATGTCCTGGTTGTTCTCGTCGCCCGGCTCGGTCTTGGCTACGCCCACCTGGCGCGAGATGCTGGGGTAGCGCTTGACGACGCGGAACTGGCGGATATCGCCGCCGTATTCATCGAGGCGCTTGACGGCCCAGGGCGAGAGCACATGGTTGAGGCAGCGGCGCGGAATGCCGAACTGCTCCTCGAGCACCGGGCCGTCCTCGATCGGATCGAACAGCGCCAGCGGCGACTCATTGACCGGCGAGCCCTTGAGCGCATAGAACGGCACCTTCTGCATCAGGTACTTCAGGCGCTCGGCGATGGAGCTCTTACCACCCCCGACGGGGCCGAGCAGGTAGAGAATCTGCTTGCGCTCTTCCAGGCCCTGGGCGGCATGGCGGAAAAAGCTCACCACCTGCTCGATGGAGTCCTCCATGCCGTAGAACTCGGCAAAGGCCGGGTAGCGGCGGATCATCTTGTTGGCAAACAGCCGCGAGAGGTGCGGATCGTTGCGCGTGTCGACCATCTCCGGCTCGCCAATCGCCGCCAGCATGCGGTGTGCCGCGCCCTCGTAGACCATCGGGTCGCGCTGGCACAAGCCAAGAAACTCGTCGAGCGACATTTCCTCTTCGCGCAGGCGCACGTAGCGGGCGGCAGAGTTGCTGATGACATCCATACGACCTCCGTGGCGGCACCCAAGGGGCTGACCGTGCCGCAAACTTGTTAGGACCCCTCTGCAAAACTCCCTGCCTCGTGGTCGGAATGCGTCCATACCATTTGGCGAGGGCTTTGCAGAGCCTCCCTAGGCAACCGTTATCGTGACTTGGTTTTAGCACCTTAGCGGCGCTTTGACCAGATCACATGTCCTACACACGGATGACCACAATGCAGGCAATATTTCTGGTTACGGCGCCAGCGGCCGCGCCGGCCTCTGATAGGCTCTGCCGCCCTCGGAAAACCGTCCAGCAACGCCCGTCACACATCGCCGCAACGGCTCCATTTGGCGGCTGAAGACGGCAGCCCGCCCCGCGCGCATCGTCATAAAAACGACACAACAACGTCATGCCTCTGCCATGGGCGCCGCCGATACTCGCTGCGCACCACAGAGTATGTTGGCCCGGATCTCTCATGGGCCTCTGTGGTGCATCCAAACACCACATAACACCCCACGGAGTTACCGATATGAGCGCAGTGCTGACCTCGCGTCGCCGTCTTTTGCAATTTCTGGGCAGCGCACCTTTGCTGCCCTTGTCCGGCTCCCTGTCTGCAGCAGGCCTGCTGACCGCCTGCGGCGGCGGTGGTGATGACGATGGCCCTACGGCCGCGTTCAAGTCGGTGAGCTTCTCCAACATGGCAGCGCCCAACCTGACCAACCCCGCAGCGATGGCGACGACCTCGACCACGGCGGTGATGACCATCCTCTACGCCGATGACAGCAAGCGCGAAGTGGCACTGGCCTATGAATCCTTCTTTGTCACCGGCGACATGGTGGCAGACGGCAAGGGCGGCAAGATCCTGGCTGGCGGCTACTACGACATCAACAACCAGCCGATCATGGACAAGTCTGTGGCGGGCAGCGAGCGCCACTTCTTCTCCGACTGTCCCGATGGCTCCTCGATCATCCAGGTCGCCGATGCCAAGGTCGACGGCGTCAAGGGCAAGCCCGTGTTTGCCGTGGTGCAGTTCGAGTACACCTCCAAGGACCTGTCGGGCGCCGATGCCTACGGCACCCTGCCTTCGCCCATTGCCGTGCTGACCCTGGACCAGGACCAGGACACCGGCAAGCTGAGCCTGGTCAAGTACCACAACGTCGACATGTCCAAGGCCCACGGCCTGTGGATCACCTGCGGCGCCAGCCTCTCGCCCTGGAACACCCACCTGTCCAGCGAAGAGTACGAGCCCGATGCCTTCACCGCGGCCAGCTCGGCCCAGTTCAAGGCCTTCAGCAAGCATGTGTACGGCAACGAAACCACGGCCAACCCTTACCACTACGGCCACCTGCCCGAGATCACCGTCAACAAGGACGGCACCGGCACGGTCAAGAAGCACTACTGCCTGGGTCGCATCTCGCACGAGCTGATCCATGTGATGCCCGACAACCGCACTGCGCTGATGGGCGATGACTACACCAATGGTGGCCTGTTCATGTTCGTGGCCGACAAGGAAAAAGACCTGTCCGCCGGCAACCTGTACGTTGCGCATTACACCGACGTGCTGACCGACACCTCGACCGCCAAGATGGAGTGGATCCACCTGGGCCACGCCACCAGCGCCGAGATCGAAGCTTTGGCCAACACCCTCAAGCCGGCCGACATCATGGAGTCGCTGACCACCGACCCGCAGGACGCCAGCTACACCGCGGTGTTCCTGGACGGCAAGGCCGCCTGGCTCAAGCTCAAGCCCGGCATGGAAAAGGCGGCCGCCTTCCTCGAAACCCACCGCTATGCCAACCTGGTGGGCGGCTCGATGGCCTTCACCAAGATGGAAGGCACCACCGTCAACATCAAGGACAAGGTCGCCTACTCGGCACTGGCCAACATCCAGACCTCGATGATCAACGGTGACAAGGCCTGGAACGCCAAGCACAACGTGACCTTCCCCAAGACCGTGAAGGCCGGCGGCGTGCTGGCCCACAACCTGGGCGGCGGCATCAAGGACCGCCAGGGCGCCACCATCAACAGCGAATGGGTGCCACAGCAATCGCACATGCTGATGATGGGTGAGGACATTGCCGCAGACGCACTGGGCAACACCTCCAACCCCGACAAGATCGCCAGCCCGGACAACCTCAAGTTCTCCGAAAAGATGCGCACCCTGTTCATCGGCGAAGACAGCGGCAACCACGTGAACAACTTCCTGTGGGCCTACAACGCCGACACCAAGCAGCTGTCGCGCATCCTGTCGACGCCTGCGGGCGCCGAATCCACCGGCCTGCACGCGGTGGACGAGGCCAACGGCTGGACCTACATCATGAGCAACTTCCAGCACCCGGGTGACTGGAGCGCACTGCACGCCAAGATCAAGGACCAGCTCGATCCGCTGATCAACGCCAACTACAAGAACAAGTTTGGCGCCTCGGTGGGTTACCTGACCGGCACCCCGCAAGCGGTGAAGCTGTAAGCACAGAGCGCGTGGCCACTCGCGCGCTCTCTTCACAACAAAAATGCCATCCTGACGGATGGCATTTTTTCGTGGGGCAGTGCGTTTACAAAACCGACTGCAACCAGCGCACGATCTCGCCAGGCGGCAGCGCACCAGAGATGCGCGCCGCCTCCTGGCCGCCCTTGAACACCACCATGGTCGGAATGCTGCGGATATTAAAGGGCTGGGCGACGTGTGGATAGGCCTCGGTATCGAGCTTGGCAAAGCGCAGCCGGGGTTCGAGCTGCTTGGCAGCCAGCACATAACCCGGCGCCATCTGCAGGCAGGGGCCGCACCAGGGCGCCCAGAAATCCACCACCACGGGGATGTGGTTGCGCCCCAGCTGCTTGGCAAAGCTGCCGGCATCGAGCGCGACCGGCTCGCCGGTGAACAAAGGCTGGTGGCAGCTGCCGCAATCGGGCTGCTGGGCCAGCTGCGCGCGCTGCACGCGGTTGGTGGTATGGCAATGGGGGCACACAATGTGCAGGCTGTCTTCGGTCATGAGGCACTCTCCTGCTGCCCATCATAGGCAGCGATGCACACGCCAGTTGCAGGCCGGTGCCGCATATTTCAAGCCAGTGTCAACAGTACCGGCTGGTGGTCGGACAGCTGCGTGGTGCTGTCGCTGTGCCAGGCCCGCACCTGGCTGCGCAGGCTGTCGCTGACCAGCGCAAAATCACAGGCCACCGGCGCGGGCCCCCAGGTACGGTCAAACAGGCAGAAGGTGGGCGGCTGCAGCGCGCTGCCGTGCAGCAAGGGCCAGCTGTCATGCCAGAGCGCGGATCCATCGGCCTGCGCAGCGACCAGGGCGGCATAGGCCGCCTCACCCGCGTGCAGGTTGAAATCGCCACACAGCACCGCATGGGGCGTGTGCACCGGCGTGGTGTAGGGCGTGGCCGCCGATGCCGCAGCGGGCAGCGGCTGCAGCTGTGCCAGCGCCTCGGCATGGATCGCCCGCAGCGCCTGCACCTGCGCCATGCGCTGGCTCGCGCTGTGGTATTCCAGATGCGTGCACATCACCCGCACCAAGCCCAAGGCCGGGTCGCGCACCGTCACCACCAGGCAGCCCCGGGGCATGCTGACCACCCCCGCCTCGGCCAGCCAGGGCAGGCGGTGCTGCGCCACCTCGGCCACCGGCAGGCGGCTGGCCACTACATTGCCAAAGCTGCGGCGCTGGCCACTGGCATCAAAACCATCGGTGGTGGCGGCAAAGAACAGCTGCCAGCCCGGCAGCAGTGCCTGCAGCTGGGCCACCTGGTCAGCCGGTGCGCCCGCCAGCGCGCCATGGCCCACAGCCACCTCCTGCAGGCACAGCACATCGATGCCGCCCGAGCCCTCGCCCATGGCCAGCGCATGGCGCACCATGCGCGCCGGATCGGCCAGGCCATCGAGGCCGCAGCACCATTGCACATTCCAGCTCAGTATTTGCATGTGGAAAACTCTGTGGATAGCCGCGCCCGCTGGCGCCATCGCCTGCTATTGTGCAGCAGGGGTCCGGCATTTTTCGTGTCAGCGCCCCAAGCCGGGCCCCGCACCTCTATAGTCGGGCGATGCGCAACCACCCACCCGATTCCTTTCAGATCCGCCCCGCCACCGTGGGCGATGTAGCGGCCATGTTCCAGGTGCGCCTGGCCGTCACGGAAAACCGCATGACCCTAGACGAGCTGGCCGCCGCCGGCGTCACGCCCGAGTCCATTGCCGAGGCTATTCGCAGCGCCTCTTGCGCCTGGGTCGCCACCATCGAGGGCGAGGTCGCCGGCTTTGCGATGGTGGACCTGGACAGCGCCTGCCTGTTTGCGCTGTTTGTGCGCAGCGACTGCGAAGGCCGGGGTCTGGGCACCGCGCTGTGCCGGGCCGGCGAGCAGGCCTTGTTGGCGCAGCATGAGGCGGCCTGGCTGGAGACGGCCACAAGCAGCCGCGCCGCGCGCCTCTACCGCCACCTGGGCTGGGGCGATGAGCGCGATGTGGGCGACGGAGATATCCGCCTGACCAAGCGGCGCTCTTGAGGGCGCGCAGCGCTGCACGCTGGCCTGGCGTCTGCTACATTGCGCTGATGGCCCTGTGCACCAGCCCCCGAATTATTCGCATCGTCATACCGACGGTGGGATAGCGCGCGGCCACGCAAGCATGCAACCCACCCTGGAGGTGGGTTTTCCGTCTCTGGGGTTTCCTCCAAGGAGATGGAATGAACACCAGCCAAACGCCTGACACATTCGCCGATAGAGACCCAGACGCCGGCACGCTGCACCTGCTCTGCGGCAAGATCGCCTCCGGCAAGTCCACGCTGGCCCGGCAGCTCGCCGCGCAGCCCCGCACCGTGCTGGTCAGCGAAGATGCCTGGCTCGCCCAGCTCTACCCGGATGCACTGGTCTCGATCCAGGACTATGTGCTGCTGTCCGCCAGGCTGCGCGGCGCGATGCAGCCCCATATCGTGTCGCTGCTGCAAGCGGGTACCTCGGTGGTGCTGGATTTCCCGTCCAACACCCCCAGCACCCGCGCCTGGGCGCGCAGCATGTTTGAAGCAGCTGGCGCACCGCATGCGCTGCACTGGCTGCAGCTGCCCGACGAAGAATGCAAGCGCCGCCTGCGGGCGCGCAATGCGTCGGGCGAGCATCCGTTTGAGACCAGCGATGCGCAGTTTGAGCTGATCAGCCAGCACTTTGTCGCGCCATCAGCGGCGGAAGGCTTTGCGCTGGTGCTGCACGGCTGATACGCACGGCCAAGCACCCAGCCTCAGGCGCGCTGCGGCAGGTAGCTGAGCCGGTCCGCCGCCAGCCCGCGCTTGACTTGCTGCGTCAGGTCATCGGCCAGCACCTCGTCCAGCCCGGCTTCCAGCGCATCGAGCGTGCGGCTAACGATATCGGCCGGGCTGGACTTGGGGGCATCCAGCCCCCGTGTCAGATCGGTATCGACAAAGGCCATGTGCAGGCCCAGCACCTGCGTTTTCTGGGCAGCCAGCTCGTAGCGCAGCGAGTTGGTGAGCGACCAGGCGGCGGACTTGCTCGCCGAATAGGCGGCCAGCTCGCTGCCGTTCACCCAGGAGGCAATCGACAGCACATTGAGCAAGCCACCACCACCATTGGCCGCCAGCACTGGTGCAAAGGCCTTGCTCATGCGCAACACCGCGAAGAAATTGGTCTCGAACATGCGCCGTGCCACCGCTTCGCTGTCCTCGGCAAGAAAACCACCTGTCTGCGCGATGCCGGCGTTGTTGATCACCAGGGTCACATCGGGCGCCTGCGCCACAGCTGACGCCACGTCCTCGGGCTTATTGACATCCAGCCGCAGCGGATGCACCCCCGCTTGCGGGCTGATATTGGCGGGATCGCGGGAACCCGCGTAGACCTTGCGGGCACCGCGGGCGAGCAACTCGCGCACAAAGGCCTGGCCAATGCCACGGTTGGCACCGGTGACAAGAACGACAGCGTTAGCAATTTTCATGGAAATCTCCACATTGAACGAGGTTGAAGAAGCGCGCACGGGCGCTGGATGGGGACTTTTCCCCTGGCATCACCGGCCACAGCAGAGGCCAGTGCGTCAGGGGTGCATTCAAAGGCGAAAACAAGATCTGCCACCGGGCGGAGCACCCGCCCCGATCAGCGCTGCGGATTCGCGCAACTGCGCGCAGCAGCCAGCTCTTTTTGCCAGGGCGATTTGGCACCAACGCTTGCACGGCTGCATTTCGCATGATGCTCATAATATTAAAAATCAAAAAAAAGCAGCGCGCTGCTAGGCGCTGCTGCCGGGCGTAAGATCTGCTGCCCGATCGGCGGGCAGCAGATGCTGGAGCGCCGCTTCGCGCAAGCTGTCCGACAGCGCCGGGTCGTCCACCGCACGGGCCAGCAGCAGGCTGCCCACCATCGTGGACAAGGCCACCATCGCGCGCTCGTGCGCTAGCGCCTGCCCCCAATCGGGCGATTGGCGGGCGATGAGGTCCACCATGCCCTTGATGTGCTGGGTGGTCAGGCGGCGCACTTCCGGCGCCTGGCGTGCGGTCTCCGAGCCCAAGGCCACCAGCGGGCAGCCTTGTTCGGCATGCTGCACATGGGCTTTCGAGAGGTAAGCCCGCAGCAGGGCGTCCCAGGCCTGGTCAGGGGGCGCCTGGGCCGCAACCTCGGCCACCACGGCAGCAGACTCGGCACACGCCAGACCGGCAGCTTCTGCCAGCATCGCCTCGCGCGAGGCGAAATGCGCGTAGAAGGCCCCATGCGTCAGGCCCGCCTCTTTCATGATGTCGGCCACCCCCGTGCCACCATAGCCGCTGCGGCGGATGGCGCGCGCGGCAACGGACACAATGCGCTCATGCGTCGCTTGCTTGGCGGCAGCCCGGGTGTTGGAAGTATCATTTCGCATGACACTCATCATAGATAATTTTCAGGCCCTGCGCATTGCAGGGTAAATGCCGCGCGATGCCGGCGCAGCAAGCTGCAGGCAGCGCCCTGTCCCCGGTCACCGTGGTTGGCCTTGCGCGCCCAGCCATTCAAAGACCTGCGCAACCATGTCCGAGCGGGCAGGCCCAGCCACGCCCGACAGCCACCAGGTGCTGCCCAGCACACGCGGGTAGCCTGGCAGCATCTGCAGCCGCCCGCTTGCCAGGCTGCCCTCCAGCAACAGGCTGGGCAAGCAAGCGATGCCTTGCGCTGCCAACACGGCATCAAGCACCAGCCGCGCATCGTCATACATGGCGCGCTTGCGAAACTGCGCCAGCGTCCCCAGGAAAAGCGGCGCCGTGGCCTCGGAGCTAAGGCTTTCTTCCAGGCACACCAGATCGGCATGCAGGTGGTGCTGCGCCTGCGGAATGCGGCCCAGCTTCTGGGCGATACCCGCATCGGCCACCAGCAGCCACTCGTCTTGCAGCAGGGGCTGCTCCTGCAAGCCCGGCTGCAACAGCGGCCTGCGGCTGATGGCGATGTCCACATCGATCTCATCGACAAAGCGGGCGCTCTCGTCGGCCGACAGCACCAGGCTCAGCCCGGGCAGCAGCGCATGCAGCTCGGGCAGCCGGGGCTGCAGCCAGCCGCGCAACAGCGGCGCGGGGCAGACCAGGGACACGAGGCCCGGATCGAGGTAGGTGCCAATGCGCTCCATGCCGCTGCGCAGCACAGTGAGCGAGCGCTGAACGCTGCGCAGCAGCACCTCGCCTGCGATGGTCAACTCCACACCGCGCCCTGCACGCCGAAACAGCGGCTGCATCAGCTGCGCTTCGAGCTGCTGCACCTGGTGGCTGATCGCAGACTGGGTCACATGCAGCTCATCGGCTGCGCGTGAAAAGCTGCCATGCCGGGCGGCGGCCTCAAACCCCATCAACAGCTTCAAGGACGGGAGACGCGGCTCGGACATATGAGAGATATTAATGAATAAGCGTAAATCTTATCATTTGATCTCATACCTACGGCGATCCACAATGCGACCTCGTCCGAATATTCGGCAACGCAACCGCTCCCGATAGGAGCCATTGGAAAAGTGATGAAGACAGGTCAAGATGTGATGCGCGATGGCGCGAACGACCCCATGGGAGCCCACACCATGCAACGACGACAATTTCTCTCGGCCGGCACCACGCTGGTCGCTGGCGCAACGGCAGGCATGCCAGCGCAGTCGGCGCCCGCTGCAGGCAGCCAAGGGCGCATGCCCGATGAAGGTGAGCGCCATGCCGCCACCTGGATGGCCTTTGGTGCCAGTGACGCGATCTGGGGCCGCCGGCTGAAGGCGGGCGCACAGGCCAACCTGGCGCTGATTGCCCAGACCATTGCCCAGATGGAGCCGGTGCAGATGCTGGTCAACGCCCAGGACTACGACCTGGCCGCGCGCCTGTGCGGCAACAAGGTCAAGCTGCTGGTGCAAGACATTGATGACCTGTGGATGCGGGACACCGGCCCGGTATTTGTGAAGAAGGCAGGCGGCGGGCTTGCCGGGGCCGGTTTCAATTTCAATGGCTGGGGCAACAAACAATCCCACCGCAACGATGCCCAGGTCGCGGCCTTTGTAGCCGGTACGGCAGGGGTTCCCTTGCTGAAAAGCAACCTGATCCTGGAAGGCGGCGGCATTGAAGTGGATGGCCAGGGCACTGCCATCATCACCGAGAGCTGTGTGCTCAACGCCAACCGCAATCCCGGCACCAACAAGGCGCAGTGCGAGCAGGAATTGCAGCGGGTGCTGGGGATCGACAAGGTGATCTGGCTGCCCGGCCTTGCCGGCCACGACATCACCGATGGCCACACCGACTTTTATGCCCGCTTCTGCGCGCCCGGGGTCGTGGTTGCCGGTGTGGACAATGACAGGTCCTCGCCAGAATATGCGGTCACCCAGCGCCACCTGGCCATCCTGCGCAAGGCGACGGACGCGCGGGGCCGCCCCTTGCAGGTGCTGCGCATGCCGGGGCCTGACGAGGTCCGGCCGCAGTACGAGAACAAGGATTTTGCGGCAGGCTATATCAATTTTTACGTCTGCAACGGCGCGGTGATCAGCCCGGAGTTTGGCGATAGCCGCGCTGACCGCAACAGCCGCGCCCTCTTGCGCGAACAGTTCCCGGGGCGCGAGATTGTGCAGCTCAATATCGATGCCATCGCAGCGGGCGGCGGCGGCATCCACTGCACCACGCAGCAGCAACCGGCCTGAGCAGTGACCGCGCTGGCCCCGGCTACACCAGCGCCGGGGCGTCCTCGCGCAGCTGGAAGACATTGCCCTCGCAGTCCATCGCATTGCAGGCGCTGTAGCCAGGGCCGGCCCAGGCTTCGTGGAACATCGCTCCGCCCAAGCTGCTGGCGCGCGCGCCGGCATCCTGCAGCGATGGCACGCTGACAAAGAACTTCAGCGCCACGTTCTCGCGGCGCTGGGGCGGCGTGCTGATGTGGATGCGCTCGGCGATCTCGGCCGGTATGGCATGCAGCTCCAGCTGGAATGCGGCAGATGCCAGCGCCACCCAACCGGGCAGACGGTGCTGCTCCTGCAGGCCCAGCACCTGCGCATAAAACTGCGCCACGCGCTCGATATCCTGGACGTACAGCACCACGCCAGCCTGACCCTTTGCGGACATAGAAAGCTCCCTGAGAAGATGCTCACCCAAAAAGCGCCACTCTAGCGTTTTTACTTGATCCCTGCCCGCATAAAGCTCTGCACAAACTGGCGCTGGAACAGGATAAAGCCGACGAGCAGCGGCGCCGAAGTCATCAAGGTGGCGGCGGTGATGGTGGACCAGTCCACGCCCTGCTCCACGCTGGAGAACACCTGCAGCCCGACGGTGAGCGGGCGCGATTCCACGCTGTTGGTGATGATCAGCGGCCAGAGAAAGTTGTTCCAGTGAAAGCTCACGGAGACCAGCGCAAAGGCGGTATAGACCGGCCGAGCCAGCGGCACATAGACGCGCCAGAGAATCTGCAAGGTGCTGGCCCCTTCGACACGCGCGGCCTCGTCCAGCTCCTTGGGGATGCCCATGAAGGTCTGGCGCAGCAAAAAGATCGCAAAGGCCGAGGCAAAGTACGGCAGGCCAATCGCAAACAAGGTATCGACCAGGCCCAGCCGGGCCATGGTCTGGTAGTTCTCCACCAGCAGGATGTCGGGCATGATCATCAGCTGCACCAGCACCAGCGCAAAGGCGATGTTCTTGCCCCGGAACTGGTAGCGCGCAAAGGCAAAGGCCGCCAGCGTGGACAGCACCAACTGCGCTGCCAGGATCAGGGCCACCAGCAAGCTGGTGTTCAGAAAGTAGCGCGCAAACGGTGCCGCATCCCAGGCCTTGCGGAAGTTCTGCAAGGTCCAGGGGGCGCCGAGGTCAAAACGGATCGCGTAGTCGCTGGGGTGGAAGGCCGTCCAGAACGCATAGGCCAGCGGCAAAATCCACAGCAGCGCCAGCAGCCAGGCGGCAAAGGTGTCCAGCCAGGTGTGGCGGTAGATGACGGCAGGGGCTTGGCTGCGGCTCATTGGTAGTGCACCTTCTTGTCCAGCACAAAGAACTGGAACAGCGCCACGCTGGAGAGCACCACCACCAGCACCACGGTGATGGCCGCTGCATAGGCCGTATCCCAGAACTTGAAGCCCACCTCATAGAGGTGGTAGAGCAGCAAGGTGGTGGCATTGTCCGGGCCGCCGCGCGTCAGGATAAACACATGGTCGACCAGGCGGAAGGCATTGATCACCGCATTGACCAGCACAAACACCGTGGTCGGCATCAGCAGCGGCCACTGCACCCGGCGGAAGAAATACCAACGCGATGCGCCCTCAATGGCGGCGGCCTCCTTCAGGCTGGGGTTGAGCGTTTGCAGCGCAGCCAGGTAGAAGATCATGAAAAAGCCCGCTTCCTTCCACACCGCCACCAAGGTGATGGCCCCCAGCGCGGTCGACGGGCTGCCCAGCCAGTTGTGCGAAGGCAGGCCCAGCGCGCCGGTGACCTGCTCCAGCAGGCCGTACTGCGGCGTGTAGAAGAACAACCAGATATTGGCCACTGCAATCATCGGCAGCACCGTGGGCGTGAAATACGCCATGCGCACAAAGGTGCGTCCTGCGATGCGCTCGTTCACCCAGACCGCCATCAAGAGCGCCAGGCCGATGGAGGCAGGAATCGTGGCCGCCGCAAACCACAGGTTGTTGCGCACCGCCTGCCAGAACACCGGGTCATCGGCCATCGCCTGGTAGTTCTCGATGCCCACCCACACCGCTGCACGCGCGCCCTTGGGGGTGGAATAAAAACTGTCGATGAAGGTCGCCACGGCCGGCCAATGGGTAAAGGCGACCAGCAGCACCAGCGCAGGCAGCAGCAGCAACCAGGCGTGGATGCTGCGCTGGCCGCTGCCGGCAATGGACGAGGAAGAGGCGCTCATGCGTTGGGTTCTCTCAACCGGGCTGGGGCCTTGCCCAACCCTGGCCCGGCATGGTCTGCAAGCAGCCCAGGCCGGGTGGGGACGTTACTGGTAGCTGCGCAGGATGCGGTCGGCTTCCTTCTGCGCATCCTTCATCGCCTGCGCCGAGGTCTTGGTGCCGTTCAGCGCAGCCTGCACGGCGTCGTTCAGCACCTTGGTCACGCGCTGGTTGTCATGCGTGGAGAACTCGGCCACCGAGACGGGCAGCTGGTCGCGGGCCACCAGCGCCTGCGGGAAGTCCTGGCCGTACTGCTTCAGGATCGGCGTGTCATAGGCGGCGGGCGATACGGCCACATAGCCGCTGTCCATGCTCCACTGCGCAGCGCGCTCGGGCTGGGTCACCCACTTGGCAAATTCGAAAGCGGCCTGCTGCTGCTCCTTGGGCGCCTTCTTGAAGATGTAGAAGTTGCCGCCACCGGTGGGCGAGCCGCCCTTGCGCACATGGCCGGCAATCTGGCCAACCCCGAAATCAAACTTGGCGTTGGCCTTGATATTGGTCAGGTTGCCGGTGGTGGTGACGATGATCGCGGCCTTCTTTTCCATGAAGTCCTTGGGCGTCGTGCCCCACTCGATCACGCCCTTGGGGTGCACGCCCTCCTTGGTCAGGTTGACCCAGTAGTCCAGCGCCTCGATCACCTTGGGGTTGTCGAAGGTGACCTTGGTGCCCGCTTCGTTGGCCAGCAGCACATCGTTGGGGGTGGTCAGGGTCTGCAGCATCCAGTAGGCAAAGCCGGTCGACGGGATCTGGATGCCGTACTGGGTGACGTTGCCGCTGGCGTCTTTCTTGCTGAGCTTCTTGGCCGCCTCGCTCAGCTCCTTCCAGGTGGCAGGGGCCTTGTTCGGGTCCAGGCCGGCTTCCTTGAAGGTGTCCTTGTTGTAGTACATCACCACGGTGGAGCGCTGGAAAGGCACGCCCCAGGTCTTGCCACCCGTCTGGCTGTTGGCCATGAAGGCGGGGTAGAAGCCCTTGAGCCAGGCCTTGTCGGCATCGGTCTTGGCAAAGTCGTCGATCGGCACGATCGCGTCTTCGTCAATCAGGGTGAACATGTCGGTCGACAGCAGCACCGAGGTGGCCGGCGCCTTGCCCGACTTGTTGGCGGTGAGCGCCTTGACGATGGTTTCCTGGTAGGTGCCCGCGTAGATCGGCGTGATCTTGTACTGCGGATGCGCCTTGTTGAAGTCATTCGCATAGCCGTCGATCACCTTGGTGATCGGGCCGCCCACGGCCACGGGGTAGTAAAAAGGCACTTCCAGCGGATCGGCGGCATGCGCCAGGCCGGCGCCCAGGCCAAGCATGGCGACGGCCGATGCGGCCAGGGTCTTCAAAAAGATATTGCGTTGCACGGAATCACTCCTCGGGTTATGCGCCTGCCCGCAGGCGCTGCACAAACAGCTCAGTCAAAGAAAAGGGGTTGCGTGCCTCAGGCCATGCGCTGGCCATGGGCATCGAAGAAATGCATGTCCTCCGCGCGCCAGGCCAGGCGCAGCGCCTGCCCCACGGCCACTGCCTGCTGGCCGGGTGCGCGCACCGTGATCTGCTCGCTGCCAATCGCGCAGCGCAGCACCGTATCGGCGCCCAGGTATTCCAGGCTGCTCACCTGCGCATCCACGCCTTCGGTGGCCAGGCACTGCACGGCCTCAGGCCGCAGGCCCAGCGCAGCAGCACCGGCCGGCGCCGCCACCTGCACCTGGCTGCCGGCAATGGCGCCGCCGCTGAGCTGGACCAGGTTCATCGCCGGCGTGCCAATAAAGCGCGCGGCAAAGCGGCTGGCCGGACGGGCATACATCTCGCGCGGGGTCGCGCATTGCTCGACCCGGCCCTGGTGCAGCAGCACCACCTGGTCGGCCATGCTCATCGCTTCGGTCTGGTCATGGGTGACATAGACCACCGTCAGCCCCAGGCGCTGCTGCAGCTCGCGCAGCTCGGCACGCATCTCCTGGCGCAGCTGCGCGTCCAGGTTCGACAGCGGCTCGTCCATCAGGCAGACATAGGCCTGGGCCACCAGGGCCCGGCCCAGCGCCACGCGCTGCTGCTGGCCGCCCGAGAGCTGGCCTGGCTTGCGCTCCAGCAGATGCGACAGGCCCAGCAGCTCGGCCGCATCCTTCAAACGTTTGTCGGCCTCGGCCTTGGGCACCTTGCGCACTGCCAGGCCAAAGCCCATGTTCTCGGCCACCGACAGATGCGGAAACAGCGCATAGTTCTGGAACACCATCGCAATGCCGCGCTGCGCTGGCGGCAGCTGCGTCACATCGCGTCCCCCAATCAGCACCTGGCCGGCGCTGGCGGTCTCCAGCCCTGCAATGATGCGCAGGGTCGTCGATTTGCCGCAGCCCGAGGGGCCCAGCAGCACGCAAAAGCTGCCCGGCGCGATCTGCAGATCGACCGCATGCAGCGCCGTGGTGCTGCCCCAGGATTTGGCAACCTGCCGTAACTCAATGCTTGACATCGCGCCAGTGTATGAAAGCACGGTGACAATTTGTTTACAAGCTTTCCCTTAGCTGACAAGGCGCTCAAGGGACGTCGGGTCTATTCACACCCGAGATTTGCTTACAACCATGACAGATGCTGCGGTGCAGCAGTGGTTGGCGCTCCCTGGGCTTACAGCCAGCGCGCAATCCCGGCCGCCAGCAGGCTCAGCACCACGGTCGTCGCAATCGGCAGCCACAAGGTTCTGCCAAACAACCGGATCTCAAAATCCCCCGGCAGCCGCCCCAGCCCCAGTTTGCGCAGCAGCGCGGCAAAACCGTTGAGCAGCAGCAGCGCGAGGAAAATGACAATCAGCCAGCGGATCATCGCAGCGCCTCCGGCAGGTGAATGGGTGGCGAAGTCATCATGCGGCGCAGTAGACCTGCTCACCGGCAATCCAGGTGGCTTGCACACGCAGGCTGCCAATGTCGGCAACCGGCACGGTGAAGATATCGCGGTCCAGCACCGCAAAGCTGGCTTCAAAGCCGGGGGCGATCTGGCCCAGTTGGCCCTCGAACGGCGACAGGCTGGCAGCGCGTGCGGTGTAGAGCAGCAGGGCCTGGGGCACCGTCAGCGCCTGGCTGTCCACAATGGGGGCGCCGTTGTAGGCGCGGCGCTGCACGGCAGCCTGGATGGAGACAAAGACATTGTCCGGATCGGCCCAGGTGGTGGCCGGCGCGTCGGACGACAGCGCCACATGGTCGATCTCGTCATAGAAGGTCTTGAGCGCGTAGGACTGGTCAAACTCGGAATCAACCAGGTTCTCGGTATAGGCCTCGTACTCGGCAAACATAAAGATGATCTGCGTGGCCACGCCCCACTGCATCGGCATCGCATTCATCTGCACGATCTGCGCGGGCTTGAGCAAGGTCGCATGCTCCAAGCGCACGGAAGGCACGCCCGCAGGCAGCCAGGGCTTTTTATCGGCAAAGAAGTCGATCACCAACTGCAGGGCCGCATCGCCCATCGCATGCACGGCCATTTGCGCGCCGTTGGCCACTGACCATGCATAGGCCTGCGCCAGCGCTGCGCTGCTGAGCAAGGACATGCCAAACAGGCTGCCCGTGTGCTTGTAGGCGCAGCTGCACCATGCCGTCTTGCCGGAGATGGAGCCATCGGCAAACAGCTTGATGCCGGCGATCTTCACCCGTCCATCCTTTTGCGCGGCCTCTAGCCCCGCAAGCAAATCGCCCTTGCAAGGCTCCCAGGAGAAATACAGTGCCGCCTGCTGCTTGAAGCCGGCCTGGGCAGCATCGCGGTAGACATCGAGGTGGTGGAAGGGCTGGGTGAAGGCCATCATGTCGGTCACCGCGACAATGCCGCGCTCGCTAAAGCGCTGCGAGGTGCGCGCGAGGCTCCCCACCGCCTGCGCATAGTCCAGCACCGCCTTGGCGCGCTGCACCACGCTGTTGGCCGCCAGCTCGGTCAAAACGCCATTGGGCGAGCCATCGGCATCCCGGCCAAAGTGGCCCCCGATGGGGTCGGGCGTGTCCTTGCCAATGCCCGCCAGCGCCAGCGCACGGCTGTTGCAGATGCCCGAATGGCAGTCGGAGCGGCCCACATAGACCGGCTGCGTGGCCGACACCAGATCCAGGTCATGGCGCGTCGGCGTGCGCCCTTCCTTCAGCTTGGACTCGTCATAGCCCCAGCCCTCAATCCAGTCGTTCGGCCCCAACCCCGCCTTGGGGTGGTTCTTCAGCGCCGCAATCAGCCCCGGAATGTCTTCAACCAGCGGCACCGTGCAAGGCACCGCATCGACGATCTGCGACAAAAAGGTGGGATGCGTATGCACATCGATAAAGCCCGGCACCACCGTGCGCCCCTGCAAATCCACTTGGTGCTCTGCCGCCGGCTGCGACGCATCGCCCACATGCCCCACCCAGGCAATCTTGCCGTCTGCGACCACAAAAGCCGAGGCGAAATCGCTCTCGCTGCGGCCGGTAAAAACATGGGCATGGGTGAACAGACAAGAAGGCATGGCAGAGGCTGCAAAAAGCAAAGGCGGCAAAGAAGCCGCCATTGTCGGCGATTGCAGTAACCACCCAACGAACCTAACGCGTTGGCCGTTCAAAACAGCAACCCAAGCAGCAAGCGCAGCGCCTGAACCACCAACACCAATGGCGAGATGGGCGCGTAGGCGCGACGTCGGGGGCGCAGACAATACGCCTGTATGGCAAGCCCCCGCAACAAAGCCTACGCGCCCATATCGCCACCCCCAAACGATGACTGCCAGCGCCCCAGCCAAAAACAGCATCGCCAGGGCAAAGGTTCGCCACAGCCAATCACCCACCGCATTGGACTTCAAAACAACCACCCCAGCAGCAAGCGCAGCGCCTGAACCGCCACATCCAATGGCGAGATGGGTGCGTAGGCGCGACGCCGGGGGCGCAGACAATACGCCTGTATGGCAAGCCCCCGCAACAAAGCCTACGCGCCCATATCGCCACCTAAAAACGAAAACTGCCAGCGCCACCACCAACAACAGCACCGCCAGAGCAGTCACCCCCCCAACGCATAACCAGCCAAGACACAAAAAGAAAAAGCCACCCGAAGGTGGCTAAAAGAACTTACACAGGATCCGTATGCCCTGGAGCCCGGTTCAGCATTTGCGTTCGCTTGTCTGCGCTGAGGGACAGATAGCGCTCGTACTGGCGGAGAATATCGGCGATGAGCTCCTCGCTGCGCAAGTACTGCACGTCATAGCCCGAGCGCCCATCTTCGAAGAAAGTCACCGGCTCATACATGTAGCGGCGCGCGTTGCTGCCGGCGCTCTCGCGCACCGTGAACGTGGGCATGGTGCGGCGCACGGCGCGCACGCCATAGACAAAGTCGCGCAGCTGCTCGACCGGCACGACCAGGCGTGCTTCGCTGTCGGCATCGCCCTCCAGGCTGTCTTGCACATGCGCCTGCAAGCCCCGCTTTTGCATCTCTGCGGCCACCTCGTTCATCGCAGGCAGCACGGTGGTGCTCAGGAAGCGCTGCACATCGTCCTTGTGCGGCTGGTGCACGATCTGCTCGAGGCGCTTGCGCCAGTGCTGGCCGCTCCAGAAGTTGGTGGCGGGCGCCAGATCGGGCGAGTAATGGGCCAGGTCGGCCACCATGCCGCGCCACAGCCCCACGCACAGCACCAGCATGATGAAGGCCACCGGCAAGGCGGTCACCAGGGTTACCGCCTGCAGGGCGCCCAGGCCGCCGGCGAGCAGCAGCACGATGGAGGTCAGGCCCAGCAGCACGCACCAGAACAGGCGCTGCCAGACGGGCGCCTCGTTGTTGCCGCGCGAAGCGATGGAGTTGACCACCAGCGCCCCCGAGTCCGCCGAGGTGATGAAGAACACGCCAATCAGCAGCACCGCCAGCCAGGACACCGGCTTGACCCAGGGCAGGTACTCGAAGAAGCGGAACAGCAAGGCGTCCACATTGGTGGCCGTCTGCGCCAGCGCACCAGCGGCCACATGGCTGTCGGTCCAGATCGCGCTGTTGCCAAAGGCCGTCATCCACAGCAGGTTGAACGCGGTGGGCACCAGCAGCACGCCGATGACGAACTCGCGCACCGTGCGGCCGCGCGAGATGCGCGCAATGAACAGGCCGACAAAGGGTGACCAGCTCACCCACCAGGCCCAGTACAGGATCGTCCAGCCACCAAACCAGCCCTCCTCCCGCGACGGCACATAGGCGAAGGTGCGCAGCGACATGCCGATAAGGCCCTGCAGGTAGTTGCCGATGTTCTCGCTCAAGGCCTTGAAGATATGCGCGGTGGGGCCGGCGATGATGACAAAGCTCAGCAGCAGCACCGACAGCAGCATGTTGAATTCGCTCAGGCGCCGCACGCCCTTGTCCACGCCCAGCAGCGCAGACAGGCTGGCCAGGGTCACCACCACGACGATGACGGCCACCAGGAACCCGGAGGTCTCGGTTTCCCAGCCGGTCAAGGTGTGGATGCCGGCGGCGATCTGGCGCGCGCCATAGCCCAAGGTGGTGGCAATACCGGCAATGGTGCCCACCAGCGCAAACGCATCGACGCCGTGGCCAATGGGGCCGTTGATGCGCTCGCGCAGCAGCGGGTACAGGCCCGAGCGCATCGTCAGCGGCAGGTTGTAGCGAAAGCCAAAATAGGCCAGCACCAGGCCCATGGTGCCGTAGACCGCCCAGGCATGAAAGCCCCAGTGGAAGAACGTGGCCTCCATCGCCTCGCGCGCGGCAGCGGGCGTGCCCGGCTCCTGTGTGGCCGGGTTGAGGAAATGCTGCAGCGGCTCGCCCACGCCAAAGTACATCAGGCCAATGCCCATGCCGGCGGCAAACAGCATCGACGACCAGGAGACAAAGCTGAACTCCGGCTTGGCGTCATCGGGGCCCAGGCGGATATCGCCATAGCGGCTGGCTGCCAGCACCACCAAAAACAGCAAGAAGGCGCTCAGCGCCATCACATAGAACCAGTCAAAACTGGCCACCACCCAGCGCTGCGCGCCCGAGAACAGGCGGTCTGCGGCATCAGGCGCCAGCACGCAAACGAGCAGCAGGACGCCCAGCACCAGCAGTGCAGGCACCACCACCGGCAGCGACATGGTCGAGCGCTGGCTCGCTTGCGGCCCCTGCGGCGTCTGCGCAGCGGGCTCCGGGGCCGCTGCGCCGGCCTCTGGCGAGAGCGCAGTATCAGAAGAAGAATTGGTCATAGGTCTACCCGTGTTGGGAGCACGCCCCATCCGTCACAGGCGCGCAGCAGCAGCCCTCCGGCCCCCAATGGGCATGATCAGGCACTGCAAAACCTATCAGTATGCAATAAATGATTGCAAAAATGCTATTTTAACAAGCCGGCAATCTTCAACAATCGCTACAGTCCTACAGCTGCGCCCCTGCCGGCCCGCTGCGCTTGTTGGGATGCGACCACAGCGCCCGCAGCCCGGTGAGCGCATCAGCGCTGCACACCCCAGCGCTTGACGGTGACCCTCTCCAGCGGGTGAAAGCCCAGGTTTTCGACCAAGAGTCCAATGATGATCACCAGGGCCAGCCCGGCAAACACCTGGTCGGTATAGAGCTCGTTGCGGCTTTGGAAGATGTACCAGCCCAGGCCGCCCTTGCCCGACGACGCCCCAAACACCAGCTCGGCAGCAATCAGGGTGCGCCAGGCAAAGGCCCAGCCAATCTTGAGGCCCGACAGGATGGATGGCAGCGCAGCTGGCACCAGGATTTGCAGCACATAGCGCGCGCCGCGCAGGCCATAGTTACGGCCGGCCATGCGCAAGGTCTCGGGCACCGACTGAAAACCGGCATAGGTGGCCAGCGCCAGCGGCCACAGCACCGAATGCACCAGCACCGCCAGCAAGCTGGCCTGCCCCAGGCCCAGCCACAGCAGGGCCAGTGGCAGCAGCGCAATCGCCGGCAGGGGGTTGAACATGCTGGTCAAGGTGGTCAGCACATCGCGCCCCCACTGGCTCGATACCGCCAGCAGCGTCAGCAGCAAGGCCCCGGCCACACCCAGCAGATAGCCTTGCAGCAAGATGCCCAGCGATATCGCCGCCTTGCCCAGCAGCGCGCCATTGCCCAGCTCGCGCAGCAAGGTCGCTGCCGTCTGGCTGAAGGTGGGCAAGAGCAGGTCGTTGTTCTGCCAGCGCGCTGCCAGCTCCCACAGGAGGGCCAGCACCACCAAGATAAGGGCCTTGCGCAAGGCCGGATGCTGGAGCAAGCGTTTGGCCAGCGGCAAGCGGCGCACCGCCAGGTGTGCCGGGGCATCGGGCAGGGGGTATTCGGCCTCGGGCCGCAGGGGTGGCAGGGCCTTGGCAGCGCCAGGCCAGGCCGTCACGGGGGTGGATGCCATAGCGGGTCTCTTCTCTCGTGTCAGGCCACGCGGCGCAAGCCGGTGGCTGCGCTGCTGGCGGGGTCGGCGGCGGCGGGGGCGCCAGCGCGGTCTTCGTCAAACAGCAGCCGGTGGATGCGCTGGTGCGCGGCCTCGAACTCGGCGCTGCCGCCGCTCGCCAGGCCAAAGGCATGGGCGTTGATCTCGGCCCGCAAGCGACCCGGGTGAGGCGAGAGAATGGCGACGCGGCTGCCCACGACCAGCGCCTCCTCGATCGAATGGGTGACAAACACCAAGGTAAAACGCAGCTCGTCCCACAGCGCCAGCAGCTCTTCCTGCATGCGCCGGCGCGTCAGCGCATCGAGGGCCGCAAAGGGCTCGTCCATCAGCAGCACCTGCGGGTGCATGGCCAGCGCACGGGCAATGGCCACGCGCTGCTTCATGCCGCCTGATAGCTGGTGCGGGTGCACATCGGCAAAGCGGCTCAGCCCCACCTTGTCCAGGTAGAGATCGGCGCGCTCGCGTGCCTCGGCCTTGCTGCAGCGGCGCGAGGCCAGCAGCGGGAACATCACGTTCTCGCGCACCGTCTTCCAAGGCGGCAGCTGGTCAAACTCCTGGAACACCATCACCCGGTCCGGCCCGGGGCCCTCGACCGGTTGGCCAGCCAGGCGGATCGCCCCTTCGCTGACCGGCACAAAACCGGCCATGGCCTTGAGCAGGGTCGATTTGCCGCAGCCAGACGCCCCCAGCAGCACAAAGCGCTCGGCCGCATGCACCTGCAGGCTGACCTGGTGGGTGGCACGCAGCACACGCTCGTCGGTCACATAGTCGATGCTGACCTGGTCGACCTCCAGCAAGGCGCTGCCCGCCTGCGCTGCCTGGCTGTGCAAGGTCTGGCTGGGTGCCGATGTTGGGATGGGCGGGGCACGGCTGATCAGGCGGTCGGCCAGCTCGGCCTCGGCCAGGCTGGCATAGGGCTCGGCAGCGCTGCGCAGCCAGCTGCCGCGCGACAGCGCAACATCACCCTCCTGCGCAAAAACGTGGGGCCAGCGCATCTCAGCTCCCCCCGGAGATGCGCGGGTCGTCAAAGAAATAGTCGCGCACCGATTCGGGCTTGGTCTTGATCACGCCCACCCGCTGCAGGAACTGGCCCAGGCCCACGGTGTTCTGCGGCTGGATCGTGAACTGCACCTGCGGGTTCTTGATGATCTGCAGGATCAGGTTGCGATCGACCTTGCCGCCGCCACCGCTCTTCAAAAAAATATCGGCCGCCTGCTCGGGGTTGGCCTGTACAAAGCGGGCCGATTCATCGAGCGCATCGAGGAAGGCGCGGTAGGTCTTGGGGCTTTCCTGGCGGAACTTCTCGGTGGCGTAGAGCACGGTGGACGAGGCCGGACCGCCCAGCACCTCATAGCTGTTGAGCACAATGCGCGCATTGGGGTTGCCGGCCAGCTCCACCTCCTGGAACGGCGGGTTGCCAAAGTGCGCGGTAATCTCGGTGCCGCCCTTGATGATGGCCGCTGCCGCATCGGGGTGCGGCAGTGCGACCTGCAGCTTGTCGAGCCGCTGGTAGTGCTGCTCGCCCCAAAGCTTGGCCGAGGCGTACTGCAGTACGCGCGACTGCACCGAGACGCCAACCGCCGGCGTGGCAATGCGGTCTTTGTCGGTAAAGTCGGCAATCGTCTTGACCTGCGGGTTGTTGCTGACCAGGTAGTAGGGGAAGTTGCCCAGCGAGGCCACGCCCTTGACGTTTTGCTTGCCCTTGGTGCGGTCCCAGAGCGTAAAGAGCGGCGCGACGCCGGCGCCGCCAATATCGACGTTGCCCGAGAGCAGCGCATCGTTGACCGCCGGGCCGCCGGAGAACTGCAGGTAGCTGACCTTGATGTCCACCCCCTGGGCCTTGCCCTGCTTTTCGATGAACTGCTGGTCCTGCGCCACATTGAGCAGCAAATAGACGATGCCGTACTGCTGCGCAATGCGCAGCTGGCCCTCGGCCGCCTGCGCGCCGCCTGCAGCCACGCCCCAGAGCGCAGCAGTGGCGGCCAGCACGGCTGCCGCATGCTTGCTGGCAGAGCCGAGGCGGGCGCCATGGGCGGCGGCAGCGGGACGGCTGGATGGTGTGGTGGACTGTTTGCCGGGCGGCTGGCTGCGCAGCGCCCAAGGATTGCGGATGTTCATAGTGCGTCAAGAGGTATGGCTGGAATCGTTGGGCCGCAGCGCAGCACCACCGCGCTTTTTGGCGCGGGTGGGCAGGCACTGGGGGTGGGCGTCAATCGCCGTTGTCAGGAGCGGGCAGCGCCGCCGCAATGGCGGGCGCTGGCGATCAACAACAAGCGGCAGCCAGGCTCAGCGACAGCAGAAACAGCGGTTGGTGGCGTTGCGGGCGGGGCAGCCCGGTAGCGCGCAAGGTCGGGGAGGCGGCGTTCATACCGGCACATCCCCTTCGATCGTCGTGCGGTAGAGCTTGCGGCGCTGGCCGGCCGGCACGCCGGTGGCCAGGTGCAGCACCGCGCGGTTGTCCCAAAAGACCAGGTCCCGGTCACGCCAGTGGTGGCGGTAGACAAACTGCGGCTGGGTGCTGTGGGCAAACAGCTCGGCCAGCAGCGCGGCCGAGCGGCCCTCGGGCAGGCCCAGGATGCGGGTGGTGAAATGCTCGCTGACAAACAAGGACTTGCGGCCGGTCTGCGGATCGGTGCGCACCACCGGGTGCACGGCGGGCTTGACCTCGGCCACCTGCGCAGCAGTGAGCGTAGGGCGGAAGGCATTGCGCTCGCGCAGTGCCTCATATTTGAGCAAATAGCTGTGTTCGGCCAGCAAACCGACCAGCTGCTGCTTGAGGGTATAGGGCAGCGCCTCGTAGGCCGCGACCTGGTCGGCAAACAAGGTGTCCCCACCGACCTCGGGCAGCTCTTGCGCATGCAACAGCGAGCCCATCGCAGGCTGGGGCTTGTAGGACAGGTCGGAGTGCCAGTAGGCCCCGGCATCGCCCAGGCCCACGGGCTGGCCGTTTTCAATGATGTTGGAGACGATCAGAATCTCGTCATGGCCCGGCAGCTGGTAGTTGCGCAGCACATGGCGCTGCAGCGGCCCAAAGCGGCGGCTGAAGGCAATCTGCTCGGCCGGGCTGATGCGCTGGTTGCGGTAGACCACGACGCTGTGGTCCTGGTGCGCCTGCTGCAGCCGGGCAAAGTCGTCCGGGCCCAGCGGGCGGGACAGGTCCAGGCCCACGACCTCCACCCCCAGGCGGGTCTGGGCGCCAGCGGGCTGCTGGATGGGACGCAGGCTGAAGGCCTGCGTGGTGCCAGCGGCGCTACCTGCCTGGCTGGCACTGTCGGGCACCGGACGGCGGAAGAAGAACGGATGGGCAGTCAGAACATCAAACAGCGCGGACATGGCAGCTTTCCTTGGCGGACCAGTGATAGGCCCACTGTAGAAGGCGCGCTGCAATCAGAAAACGAATGAAAACGCGTATCTTTATGCGCAAACCGATGAAGGGTGCTGCTGCGCTGCTGTTGTGTCTGCTGTCATCAGGCCGTCATGCAACGCCGCCATGATCGCAGTCTGTCGGTGCAGCACAAGCCAGCCTGCATGCCCCGTGCCGGGGGCGTACAGATCGGACGCACCGGGCGGCGGGCATGTGTCAGGGCTTGGCACCGGCAGCCATCTTTTGTCGGCCCGCCTCTGCGGGCCCACCTCACCCAGTCCCACCCTGCCCCCTCTCTGCCCTGGTGCCAGCGGCTAGGGATGCTCTGCAAAACCCTCGCCAAGCGGGATGGACGCGGATCGGGATGAGGCGCAAGGCGTCTTTTGCAGTCAATAGCTGTAGCTATTGACAAGGAATACAACGCAGTGGATCGCCCGAGACCGCGTTCAGACCACGGCAGGGATTTTTGCAGAGGGTCCCTATAGCCGGTGCATGCGGTCGCCCTGCACAAAGCCTGCTGGCTCCCAGACGGCCACACCCTTGCTCAGCATGATGGCCTTGAAGAACTCGCCCATCTCATGCTCCATCATCAGCTTGGCCGCCTTGCTGCGGGCAATCACTTCGAGCCCGTCGAGCTTGGCGCCCAGGCCGCAGTTGATCAGGAAATGGGCCTGGCTGGTGTAGCCCAGCACATCCATGCCGGCATCCTGCGCCGCCACCGCAATGCCGGTGAAGTTCACATGGGCGGTGATGTCCTTCAGGCCCACCAGCACCAGCGGGTCACTGTCGACCTGGTGCAGATGGTGGCAGACCAGGGTGCCCATATGGCGCTGCGGGTGGTAGTACTCCGATTCGCCAAAGCCATAGTCGATCAGCAGCACCGCGCCGCGCGTGATGCGGTCGGCCAGCGTCGCGACAAAGGCTTCGCCCTGCGGGTGGATCTCGGTCAGGTACTCGGCCTCCTGCGGCAGCTCCGGCTCCACCGGCGGGCGCAGGTGGGTGGGGCGCTGGTCCCAGCCAAAGCGCACCTCGTCGCCCTCGGCGCTCGCCACGACCACGCCGCGCTCCTGCCACACACCCTGCTGGCGCAGCAAAAGCTTGACCGGCATGGCGTCAAGCACCTCGTTGCCGACGACCACGCCCTGCATCTGCGCGGGCAAGCTATCGGCCCACTGCACCTGGTCACCAAAGCGGGCCAGGCGCTCTTGCTGGCGCAGGCGCAGGCTGCCTGAGACATCGACAATCGTGTAGCGCGAGCAGGCGGGGCCCAGGGTGGACAGCAGCTGCTCGGCCAGCGCACCGGTGCCGGCGCCAAACTCCCAGACCTCGCTGGTCTGGGTGTGGGCAAAGGCATCCTGCACCTGGGCGGCCACCAGCTCGCCAAACACCGGCGAGAGCTCGGGCGCGGTGACAAAGTCGCTGCCCTCCTCGGGCATGACGCCAAACTTGCTGCGGTCATTGGCGTAGTAGCCCAGGCCGGGCTCGTACAGCGCCATGCGCATGAAGTCATCAAACGGGATCCAACCGCCGGCCTGGGCAATAGCCTCAGCCATGCGCTTGGCCAGCACAGTCGTTAAACTAGAGGGTTCTGTATTCACCCCCCTATTGTCGCCGCTTGCTGAGCGCTTGCCATGCCCATGCCTTCTTCGACCCCACGCACCGTACTGGTCACTGGCGCTGCCAAGCGCCTGGGCCGGGTGATTGCGCTCGGGCTGGCCCGCCATGGCTGGCAGGTGGCGGTGCACTACCGGGGCTCGGCTGCCGAGGCTGCGCAGACCGCTGCCGAGTGCGCCGCGCTGTCGGGCCTGAGCGGCCATTTTGACGCCGATTTCGACGACGAGGCCGCAGTGCGCGGCCTGCTGCCCCGGGTGGTAGCCCATTTCGGCCAGGTCGATGCGGTGGTCAACAGCGCCTCGCTGTTCGAGCATGATGGCGCCGCCGACTTTGGCTATGCCGGGCTGGAGCGCCATCTGCGCAGCAACACGGCCGCGCCCATCGTGCTGGCCCAGCTGCTGCACCAGCATATCTGCCAGCGGGGCGATGAGGCCCAGGGCGTGGTGGTGAACCTGCTCGACCAGAAGCTGTGGAACATGAACCCCGACTTTGTCAGCTACACCTTGAGCAAGGCGGCGCTGGAAGCGGCCAACACCTTGCTGGCCCAGGCGCTGGCGCCGCGCCTGCGGGTGGTCGGTGTGGCCCCGGGCTTGACCTTGACCAGCGACTACCTGAGCGCCGAGAAGTTCGAGGCCCTGCACCGCATGAGCCCGCTGGGGCGCTCATCCACGGCAGACGATGTGGCCGCCACCGTGCGCTTTGCGCTGGACAACAGCTCCATCACCGGCACCAGCCTGCTGGTGGACGGCGGCCAGCACCTGATGCGGTTTGACCGCGATTTTTCGATGATGTAGCGATTCTTCGCTGCCTTGCTGTTTTTATGACGACATTTGACACCGGGTTGCAAACCCTGAGCTTGACGGGCCTGCGTTTTGATGCCAATTTAGGCATCCTCGCCCACGAGAAGACTGCGCCGCAACCCATCTTGGTGGATGCGGAAATCAACATGGGCCAGCAGCCGCTGGCGCCCAGTGATGACGACATCATGCATGTGCTGGACTACCGCAAGGTGCGCCAGATCATCATCGATGAATGCACGGCCGAGCATGTCAACCTGCTTGAGACCCTGATCGGCAAGGTCGCCCAGCGGCTGATGCAGTTGCCCAATGTGCGCGGCGTTCGCGTGAAGATCGCCAAGCTAGAGATTTTTGACGATTGCGAAGTTGCAATCCGCACCGAAACCGGACAATGGTGAACCTATGAACGCCCCCACCGATACCGCACTCCTCCAGCCCCAGCCCGCCGCCGCGAACGGATGGGACTTTGACGACGCCACCAGCGACGATGCGCAGGCATCGGCTAACAACGAAAAGCGGGTGAAGATCCAGCGCGAGAACCACAAGCTGGAAAAGCGCCTGTGCCGTGAGGTGGCGCGCGCCATTGGCGACTACAACATGATCGAGGACGGCGACAAGGTGATGGTCTGCATGTCCGGCGGCAAGGACAGCTACACCCTGCTTGACATCCTGATGAAGCTGCGCGCCCGCGCTCCCATCAAGTTCGACCTGGTGGCCGTGAACCTGGACCAGAAGCAGCCCGGCTTTCCCGAGCATGTGCTGCCCGAGTACCTCAAAAGCGTGGGCGTGGACTTCCACATCGAGAACCAGGACACCTACAGCGTCGTCAAGCGTGTGGTGCCCGAGGGCAAGACCACCTGCGGTCTGTGCTCGCGCCTGCGCCGCGCCATCTTGTACAAGGTGGCCGACCAGCTGGGCTGCAACAAGGTGGCCCTGGGCCACCACCGCGACGACATCGTGCAGACCTTGATGCTCAATATGTTCCACGGCGGCATCATGAAGGCCATGCCCCCGAAGCTGGTGAGCGACGACGGCAAGCATGTGGTGATCCGCCCGCTGGCCTATGTGCCCGAGAAGGACACCGAACGCTGGGCCCAGTACCGCGACTTCCCCATCATCCCCTGCAACCTCTGCGGCAGCCAGGAAAACCTGCAGCGCCAGATGATTGGCGACATGCTGCGCGAGTGGGACCGCAAGCACCCCGGCCGTGTGAACAACATGTTCCGCGCGCTGCAGCATGTGGTGCCCACCCACCTGGCCGACCCCAAGCTGTTCGATTTCCAGAACGCCAAGCCCACCGGCATCGCCGATGAAAACGGCGACAAGGCCTTCGACCACGACGACCTGCCCAGCAACCCCTCGCTGCCCGCCGGCATGCAGGTGGTGCAATTGGGCTGATCCACGTTTGCTTGAGCCATGCAGCCCTGCTTGTCGCCCCTGACTGACAGCCGCTGCCGCTCCAAGCGTTTATCGTTGAGCGCATGCGCTGTGTCCTTATGGCGCAGCGCTTTTTTTTCGGGAGACGGCACCATGTTCCTATCTTTTGACCGGGCGGCCCTGCCAGGCATGCCCCAGTGGCGTCGTATCGCCGGTATCGCAGCGATGGCCTGCGCCAGCCTCTGGCTGGCCGGTTGCGCCGGCGTGCGCACCATCGACAGCGATGTGCAAAGCTACTCCACGTTGCAGCAAGTGCCCGCGCCGCCAACCTACCGGCTGCAGTTGCTGCCGTCTCAGGTTGCACTGGGGCCACAATTTGATACCGTCGTGCAACAGGCCGAGGCTTCTTTGGCCGGAGTGGGCCTGCGCCGCGACGACCGCCAGGGCAGCGTGATCGCGCAGATCGACGTACAAGCTCGTTACATTCCCGACAGCTGGCTGCTGCCCGGCAGCCCCTATAACCCCTATGGCGGTTTGGGCTGGGGCCCCGGCTGGGGTTGGGGCTGGCGCGGTGGCATCGCCTGGCGCGACACCGGCCCCTCGCTGCACTACCGCGCCGTGCAGCTGACCTTGCGCGATGTCCAGACCCAGCAGGTGGTCTATGAGACCTCGGCCCGCTACGAGGATGTCTGGGTCGATGACCAGGTGATCTACCGCATCTTATTCGACTCGGCACTCAACGGCTTCCCCAAGCCGCCGCAAGGCCCGCGCCGCGTCAGCACCACGGTCGGCGCGCCCGCCGCCGCCCAGCCCGCATCCACTCCAGCTGCAGCCGCTGCACCTGCCACTCCCGCTAAGCCCGCTGCCAAACCCCAATAACAAGGAACGCATGCACAGCACCCAGATCATTGCCATTCGCCACGGGGAGACCGATTGGAACCTTGCCGCTCGCATCCAGGGCCATACGGACATACCGCTGAACGCCACCGGCGAGCGCCAGGCCCGGCAGCTGGCCCAGGCGCTGGCCGAGACCCCGCTGACCCATATCTACAGCAGTGATCTGCAGCGCGCATTCAGCACCGCCCAGGCGCTGGCGCAGGCCAATGGCGCGCCGCTCGCCACCCACCGCGCCTTGCGCGAGCGCAGTTTTGGCGACTATGAAGGCTCCCGCTTTGCCGACATCGAGGTCTCGGACCCGCCGTCAGCCCTGCGCTGGCGCAAGCGCGACCCGGTCTTTGCCCCGCCCCAGGGCGAATCACTGCAGGCGCTGCAGGCGCGCGTGGCCCAGGTCGTGGCCGAACTCGCCGCCAGCCACCTGGGCCAGCAGATCGCGCTGGTGGCCCATGGCGGCGTGCTCGATTGCCTCTACCGCCTGGCCACACGCCAGGACATCCAGGCCCCCCGCACCTGGGAGTTGGCCAATACCAGCGTCAACCGCCTGCTGTGGACACCGGACAGCGGCCTGACCCTGGTGGGCTGGGGCGACACCAGCCATCTGCAGACCGTCGGCTTGGACGAAACCCTCTAACAGCGGCTGCAAGCCGCCGCCCTTCGGGCCGAACTCTGCCTCCTCCCTCCACTTTTTGTGACTTTTTTGCATCAGCTCCCCCTGCATGGTGGCCACCATGCAGGCGGCCGTCTGCCTGCCGCGCCAATATCGCCCAGGGCCCTGTGCGATGACACAAACAAATGAAACGCAATGCTTCATAGAGCCGATAAAATACCAAGGTATGTCAGCGTTCACTCCAACCTCTGGTGATCAAGTGACATTTAATTACTTTTAGAATTCACTAATTGCTTGATCATTATTAATAGTAGTGCGACCATCTATAGACGAGTTCAATGACTCCTCTGTTAGATTACTAAAAAGGTATTGACCGTTATATGCCAGACGCCGAGCTGACCCGAAAACCCCTGCCGACGCCCTCCCTGCGCCAGCTGAGCTGCTTCAAGGAAGTAGCGACGCACCGCAGCTTCAGCCGTGCCGCGCAGGCGCTGTCCATGAGCCAGCCCGCACTGTCTTCGGCCATCCGTGAGCTGGAGACGCTGCTGGGCACCGCCTTGTTTGACCGCAGCACCCACCATGTCCGCCTGACGTCGGCCGGCGAAGCCGTGCGCCCGCAGGTGGAATGGATGATCAACAACTTTGTGCAAGGCGTGCAGGATCTGCAGCAGTTGCTCAAATACCAGGCCGACACCGTGCGCATCAGCTGCATCCCCTCCACCACCCACCTGCTGGCGCCGTGGCTCGCCCTCTGGCAGCAGTCCCACCCGATGGTGGACCTGCAGCTGCACGACATGCGCAATGACGACCTGCTGGCCTCGGTGGCCAATGGCAGCTCGGACATCGGCCTGGGCCTGGAGTTCACCGTGCCCCCGTCGGTGGAGACACAGTTCGTGACCGAGGACGAGGTCATGGCCGTCATCCCCGCCAAGCACCGCCTGGCACACAAGACCGATCTGCGCTGGTCGGACCTCAGCGATGAGCCGCTGGTCGTGCTCTCGCGCGGCAGCACCTACGAGATGATTGTCTCGGTGCTGGAGCAGCAAGGCGTGGGCACCAGCCACACCGAGACGCTGAGCTATACCGAGTCGCTCTACGCGCTGGTGCAAAGCGGCCTGCGCATCGGCCTGCTCTCGCGCCTGTACACGCAGGGCCACCAAAGCGATGACTGGGTGACCGTGCCGCTCAAAGGCCCCTTGCTGTCGCGCCGCATCTGCCTGATGACGCGCGCAGCCAATGGCAGCCGCCGCTCCATCGTGCAGGAATGCTGGGACTACCTCTGCGAGAACATGGGCAACGAATCGCCGCCCACCAAGCGCGCCGCCAAGGCCGCTTGAATCGGCGCCAAACGGGGCCACGCGCCCCTGTCTGGCACCAAACGCTAAAGCCCCAGCAAAAGCCCCATCGATGGGGCTTTACGTTTTACACCAATGCCGCCTGTCCAGGCCCGCCGCCCACCAGACCCAGGTGGCGGTAGGCCGCCTGGGTGGCCATCCGGCCGCGCGGCGTGCGCTGCAAAAAGCCCTGCTGGATCAAATACGGCTCGATCACATCCTCGATCGTGCCGGGCTCCTCGCCAATGCTGGCGGCAATATTGTCCAGCCCCACCGGCCCGCCATCAAAGCGGTGCACCACCGCTTCGAGCAGCTTGCGGTCCATGATGTCAAAGCCCAGGGGGTCGACATCCAGCATGGCCAGCGCGCGGTTGGCCATCTCCTGCGTGATGCGGCCATTGCCTTTGACATCGGCGTAATCGCGCACCCGGCGCAGCAAGCGGTTGGCAATACGGGGCGTGCCGCGTGAGCGGCGTGCAATCTCCAGCCCGCCTTCGTCATCGATGGGTGTGTTCAGCAAGCCAGCGCTGCGCATCACGATCTTGGTCAGCTCTTCAGTGGTGTAGAACTCCAGGCGCGCGACGATGCCAAAGCGGTCGCGCAGCGGGTTGGTGAGCATGCCCGCGCGTGTGGTGGCGCCCACGAGGGTGAAGGGCTGCAGATCCAGCTTGATGGAGCGCGCAGCCGGCCCTTCGCCGATCATGATGTCGATCTGGTAGTCCTCCAGCGCCGGGTAGAGGATTTCTTCGACCACCGGCGAGAGGCGGTGGATCTCGTCAATGAAGAGCACATCGTTGCGCTCCAGGTTGGTCAGCAGCGCCGCCAGGTCCTTGGGCTTTTCCAGCACCGGGCCGCTGGTCTGGCGCAGGTTCACCCCCAGCTCCGAGGCGATGATGTGCGAGAGCGTCGTCTTGCCCAGCCCGGGCGGGCCAAACAACAGCACATGGTCCAGTGCCTCGCTGCGCTTTTTGGCCGCGCCAATGAAGATCTCCAGCTGCTCGCGCGCCTTGACCTGGCCCACATACTCCTGGAGCTGCTTGGGGCGCAGCGCGCGCTCGAGCACCTCCTCCTGCGGCGAGGACTGGCTCGCGGAAATCACGCGGTTGTCAGGGCGGGGGACTGGCGCAGCGGCGAAGGAATCGGTATGGATAGTCATGGATCAGTGCAGGCATGGCCAGGGAGGTGTGCAGCGCATCCCTAAGGCGCATCCCACACATAATAAGCCAGTCCGTCATACAAAAGCCCCGCATTGGCCAGCCAGGCATCGCGCGCCTGCACTTGCAGGCTGTAGAGGTGCACCCCCGGCACATACTGGTAGGCGCGGTAGACGGCCTCCACCCCGTCACCGGGCTGCGCGGGCGACCACCAGGCAATGCCGTCGTAGTTCCAGCTGGGGTGGTAGGTCTGCACAAACTGCCGCTCGGCATCGCTGGTGGTGTAGAAATGGGCGACGACCTCGGGGTTGAAATAGCGGTGCACGGGCACCAGGCGGGCATGTGCGCGGCCTGCGGCATAGAACGCAACGCCGTCAAAGACCAGCTCGTTGGGGAAGCTCGCGATCACATAGTCACGCTCAGAGGCAGACAAGGTATAGAACTCCCCGCCCGAGCGCAGCACCAGGAAGCGGTAGACGGGCATGTGCATATCGCTGTTCATCGCCTTGTCGGCCCCCAGCCAAGCCGCAAAGCTGGCGATGGCCTGGTCCAGCCGGCCATAGACGACACGGCCATCCTTGGCAGGGCACCAGTTGTCACCGCCCGTCAGCGTACCGGTCACGCGGCCATTGACAAACAGGGCCGAACCGCTGGAGCCCGCCTCGATACCGCCCTGGCTCCAAAGCACCCGGTAAAAGCCCCCATCGGCTTGGGCCTGCGGAGCGCAGTCCAAGGTGCGGCCCACATAGTCCACCGCGCACACCGCATCGTCCTGCAGCTTGCCCGATGACAGCATCATCAAGTCGCCACGCGGATGGTGCAGCCCGGCCACCGCAACGCCCCAGGGCTGGGTGGACGCATCCCAGCCGGCAAACAAGGCGCCTGCTGGCGGCGCCTCATCCAGCTGCAGCAAGGTCATGTCATTGCCGATGCCTGTGGCCAGCCAGCGCGCCGCGCTGTAGCGCTCGGCATGGCCGGCAAACAGCTGCTGGCTGCCGCAGGACTGCGAGTAGTAGAACCAGGAGGTCTGCAAGGTCGATGCCGTCGCCTGGTCCCGCACACAGTGGGCGGCAGTCAGCACATAGGGTGTCAGGTCCTGACGTGGGTTGTTGAGCAAGGTGCCTGTGCACTGGAAAGTGCGCGCCTGGCTCACATAGACCATGCGGATCACGGCATCACGCTGGTCCAGCAACGCAGTCTGGCAATTCACATCCTGCTGGCAGGCATTGGAGAGGCGCTTTTCAGACAACGTGGCCATGTCAGCCGTCTTCAGAGCCTCAGCCACCTGGGGCGGCACGACGATCTGCGAGAGCTGGGGCATGGCCCATTGCAGGCTGCTGGTCGCCAACGCGGCGGGCAGCAGGATCTCCAGCACGGGCGTGGGCCCCACATCGGGCGTCCACCAGGTGCGCTGGCCCGTCTGCGCATCGGCAGCCAGGCGCTCGAGCAACGCAGCGCCGGTCACCTCGTAGCTGGCAGCGGCATCGGGCGATGCATAGAGCCGGAACACCGCCATCGGCGGCAAGGCGGCAAACTCCAGACCCAGACGCAGCCCATAGGCATCGTCCGCCCGCCATTGCAAGGCGGCCACCTGCTGGCCTGATGGCAGGGCTCGCCACTGCAACAGACGCGCGACTTTGTCGGCCGTATCCAGGGTATCCAGCGCGCGCGCCACGCCAATCTGGCGGACGCCGCCCTCATCGGGGGCCAGCGCCTTGCTGTCCTGCCAGGGCGGCAGCACGATGGGCACCACAGCCATCGCCGAGAGCGCCACCGCATCCTTGGCCTCCACAGCGCTGGGGCTGGCCGGCATCCTGCGCGCATCGACCTGCCAACTGGCCTGGGCCCAACCACAGCTGCCGGCCACGATGAGCGCGGTGACCCAACGCAGCCCCTTAGCAGAAAGCGCCGAACTCCAGCGGGACACAATGCGACAAGACATGATGGACTCCTCGCGGTTGCGACAAGAAAAGCGCCGCCGATCAACACAAACTACTGACCGGATACAGACAATCTAGAGCAAGCACTTACATCAAGCAAGCCTATCGACTAGTACAAAAACAAAACATTGGTTAACTGCGCAAAGAAAAGGGCCGGCAAACCGGCCCTGCGAGGGCGGCGGCCGCGCCAGGTGTCAGCGATCAGTTGCCCAGCCACTGCGCGGCCCCGTCCGCAAAAAACTTGTCAAAGCTGCCGTAGTAGCTGAGGCCCCGTGGCGCCTGGCAGCGGCTGGAGCCGCCATACAGGGTGCCAATGACGCGGCCGTCACTGAACAGCGCCGATCCACTGCTGCCTCCCTCGGTCCTCCCCTGGCTCCAGCTGACGCTGTAGAAGCCGCCATTCGCATCTCCCCCACTGCAGCTGAAGGTGGAGCTGCCGGTGGACTGGCAGCGGGCATGGTCCGCTACAGCGCCCACGCTGTACTTGAGCAGGTCGC
This sequence comes from Comamonas sp. MYb21, assembly GCF_037479395.1. Lineage (NCBI taxonomy): Bacteria > Pseudomonadati > Pseudomonadota > Betaproteobacteria > Burkholderiales > Comamonadaceae > Comamonas > Comamonas sp. MYb21. The sequence goes on along the minus strand of NZ_JBBGZC010000003.1, from coordinate 176,140 downwards.
CACCGGGATGGTGCAGACCGTAGATGGCCTGGCCCTTGGGGGCCAGATTTGTTGCATTCCAGCCTGCATAGTCCACCCCTGCCGGAGGCATCTCGTTGAGCCGGAGCAATGCAGAATCTGTCGTGGCCGTGGCGTGCAGCAAGGTGGCACCTGCGCTGCGCCGGGCGCTTTGGGCACTCGGCACACCGGAATTGCAACTGCTGGCGTGGTAGAACCAGCGGGTCTGCAGCGTCGAGGCTACCGATTGGGTAGAGATACAGTGGTTGGCCGTCAGAAAGTAAGGCACAAAATCCGCCTTGGGGTTGTTCAGCAAGGTGCCGGTGCACAGGTAGGACTGGCCGCTTTCCCGGGTGTAGACCATCTGGGCCACGGCATTGCGCTCGGTCTGGTAGTTACTGGTGCAGGACACATCCATGCGGCAACTCTCCAGCGGATCGGCTTCGGTGGCTCCTGCCGGGTCCACGGCGGCCGCTCCCACGGTGGCCGCTCCCACATCCGTGGGCAAGGACAGGTTGTAGAAGATGTGCGAAACCCGGGGGATCGAGATCCGCAATGCCTCCGCGGGCATCCCTGCGGGCAGCACTACTTCGATGGTGGTGTCGCCCGCACCCACATCGGGCGTCCACCAGGTGCTAGCAGGCGCGCCGCTCTCGCCCGCGCTCTGGTTCTGCGCCAGCAGTGCATTGATCTGCGCGCCGCTGCGCTCGACGATCGCTGCGGGATGCTCCTGGCTGTAGATGCGCAGCAGCGCGCCATCGGGCAGCTGCTCCACCAGCACACCGGCACGCAGGCCATAGGCACCCATAGCCTGGATATTGATGGCCGCCACTTGCTGCCCACTGGGCAACGGCGTCCACTGCATGGCCGACTGGGTTTGCGCCACCGATGCGGTGGCATCCACGGCGCGTGCGGCGCCAATCTGGAGTGCCGGGCCGCTCGCCTCCTCGTCAGCCATGGACTCTTGCATTTCCAGCTCGGGCAGCACCACAAAATGCGTTTGCACCCGGGTGCCTAAAGGCACTGGCACCAAGAGAGAGGATTCGACGGCGGAATCCGGCAATACCACCGGGTCCAGGATATAGGTCGTAGGCTGGGCCACCACCATGCCGGAGGTCCATAACAGACCGAGCACTGCATGTTTTGGGTATCTCATGATGGATTCACTCCAAGTCAAAATGCCATTCAAAAGCCTGCAAATCACCGAATTGCGGTTTGCATTTTTATTTTGAAGATATCCAAGTGAGCAGACACCTACAAAGGTAAAGCAAATATCGACCAGTAACAGCAAGAGGGCGACGAATCTCTCCCGTACCCTCTACGCCATAGGCCCACAAAATGAAACTCATCCACCAATATTATTTATTATTCCTTTCATCCGATATTAATAAAATCCAGACCCTATTCGCTTGGCACAGCAAGCCAAAGAATGCCTATATTTACTCGCTTTCTGACAAAGTGAGTGGTGTTATTGAAATCCTTTTATAAAAACCGGCGATTTACAAATGCGCTCTCATGCAGCAGGTTGAGTTTCCTCAGCAGAACATCGCATACCAGGGGCAAAAATTTAATCCGCCTTGGTATTGATGAATTCCGCAAGCGGGGCCGCTTCTCGGTACTGATTCGATGGCCCTACATTGCAGCAGGCCGGTGGATATCTGCAGACCGGAAACCACTCCCCCAGACGTAAAAAAACCTGCCGTTTGACGGGCAGGTTTGTCAGCGCTGGAAGGCTTGCGGCACAAGAGCCGCAATCAGCGGTGCAGCGGTCAGCTGGCCAGCCAGCTCCAGATGCGGTCGCCGAACACCTTGTCAAAGCGGCCGTAGTAGTCGGACGCATTGGGCGCCAGGCAGCTGGCGCCGCCACCGTAGAGGTTACCGACCACGCGGCCATTGCGGAACAGCGAAGAGCCGCTGCTGCCGCCCTCGGTCGTGCCCTGGCTCCAGCGCACGCTGTAGAAGCCGCTGTTCGAGTCACCGGTGCTGCAGGTGATGGAGGTGCCACTGCCTGCGGTGCAGTTCATATAGCCCACGACCGCGCCCACGCTGTACTTGAGCAGGTTGCCGCCAGGGTGGTGCAGGCCATAGACGGCATCACCCACTTGGCCAGCGGTGCGTGCATCCCAGCCCGCCAGGGTCACGCCAACAGGAGGCATTTCATTGAGCTTGAGCAGCGCCGAATCGGTGGTGCTGGTGGCGTAGAGCAAGGTCGCGCCGGCACTGCGCAGTGCGGCATTGGCGCCCGGCACGCCGGAGTTGCAGCTGCTCGAGCGGTAGAACCAGGACGTCTGCATCGACGAGGCCGAGGACTGGGTCGAGATGCAGTGGTTGCCGGTGATGAAGTACGGAGCAAAGTCACCCTTGGTATTGTTCAGCAAGGTGCCGGTGCACAGGTAGGACTTGCCGTCCGAGCGGGTGAACACCATGCGGGCCACCGCATTGCGCTCGGTCTGGTAGTTGTTGGTGCAGGTCGCATCCAGGTTACAGGCGGCCGAGGTGTCGGCCTTGGCCGCGTCTGCCAGCTCGGCCTCGGTGGGCAGCGACAGGTTCTGGTAGATGTGCGAGACCACGGGGATCGAGATGCGCAGTGCATCGGCGCCGGTGCCGGCTGGCAGCACCACTTCGAGCGTGGTATCGCCTGCGCCTACATCGGGCGTCCACCAAGTGTTGGCAGCCGCACCGGTCTCACCCGCCTTGCGGTTTTGCGCCAGCAGCGCATTCACCTCAGCACCGCTGCGCTCGACGATCGCATTGGGGTGTTCCTGGCTGTAGACGCGCAGCTGCGCGCCATCGGGCAGGCTGTCGACCAGCACGCCGGCGCGCAGGCCATAGGCGCCGGTCGATTGGATGTTGATGGCAGCGACCTGCTGGCCATTGGCCAGCGTGCTCCACTGCAGGGCCGACTGGGTCTGGGCCACTGTGCTGGTGGCCGCCACCGCGCGTTGCGTGCCGATCTGCTGGGCCGGGCCGTTGTCGCTGGCCACGGTCTTTTCCGCTTCCAGCTCGGGCAGCACGACAAAGCGGGTCTGCACCGCAGCGCCCAAGGACACAGGCGCCACTGCGGCCGATTTGATGGCCGATGCGGGCAGCACGACCGAGTCCAGCACATAGGCCGTGGGCTGGGTCACATTGCCGTTGTCGTCGTCGGAACCTGAGCCGCCGCCGCAGCCCGCCAATGCCAGGGCCGCAGCCACGCCGGTAGTCCACAACAGACCGGGCACTGCATACTTGGGATATTTCATGGATTCGTCCACTCCGTGTTGGTTGGTATAGATGGTGATACCCGGCCGGGCTGCTGCCCGGCCGCCTCTGCGCGGGCTATTTTGCCAGTGCTTTCAGCGCCTGCTTGATACCGTCGGTTACGCTGATGTCGGCAGGTAACAGTTTCAGAGCGGCAGCCGCATCCTTGTCGCTGTAACCCAGGGCCACCAGCGCTTGCAAAATGTCGACCTGGGCATCGCTGGTGGCAGCGGCCCTGGCACCCATGTCCGCGCCCAGCTTGCCTTTGAGCTCCAGCAGCAGGCGCTCGGCGGTCTTCTTGCCGATGCCCGGCACCTTCACCAGGCGCCCCGCTTCCTGCAAGGACACGGCCTGCGCCAGATCACTCACGCCCATGCCGCTCAGGATGGACAGCGCCGTGCGCGGGCCCACGCCGGTGATCTTGATCAGCTCGCGGAAAGTCTGGCGCTCCTCGGCGCTGCCAAACCCGTACAGCAGCTGCGCATCCTCACGCACGATAAACTGCGTCAGCAGCGTGATGGTGTCGCCCACGGCTGGCAGGTTGTAGAAGGTGCTCATGGGCACCTGCACCTCATAGCCCACACCATGGCAATCCACCAGTACTTCGGGTGGGTTCTTTTCCACCAGGGTTCCGCTCAATCGGCCTATCATTTGTATCTTTCCTTGTAGCTTGTGTGCGGCCGCCCTGTGTGCGTCGCTTGCCGCCTGCAAGCATACTGAATTTTTCACTGGAATTTACCGCGTGATCCTGCGCCACACCTTTACGCCCCACAACAACAACCGCATTGCCAATTTGTGCGGACCGGCCGATGCGCATCTGCGCCAGATCGAGAACCATCTGGGCGTCAAGATTGCCCACCGCCACGAGCAGTTCAAGATCGACGGCCCCAAGGCCGTGGCCAACGAAGCGCTGGAGCTGCTGGAGGCGCTGTACGAGATGGCCGATACGCCCATCAGCGAAGACCAGATCCAGCTGATGATGGCCGGCGACAGCGAGCTGATGGCCGCGCCCGAGGGCGCCATCGTGCTGAACACGCGCCGCGCCGATCTGCGCGCGCGCACGCCCAACCAGGCCGGCTACCTGGAGAACATCGCCGCGCACGACATCACCTTTGGCATTGGCCCGGCCGGCACCGGCAAGACCTACCTGGCCGTGGCCTGCGCCGTCGATGCGCTCGAGCGCAGCCAGGTGCAGCGCATTGTGCTGACCCGGCCCGCCGTCGAAGCCGGCGAGCGCCTGGGCTTTCTGCCCGGTGACCTGTCGCAGAAGGTCGACCCCTACCTGCGCCCGCTCTACGACGCGCTCTACGACCTGATGGGTTACGACAAGGTGCAAAAGGCCTTTGAGCGCAATGCCATCGAGATTGCGCCGCTGGCCTTCATGCGCGGCCGCACGCTCAACAACGCCTTCATCATCCTGGACGAGGCCCAGAACACCACGCCCGAGCAGATGAAGATGTTCCTCACCCGCATCGGCTTTGGCGCCAAGGCTGTGGTCACTGGCGATGTGAGCCAGATCGACCTGCCCAAGGGCCAGTTGAGCGGCCTGATCGATGCCGAGCGCGTGCTCAAGCGCGTCAAGGGCATTGCGGTCAACCGCTTTACCAGCGCCGATGTGGTGCGTCACCCGCTGGTCGCGCGCATTGTGGACGCCTACGACAAGCAGCGCCGCCCCGCGCGCGAAGACTGAGCCCCGCCCGCACACCCCCACCTGTGCCACCCCGCCGATAAAAACCATATGGCATTGAACCAACTCACCCTCTCGCTGCAATTTGCCCGTTTTGACGGCGTGGCCGAGCACCGCGCAGCCCTGCCCCGCAGCCAGGTGACGCGCTGGATTCGCCACGCGCTGGCCGACGACGCCGAGATCACCGTGCGCATTGTCGATACCGAAGAAGGCCAGGCACTGAACCGCGAGTACCGCCAAAAGGACTACGCCACCAATGTGCTGACCTTTGACTACCAGCAGGAGCCCACCGTGCTGGCCGACCTGGTGCTCTGCGCCCCCGTGGTGGCGCGTGAGGCCCAGGAGCAGAACAAGTCGCTGCAGGAGCACTATGCCCACCTGCTGGTGCATGGCACTTTGCACGCCCAGGGCTGGGACCATGAAACCAGCGAGCAGGATGCCGAAGAGATGGAAGCCTACGAGACGGCCATCATGCAAGAGCTGGGCTTTGCCGATCCGTACCAGAAGTAAGGAACGGGGCCCGCTGCCCGGCCATTGGGCGCGCCCGTCTCAAGGCAATGATGACTTTTGAGCGACTAATCGAACCGCTTCTTCGCGCCATTACTACCTAGAATCCTCCTCATAAAGGCCGTGCTGGCAGCGACACCCCGCAACCGCCGGCGCATAACAGGAGGAGACATGCTTGACACCGCCATCTTGCTGGCCGCTGCCCTGGTGGCCGGCGCGCTCAATGCCGTCGCCGGAGGCGGCAGTTTTCTAACCCTGCCTGCGCTGGTGTTTACCGGTGTGCCGCCGGTCGTTGCCAATGCCACCGGCACGGTCGCGCTGCTGCCGGGCTATGCGGCCGGCGCCTGGGGTTTCAAGGACGATATGCAGGCCCCACCCGGCCTGTCGATGAAGGCGGTGATGCTGCTCGCGCTCGTCGGCGGCGCAGCCGGGGCTGCCTTGCTGCTGGTCACCCCCGAGGCCGCCTTCCGCAAGATTGTGCCCTGGCTGCTGCTGGCAGCGACTGCCATGTTTGCCTTTGGCCCGCAGCTGCGCCGGTGGGCCATGGGCGCGCAGCACGGCGCCACGCCCTCACGCAGCAAGGCCGCGCTGGGCATGCTGGCCGTCTCCATCTATGGCGGCTACTTCAATGGCGGCCTGGGCATCTTGCTGCTCGCGCTGCTGGGCTTGCTGGGCCAGACCAACCTGCATGCAATGAATGGCACCAAGAACCTGGTCTCCGCACTGCTGACCGCCATTGCCGTCGCCATCTATGCCGCTGGCGGCGTCGTGCAGTGGCAGCCCGCCTTGCTGATGATGGTCGCTGCCACCTTGGGCGGCTACCTGGGCGCCCGGGTGGCGCGCAAGATTGCGCCGCAGTGGCTACGTGCCGGCATTGTGCTGACGGGCCTGGTGATGGCGGTGCTGTTTTTCTTGAAAGCCTAGTCGGGGGCGCCTGGCTGGCCGCGCCTAACCGGCCGTGCCTAGCCGGGGGCGCCTAGCCGGCCGCACCTAGCCGGCTGCACCTGCCCTCGGCGCCTTGATCACCTCGATCAGCGCATCCAGCGCCGCCGAGCGGCTTTGCGGGTGCCAGACAAAGGCCCCGGCGGTCAGCGCCGTCTGGCCATGGTTGCTGTGCAGCGGCACATAGCGCACTCCAGCCATGCCGGCGCGCTGCATGCAAGACGGCACCAGCGCCACGCCCTGGCCAATGGCAACCAGCGAAATAACGGCCAGCCACTGCCGCACTGCATGGCTGGTGCGCGGGTGGATGCCGGCGTTGTGCAGGCAGGCAATCACATTGTCGTAATTGGCCGGGCTGACATCGCGCACAAACATCACAAAGCGCTCATGCGCGAGGCTGCGCAAATCCAGGCTGGCTTGCTGGGCCTGGGGGTGGTTTTCCGGCAGGCAGCAGACGAGGGTATCGGGCGCCAGCGGCCACAGCTCCAGCCCCGGCGCGGGGGTGATGATGTTGACAAAACCGCCTTGGAGCTGGCCGCGCAGAATCGCCGCCTGCTGCTCGGTGGTGGACATCTCGTGCAAGGTGATGTCGATATCGGGCCGCTGCTGGGCAAAGGCCTGCATCACATGGGGCAGGTCGCGGTAGATCATCGAGCCGGTCACGCCAATATCGAGCTGGCCCTGGCGCCCCTGGGCCACATTGCGTGCCACGTCAGCGGCGCGCTGGATCTGGCTGAGCACCTGGCGCGCCTCGATCAAAAAGGCGGCGCCGGCATCGGTCAGCCGCACCTGCTTGGCATCGCGCTCGAGCAGCCGCACGCCCAAATCTTCTTCGAGCGATTTGATGGCCACCGACAGCGGCGGCTGGGTGATGGCCAGGCGCTGGGCGGCGCGGCCAAAATGCAGCTCCTCGGCCAGTACCACAAAATAACGCAGCAAATGGGTCTTCATCTGCGTATCATGCCCCAGCCAGTGCGGGCTGGCCGCACGGCGAGGGGCATGGCCCGGCAGCGCACTGCGCATGGCGCCGCCTAGTAGGACTTGGGCAGGCCCAGCACCTTCTCTGCGATAAAGCACAGAATCAGCTGCGGGCTCACCGGCGCCAGGCGCGGAATCCAGCTCTCGCGCATCAGCCGCTCGACATGGAACTCCTTGGCGTAACCCATGCCGCCATGGGTAAAGATGGCGGTCTCGCAGGCCTTGAAACCCGCCTCCGCCCCCAGGAACTTGGCCGCATTGGCCTCGGCCGCGCAAGGCTGGTGGCGGTCATACAGCCAGGCCGCCTTCATCGCCAGCAAAAAGGCTGCTTCCAGCTCCATCCAGCGCTCGGCCAGCGGGTGCTGGATGCCCTGGTTCTGACCAATCGGGCGGTTGAACACCTCGCGCTCGCGGGCGTACTGCGTGGCGCGGCCCAGCGCGGCGCGGCCCAGGCCAATGGCTTCGCAGGCAATCAGAATGCGCTCGGGGTTCATGCCATGCAGGATGTATTCAAAACCCCGGTTTTCCTCGCCAATGCGGTCCTCTACCGGAATGCGCAGCCCATCGATGAACAGCTGGTTGGTGTCCACGCATTTGCGGCCCATCTTGGCAATCTCATGCACCTCGATCTTGCTGCGGTCAAAGTCGGTGTAGAACAGCGACAGGCCTTCGGTGCCCTTGCATTCCTCCACCGGCTTGGTGCGCGCCAGCAGCAAGATCTTGCTGGCCTGCTGCGCGGTCGAGATGAAGACCTTCTGCCCATGCACCACATAGTGGTCACCATCCCGCACCGCGCGGGTCTTGAGTTTGAGCGTGTTGAGCCCCGTGTTGGGCTCGGTCACGCCAAAGCAGGCCTTGTCCTTGCCGGCAATCAGTGGCGGCAGCATGCGTGCCTTTTGTTCTTCGGTGCCATAGACCACCACCGGGTGCAGGCCAAAGATATTCATATGCACCGCAGACGCGCCCGACAGGCCCGCGCCGGTGGCCGAGATCGTGTGCATCATCAAGGCCGCCTCGGTGATGCCCAGGCCGGCCCCGCCATAGGCCTCGGGCATCGCAATGCCCAGCCAGCCGGCATCGGCCAGCGCGCGGTAAAAGTCTTCCGGAAAAGCGCCATCGTTGTCACGGGCATGCCAGTAGTCGGCATCAAACGGCGCACAGACTTTCTCGATGGCATCGATGATCTGTTGCTGCTCTTCGGTCAGGGCGAAATCCATGGTGTTGCGGTCCTCAATATCCAATCAGTGGCGCGGTGCCGTGCACGGCGCAGGTTCACATCGCCGCTCAGGCCGGCCGGCGCACCCGCTCTGGGTTCTCGCCATAGGGCGGGCTGTAGATCACCAGCAGCTTGGCCGGCGTGTCGCTGGTGGTCTGGAAGATATGCATCTTGTCGGCCGGGAAAAAGCAGGTATCGCCCGGCAGCATCTCAAAGCTTTCGCCCTCCACCTCGACATGGGCCGTACCCTCCAGCAGGTAGCAGGCCTGCTCCATGCCGGGGTGGGCATGGGGCAGCGCGCCGCCGCCCTTGGCAATCTCGCCCAGCACCACTTCCATGTGCTGGGCGCCCACATTGGCCTGGCTCACCAGGCGGCGGTTAAAGGTACCGGTATGGTTGGCCGGGCTATAGGCCTCCACCTCGGAGGCACGGATCAGGTAACGCGAAGTCATCGTGGAGCAGTCATTCTGTAGGGGTTAACAAAGGTGGCGAAGACAGAGCCCAGGCTTATTGCGCAGGTATGTCAGCCTGTTTGACCAGGCGCCCCCAGTACGCCAGCTGCTCGCTCACATACTGGGTAAACTCCTGCGGGGTCTTGGTAGGCCAGACTTCAAAGCCAATCTGTTCGAGCTGCTTTTGCACGGCCTCATCGGCCAGCACGGCCTGCAAGGCGCCATTGATCTTGTTGACCACCTCCGGGGGCGTGCCCGCCGGCGCAAAAATGCCGTTCCAGGAGGTGATGTCAAAGCCCGGCAAGGTCTTGCCGATGGGCGGCACATTGGGGAGGATCTTGCTGCCCTTGGCAGCGGTCACAGCCAGGGTGCGCACCCGGTCGGTCTTGAGCATGCTCCAGCCCGAGCCCAGGTCCACCACATACATCTGCACCTGGTTGCCCATCAGGTCGGTCAGCGCCTGCGGGCTGGATTTGTAGGGCACGCCAACGATATCGGTCTTGGACAGAAAACGCAGCGTCTCCGACGCCACCAGCGAGGTGCTGTTGGGTGTCGCGTACGAGAGCTTGCCCGGGTTGGCCTTGGCGTAGTCGATCAGCGCCTGCACCGAATCGGCCGGCACGGAAGGGTGTACGGCCAGCGCAAACGGCAGCTCGCCCACGCGGGCGATCGGCGTGAAATCCTTGATCGGGTCGTACTTCAGGCTTTTGACCAGCCAGGGGTTGGCCGAATGCGAGGTATTGGTGGTCATGAACAAGGTATAGCCATCAGGCTTGGCCTTCGCCACCAGGCCGGCCGCAATCTGCGCATTGGCGCCCGCGCGGTTGTCCACAATCACTGGCTGCTGCAGGCGCTCACCCAGCTTCTGGCCCACGGCCCGGGCCACCGCATCGGTGCCGCTGCCAGCGGCAAAGGGCACGATCATCGTGATCGGTGCATTGGGGTAGTTGCCCTGCGCCGCGCTGGCGTAAGCTGCTGTTGTTACGGTGGCGATGGCGGTCAGGGCGAGGCTCGCCCACCATTGGCGTCGTTGCATGTCTTTGTCTCCTGTTTTTAATTAGCCTCTACGGGCTAGCTTGCATGGTGCAGACGTCAACGATTCGCGTCCAATGTTTTATATGGATGGTTTGATATACAAATCGAATTCTTAATTAGGGAGACTGGATACTGTTAAAAAATAGGTAACTCGCCCCAGCGTCCTGCTGCAGCCTGCCTAGAATGCAAGGCTTAGCCCGTGATTTTCACCAGGACATCCCATGCACTGCAGCAGCTTTATCGCCACCAGCCTGGACGGATTTATCGCCAAGGCCGATGGCAGCCTGGACTGGCTCAATGCCGCCAATGCCACCGTGCCAGAGGGGGAAGACTGCGGCTATGCGCAGTACATGGCCGGTGTCGATGTGATCCTGATGGGGCGCAAAACCTTTGAGACGGTGCTGTCCTTTGGCGCCTGGCCGTATGACAAGCCGGTCTATGTCGTGTCTCGCCAGTGGAACGCCCTGCCCGCTGGCGCGCCCGCCACCGCCCAGCTGTGGAAGGGCAGCCTGCCGGCGCTCCGCACCCATCTGGCCGCCAGCGGCGTGCGCGCGGCCTATGTCGATGGCGGGCAGCTGATCCAGTCCTTTATCAACGCACAGCTGCTCGACGAGATCACCATCACCCGCATCCCCGTGCTGCTGGGCAGCGGCCTGCCGCTGTTCGGGCCCTTGGCCGATGGAATCAGCTCGGTGAGCGCCCAGCATCTGCAGACGCGCAGCTATGACTTTGGCTTTGTGCAGAGTGACTACCGGCTGCAATACTCGGCAGGCGACGCGCTCTAAATAGATGCCACCCCTGGCTGGTGTCGCTCAGGCATGGCCACAGCCGGCCTTCGCCGCTGCCCTGCGCTGACAAGCAGTTCTCAAACTCCTCTGGCTGCAGATGCCGGCAGGTCAAGCCGATCACATCGCCAGGTAAATTCACCATCCCCCGCCATTACGCGCCTGGGTCGCTTGAAGTCGCTCAGGATGTTGCACACCCACTACAAGCTGCGGCCCATCCTGGTCCGGCGCCCAGACCGACCTGCCTGGCCTGTTTGAAGCAGTTCAGCACCTCTTGCATCGCCCTCCGCTGCAAGCCCGGAGCACGAGTTGCAGGCCCCTGCTTTGCGCTGCTGCATGCCAGATGACAACGCCCGCATGCACCGTAAAACTCGTGCGGTGGCACGGGCCCCTGACAGCCTGCACAGCAGCACAGCAACGCATAGAACGCCGCTGGCCTGCCAGCGCGGCATAAAGCTAAGGGATGCGGCTGCGCTCCAGAATCGGCACTTCTCTGGCCCGCCATCAGGGCTTACCGGCTGCGAAAACGGCAATGCGCCAAGGGGTGGATTGACGGCTGCAATCAGGATTAAAAACACACGCTGCTGATAGCTATCATCAATTTAGATAAATTTCAACAATTGATATCAAAACATAGATATTCATATTTAATTTATGCAATGCTTGCACAATCGTGAGAATCCCATTGTCTACGCTTCAGCATTTGGCCGGAATTGATCCAGCGCAGCGCATGCCAACACCCTCGGTGCTATAGAGCCGGCCCCCGTGCCAGAGGTCTTGTGCCAGGGCAGGTTGCAGCAGCCATACCGGCTGCCAAGGTCTGTGGTTGGCGCGCAGCGCAGGCTGGACAGAAGCGATACGACGGGATGACTGACAAGGCTTGCTAACTCTGGGAAGTCACCACGCTGCCGATGCATCGGCAGCGCTGGTCTCAACCAACTACAAGGACTCGTTCACATGCTCAAGAAAATCCTGATGGCCTCGGCCACCACCGTGGCGCTGCTTTCCGCACCGGCACAGGCGCAAACCACCACGCCAGAGGTGCTGTACTCCGCACCACCCTCTAATCCGGTAGGAGGCTGGTGCACGACCCGCGACCAGTACCGCTTTGCCGTCAAGCTCACGGTGCCTGCGGGCCAGTCCTTTGACCTGACCAGCGTCAAGCTGCCGCTCTGGTTTGAGGAAACCAACCCGGCTACCGCCATTGATGTGCAGGTGCATCAATGGACGGCGGACGCAACGGAGCCCTCTGCCGCCGATCTGCTGGCCACCTTATCGATGGTGGAGACCCTGCCGCCGCCCCAGGATACGGGCGTGAGTGATTCTGAGCGCCACGAATACAACTTTGTACCCAGCCAGCCACTGCGTCTGCAAAGCGGCAGCAGCTACTGGGTATGGTTCGCTACTACCACCGTCACTGGCGGCTGTGATGTGTACACCTCCACGTCCGCATTGCCGACTGGAGGAGTCTTTGTCCGCGCTGCCGAATACCAAGGCCAGTACACCGACTGGCTGGACCGCACCGACGACCGAGTGACCGAGCTGGTCGTGATGGGTACGCCCGTGGTCAATGTGGATCCGCCGGTGGAGCCCACCGCCCCCACGCCGGTTCCGGGCCTCACGGGCCTGGCGCTGCCGCTGCTGAGCTTGTCTTTTGCCGGCCTGGGCTTGTGGGCCCAAAGAAGGCGCTCTTCCCGCTAAGGAAATCCAAGAGGCGCGCAGGACCGCAGGGCGCTAAGCGGCAGCGCAAGCTGCCGCCCGCCGCACAAACCGCCCAGCCCGCGCCGGCAAGGCGCCCGCCTCTTCCGTGTAACTAAGCACGCCATTGACCCAGACGGCTTCCACACCCACACTGCGCTGCTTGGGGTTTTCAAAGGTGGCCTGGTCCTGGATGCGCGCAGGGTCGAACACGACCACATCGGCGGCCTTGCCGGCGGCCAGCAGGCCGCGGTCGGCCATGCGAAAGCGCTGGGCCGACATGCCCGTCATCTTGTGCACGGCCTGGGCGAGGCTCAGCACGCCCTTGTCGCGCCAGTACATGGCCAGCACGCGGGGGAAGGCGCCCCAGAGCCGAGGGTGAGGGCGCTCGTCGTTGGGCAGGCCGTCCGAGCCGATCATGGCCAGCGGGTGGCGGATGACGCGCTCCACATCGTCTTCGCGCATCTGGAAATAGCAGGCATTGCCGGGCTTGAGGCGCACGCAGGCGTCGTATTCGCTGATGCCCCAGTCGGCGGCAATATCGCGCAGGTAGCGGCCGCCCACCTCGGGGTGGGGCTCGCTGCGGGTGATCAGGATATCGATGACGCCATCGACCAGGTCCTCGCGCAGCACCGTCGACCCTGCGGTGTAGGGATAGACGTCCATCGACAGCTCTTGCTGCTGCGCCAGTTTGTCGACCAGCGGCAAGGTCTGCAGGGTGCGGCCCCAGTTGGCCGAGCCCGCGCATTTGTGGTGCGACAGCACCAGCGGCAGGCCCGATTGCTGGGCCGTGCCGGCAGCCTCCAGCATGGCCTCCAGAATGCCTTCGAGCTCGTCGCGGATATGGGTGGCATAGACGCCGCCATGCCGGGCGGCCACGGTGGCCACGGCCACCAGCTCCTGCATGTCGGCCGCGTAGGCCTCGCGGTAGAAGATGCCGCTGGACAGGCCCAGGGCTCCTGCCTGCATGGCCTCGTGCATGTCCTGCGCCATGGCCTCGCGCTCGGCGGCATTGGCCGGGCGGCTCAGATCGGCCATGTGCTTGATGCGCAGCGAGGTGTGGCCCAAGAGCGCCGCGATGTTGATCGAGGGCTGCGCCGCATTGACGGCGGCTGCGTAGTCCTGCATGCTGCCAAAGCGAAACTGCTGGTCGCCCAGCAGCGACAACGGCGCGGGCGGATGCGCCGTGACCACCGGCGCCAGCGAGATGCCGCAGTTGCCGGCGATCACCGTGGTCACCCCTTGCGAGAGCTTGGGCAGCATGGCCGGGCTGTTCAGCGCGGCGGCATCGTCATGGGTGTGTACATCTATAAAGCCCGGGGCAATCACCTTGGCCGTGCAATCGATCTGCAGCGGGTTCTGCACCTTCCAGTCGGCCAACTCCGCCTGCTCGGCGGCATCCACCGCGCCATCGCGGGCAAACACGCCGATGATGCGCCCGCCCTGCAGCCAGACATCGCCAACAAACTCCGACAGGCCGGTGCCATCCACCACCGTGCCATTGCTCAACCACACTCTGCGTTCCATTGTTGTCTCTCCAGGCGCTGCTGCCGGCTGCCATCAGCCAGCGGTTTTGCCTTGTTGCTGGCTGGGGGCGGCTGCATCGGGCACGGGGCCCCCTTTGCGCTGCTGCGCGGGCTGCTGAAAGCCCATGTATTCATAGCTGTCAAAGCCATGGGTCTCCAGCAGCCGCTTGTACTGCTGCATGCCGGTGACCACGCGTGGCCCCAGAATCTGCGCCAGGCGCACCATCATGATTTCGATCACCACCAGGTGGGCCAGGTAGGCCTCGGTGCCCACGCGCATCACCGCGTCCTGCGGCACATTCACCGCCAGTACGTGGTCGGCCATCTCGGCCAGCGGCGTATCTGGCTGGGTCAGCGCCACGACGGTAGCGCCCTGCTGCTTGGCAAACTGCGCCGCCTCCAGGGTGTAGGGCATGCGCCCCACATGCGAAATCACAAAGGCCACGCCGTTCTTGCCCAGGGTCGAGGCCGACACCAGCTGCTGGTGGGCATCAAAGATGGCATTGGACGTGAGGCCCAGGCGGAACAAGCGGCTTTGCAGCTCTTGCGCCATAAAGGACGAAGCCGCCCCGACCGAGTAGCAATCGATGCGCGAGGCCTTGGCCATCTTGCCGGCCACCTCGTCGATCAGCGCTGCATCCAGGCGCTGGCCCAGGTTGGCAATGGCCCCTGCTGCCGCATGCACGATCTTGCTGACCACCTCGGCGGTGGAGTCGTCCTGCTGCACGCTGCGGTGCAGGTGCGAGCCCGAGACCGCCAAGGTCTGCGCCAACGCCACCATGAACTCGCGCACCGAGGCATAGCCAAAGCGGCGGCACATGCGCACGATCGTCGGCATCGACACATTCGCCTGCAGCGCCAGCTGCTCGACGGTGGCCAGCACCGCAGCGCCGGGGTCGCGCAGGATCACATCGATCACCTGGCGCTGGGCCAATGGCAGCGCGGCCTGCTGCTGTTGCAGCAGCTGCAGGCTCAAAACCGAGCGATTCATCACCATGCTCCCCATTGATAGCCTAGCCACTGGTTGGAGCAGAGCCGATGCGCGGGCAGCCGAGCAAGGGCCGGAGCGGGCCGCGCCGCCCCGCAGCGAGGGCTGCGTCCCTCTTCCCATGCATAGCATGAGAGAAGGGGGAAGGCGCAGAGCGCCTCAGGGGGTTGTGCTCTAAGCATTCAGAACCTTGTCTCGATCGCATCGACCAGGTTCCAGGCATCGTCCACCACCGGAATCCAGCGCCACTTGTCAAAGGTGGTGCAAGGGTGGGAGATGCCCAGCGCAATGCGGTCGCCCACAGCAGGGGCGCCCTGCGCCGGGTCAAAGCGCAGATAGGCATGCTGATCGTTCAGCGCCGAGATGGTCCAGCCGGCAGGGGCGGGCTGCGCCTCCTGGCTGCCGCGTGGTGCATGGCGTTGCACGGAGGGCATCTCCAGATCGTAGGAGATATCGCGGCGGCCGCAGGTGAGCAAGGCCAGGCCGGGCTCCGGCACGGACTGCACCATGGCCCAGACCTCGAGCGCCGCCTGCAACGAGTCGGCCACGCCCTCGCGCTGCTCAACCAGCTTGAGCAGGCGCCGGTAGTTGCCATGGTCATGGGTGATATAGCAGCCCGAGCGCAGCACACCGGTAAAGGGGCGTGACAGGCCCGCGCCCTGCAGCAAGGGGACGACCAGGTCAAAAATGGCCGAGCCGCCGGCACTCAGAATCGGCGCCTCCTCAGGCAGCAGGCCCTGTGCATCGCAGGCCTTGGCAATTTCGACCACGCGGCGCACCAGCTCGGCCACGGCGGGGATGTCATGCGCGCTGTCGCACTGGGTCAGGCCCCCCTCATAGCATTCGATGCCGCCCAGCTGGGCGCTGCCGCTGGCATGGATGGCCTGGGCCAGCGCCAGCGCCTCCTCCTGGCTGCGCACACCGGTGCGCTGGCCAGGAATGCCGACCTCGATCAGCACATCAAAGCGGCGGGCGCTGTTGCGTGCACGGCTCCAGTCCTCGATACAGCGCAGCTGGCTGATCGAATCGACCAGGAACCAGACGCGCAGATCGGCGTGCTGGCTCAGCAACGCGTCCAGCCCATCCAGATCGGCCGGTGCCACCACCTGGTTGGCAATGATGGCGCGGCGCGCACCGGCCTCCACACCGACCGCCAGTTGGAAGATGGTCGCAAAGGTCAGGCCCCAGGCGCCGCCTTTGAGCTGCAAATCAAACAGCTGGGGCGACATGGTGGTCTTGCCGTGCGGCGCAAACTGGATCTGGCGGCGCGCCGCATAGTCCTGCATCCAGCGGGCGTTGTGGGCCAGCGCCGACTGGCGGATGACGGCCAGCGGGTAAGGCAGGTCATCGCACAGCACATTCCAGCCGCGTGCGGCCAATGCAGAGGCCTGGGTGGGGGCAGCAGCCAGCGGGTAGCTCTTGCTGCGCGCGTCAATCAAAAAATCGGGTTGCATGGTTCACTCTCTCAATCTTGGACTTTCCAGCAGGCCTGCAGATGGCCTTCGGCCACGGGGCGCAGCTGCATATCAGCCTGGGCGCAGCGCGCCTCGGCCTGCGGGCAACGGGTACGAAAGACGCAACCACTGGGCGGGTTCTTGGGGCTGGGCAGGTCTCCCGTCAAGAGCGGGATCGTGCGCCGCTGGGCCGGGTCCGGAATCGGCGCGGCTGCCAGCAAGGCCTGGGTGTAGGGGTGGCGCGGCCGGGCATACAAGGCCTCGGTCGGTGCCACCTCCACCACACGGCCCAGATACAGGACCACCACGCGATCGCAGAGGTATTCCACCACATCCAAATCGTGCGAGATGAACAGCAAGGTCAAACCAAGGCGGTCTTTGAGGTCGCCCAGCAAATTGACCACCTGCGCCTGGATGGACACGTCGAGCGCCGACAGCGGCTCATCGGCCACGATAAAGCGGGGCTCCACTGCCAAGGCTCGGGCAATGCCGATGCGCTGGCGCTGGCCGCCGGAGAACTCATGCGGAAAGCGCTCGGCATGCTCGGGACGCAGACCCACCTGGTCCAGCAGCTCGGCAATGCGCGGCTGGCGGGCTGCGCCCGGCGCCAGGCCGTGGGTGGACAGCGCCTCGCCCAGCACATCGCGGATGCGCATGCGCGGGTTCAGGCTGGCATAGGGGTCCTGAAAGATGATCTGGATATCGGCGCGCAGCGGCCGCATCGCGCTCGCGCCCAGGTGCGCCAGGTCCACGGTCTCGCCGCCCTGCTTGCGAAAATGCAGCTGGCCGTCCGTCGGCTCGATCAAGCGCGTCAGCAGCCGGCCGATGGTGCTTTTGCCGGAGCCGGACTCGCCCACCAGGCCCAGGGTCTCGCCCGGGAAGATGTCAAACGAGACATCCTGCACCGCACGCACCGGGTGGGCGCCGCTGCCA
Source organism: Comamonas sp. MYb21 (assembly GCF_037479395.1). Taxonomy (NCBI): domain Bacteria; kingdom Pseudomonadati; phylum Pseudomonadota; class Betaproteobacteria; order Burkholderiales; family Comamonadaceae; genus Comamonas; species Comamonas sp. MYb21. Next base: position 158,702 of record NZ_JBBGZC010000003.1, on the reverse strand, counting down.
AACTGCTTGCTCAGATGCTGGATGCGCACCAGCGGCTGGGCCACTGCGGTGGCGCCAGTCGCTGCCGTGGCCCGCTCGGCCGGGCGTTCCAGGGTGTCGGTCATGCTCATGCGGCTTCTCCTGCGCGAATGCAGCGCACCTGGCGCTCGCTGGGCTCGGCATCGTTGCCGCTGCGCCATGTCTCCAGGCCGGGCATGGCTTGCTCGCAGGCGTTCAGGCGCTTGCTGCAGCGCGGCGCAAAGGCGCAGCCGGGCGGTGGGCTCAAGGGGCTGGAGACCTGGCCGGGGATGGCATCCAGGCGGCGCCGCCCCACAAAGGCGGGTTTGCCACCGGCGCGCAGTTCGGCGGCCTCGGCCAGCTCGCGCTGGCGCGCCATGCCGGGCAGGCAGCCCAGCAGGCCTTGGGTGTAGGGGTGCTGGGGCGCGGCAAACAGCGCATGCACGCTGGCGGTCTCCACAATGCGGCCGGCATACATCACCGCAATCGCATCGGCGTACTGCGCCACCACGCCCAGGTTGTGGGTCACAAACAGAATGCTCATGCCCGTCTCCTTTTGCAGCCGGCCCATCAAGGCCAGGATCTGCGCCTGGATGGTCACATCCAATGCGGTGGTGGGCTCATCGGCAATCAGCAGGCTCGGGTCGCAGGCCATGGCCAGCGCAATCATCACCCGCTGGCGCATGCCGCCAGACAGCTGGTGCGGGTACTCATGCACGCGCTGGGCGGCAGCCGGTATCTCGACGAGCTCCAGCATGCGCTGGGCATGGGCCAGGGCTGCTGCCTTGCCCAGGCCCTTGTGCAGGCGCACCGATTCGGCAATCTGCTCGCCCACGGTCAGCACCGGGTTCAGGCTGGTCATCGGCTCCTGGAACACCATGGCCAGCTCATTGCCGCGCAGCGCACGGAGGGACTTGGCATCGAGCGAGAGCAGATCGACGGTGCGGCCATCGCGCTGCACAAACCGGGCCTGGCCCTGCACCTGGGCCTGCGAGGTCTTGGCATGCAGGCCCATCAGCGACAGGCTGGTGACCGACTTGCCCGAACCCGACTCGCCCACCAGGGCCAGGGTCTGGCCCGGCAGAATCTGGAAGCTCACATCGGAAACGCTCTGGATGCGCCCGCCTTCGGTGGCGAACGAGGTCGACAGCGAGCGCACATCCAGGCGGGGCGCGGCCATGTCGGCGGCCGCTGCAGGGGTGGCGGTGTTCATCATGATTTGTTCTTCAGCTTGGGGTCGAGCAGATCGCGCACACCGTCGCCCAGCAGTTGCAGCGACAGCGCCGTCAGCACAATGGCCACGCCCGGGGTCAGAATGGTCCAGAAGGCCTTGTCGGCATACTCCAGGCTGCCGGCAATCATCGTGCCCCAGGTGGGGATATCGGGCGGCACGCCCACGCCCAGAAACGACAGACCCGCCTCGGCCAGGATCGCATAGGCAAAGATGAAGGTGACCTGCACCAGCACCGGCGACAGCAGGTTGGGCAGGATGTGGCGCCACAGAATCAAAGGCGTGCGCACGCCCAGCGCCTTGGCGGCATCGACAAACAGCAGCTCGCGCAGCACCAGGGTCGAGGCGCGCACCACGCGGGCCACGCGCGGCGTGTAGACGATGGTCAGCGCCAGAATCACATTCCACAGTGAGGCCCCCAGGATCGACACCAGCGCAATGCCCAGCAGGATGTCGGGGAAGGCCATCATCGCGTCGACCAGGCGCATCAGCGGCGCATCGAGCCGGCGAAAGTAACCGGCCAGCATGCCCAGCAAGGTGCCCAGCACCACGGCGCCCAGCGCGGTGAAAAAGCCGATCATCAGCGAGTAGCGCGCGCCATAGATGATGCGCGCCATCACATCGCGCCCCAGCTCATCGTTGCCGGCCCAGTGCGCCCAGGACGGCGCATGCAGGCGCATGCTGATGTTCATGTCATTGGGGTCGGAGTCGGTCAGCAGCGGGTAGAGCAAGGCGGTGGCTGCAATCAGCAGCAGCACCACGGCGCTCGCCAGCACCACCTTGCGCGCAAACAGCCGGCGCAAGGTTTTGAACCAGGGGGACTGGGCCCAGCCGCCGCGTGCGGGCAGCGGCAATGCGGTTGGGGAGGCGTTCATCATTGGCCCTCCAGACGAATGCGGGGATCGACCACCGTGTAGAGCAGGTCGATCGCGAGGTTGATGAAAACGTAGATGGCGGCAATGACCAGCAAGGTGCCCTGGATGACGGGATAGTCGCGCCGCAGCACGGCGCGCACCACCAGGTTGCCCACGCCGGGCAGGTTGAACACGGTCTCGGTCACCACGGTGCCACCAATCATCAAGGCCAGGGTCAGGCCCAGCACGGTGACGACGGGCACCAGCGCATTGCGCAGCACATGCTTGACGAGCACCACCGACTCGCCCAGGCCCTTGGCCCGGGCCGTGCGCACATAGTCCTCACCCAGAATGTCGAGCACCGAGGCACGCGTGAAGCGGATGATCAGCGCCGAGTTGAGCACGCCCAGTACCAAGGCGGGCAGCAGCAAGTGCTGCAGGCGGTCGCCAAAGCTCGCATCCGGATCGCCATAGCCCGAAGCCGGAAACCAGCCCAGGTGCACGGCAAAGATCTGGATCAGGATCAGGCCGAACCAGAAGCTGGGAATGCTGGCGCCCAGCATCGCAATGGTGCTGAGCACCTGGTCGATCCAGCTGCCGCGCCACACCGCCGCTGCCATGCCGCAAGGCACACCGATCAAGGCGGCAATCGACACGGCGAACAGCGCCAGAAACATCGTGGGCTCGGCGCGCTCCAGCAGCGCATGGGTCACAGGCATTTGCAAGAACAGCGACTGGCCCAGGTTGCCTTGCAGCACCTGGCCAATCCACAGCACAAACTGGGTGGTCAGGGGCTTGTCCAGCCCGTACTGCACGCGCGCGGCAGCAATATCGGCGGCGGTGGCCTGGTCACCCAGCAGCAGCGCTACCGGATCGCCCGATGCCAGGCGCGTGAGCAGGAACACCAGCACGGCGACCAGGGCGAGCACCACCACCGCGCCGCCCAGGCGCTTGAGTAAAAAATGCAGCATGGCTGAACTCGAGAAACGCTGGGGCTTACTGGCTCAGCGAGGTGTTCCAGAAGAAAGGCCAAGGCATGGGGGTATAGCCCTGCAGCTTGGACGAGCGTGCCGACAGTGCATTGAACTTGCCGACTTCGACAAAGGGCACCTCGTCATAGACGAGGGCCTGCACCTGGCCCCACAGCGGGCCGCGCTTGGCCACATCGGGCTCGCCATTGAAGGCGGCAAGCGCGGCCTTCTTGGTCTCGGTCTCCCACCAGCCGGGGGCGCCGCTGCCCATCTGGGGCGGCGACAGCATCGGCTCAGGGAACAGGCCCGAGTGGGTCATATAGACATCCCAGAGCTTGGCATCGTTGCGGCGCTGCACCAGGGTGGCCCAGTCCACCACCTGCAGCTCGGTCTTGAAGCCGGCGCGCTTCAAGTGCTCGGCCATCACCAGCGCCATGTTGTAGTGGAACTCATACTGGCGGCTGGCCATGATGCGGATGGGCTCGGACTTGTAGCCGGCCTTGGCCGCCTGGTCCTTGGCCAGCTGCGGGTTCTTCTGGTTGTAGAGCTTGGCGCCAGCATCCGAATAGTACGGCGTGCCCTTGGCAAAGAAGTTGGGCTCGGCCGCAAAGAAGCGCTTGTCACCAAAGCCGGCCTGCAGCATCTCGGCCGGGCCCATGGCCGTCTGCACCGCCTGGCGCAGTTCCTTCTTGGCCAGCACGCCTTCCTTGGTGTTGAAGACGATGTAAGGGAAGCCAAAGTTCTGCGTGACGATCGGCACCACATTGGGCGCGGCCTTTTCCAGGCGGCCTACCGATTCGACCTGCAGCAGATCGGCGTACTGGAACTGGCCCGAGAGCACGCCCTCGACCCGCGTCGTCGCATTGGGCACCGGCACAAAGCGCAGCTCATCGAGCTGGGCCTCGCGCTTGCCGGCGTAGCCACTGGCGGGCTCGCTGCGTGCGGCGTACTGGTCAAAACGCGCCAGCACGGTGAACTGGTCGGGCTTGCGCTCCTTGAGTTGGTAGGGGCCAGTGCCGATGAAATCCTTGAGCACCGGTGCCACCACCTCCTTGGGCATGATGCCGGCCATGCCGCTGGGCATCGCCAGGTGGGCCAGCAGCGGTGCATACACCGCCTTGAGCTTGATCTCCACCGTCTGCGGGTTCTTGGCGCTCATGCTGGCAATCTCCTGGCCCACCGCCTTGCCGCGTGCCGACACGTCCATCCAGCGCTGCAGCGAGGCGACCACGTCCTCGGCCACCATCTCCTTGCCGTTGTGGAACTTGACGCCCTTGCGCAGGCTGATGGTGTAGGTCAGGCCATCGGCAGAGATGACCGGCATGGCCTGGGCCAGCATCGGCTGGATGCGCCACTGCGCATCAAAGGTGAAGAGCGGCTCGTAGACGTGTTGCATGATGGTGCCCACCAGGTCGGTGGAGCTGACCATCGGGTCCAGGCTCTGGGGCTCGCCAATCATGGCCAGGTTGGCCGCCCCGCCCTTGTGGGCCGCCTGGGCCCAGGCACTGCCCGCTGGCAGGCCTACGCAACCGGCAGCCAACAGGGCTGCGGCAAGCAGTTGGCGACGGGAGGTGCGGACACGCAAGGCAAGGGCGTTCATGGGGCAGGCTTTCATCGAAGGGGAGAAGAAATTTTTTTACACCACAACCGCTAAAAACTGCCTTCAAATCGTCTTATTGACAGATTTATGGGTTGTTGATGTAATATCTTTACATACAGGAGCCCACCCCCATGACAGTAATTACCCTAGGCCAACCCCCTCTTGCATCGGACCGTCTGGCCCGTCCGCTCTCGCCCGCGGTGCGCGCTGGCGACTTTGTTTTTGTCTCCGGCACCGTGCCCACCGATGACCAGGGCCAGGTGGTGCCCGGCGGCATCGAGGCGCAGACGCGCGCCGTGTTCAAGCGCCTGGAAGAGGCCTTGGCCCTGGGCGGCTGCACCCTGGCCGATGTCGCCAAGGTCAATGTCTGGCTCGATGACCCGCGTGATTTCGGCAGCTTCAACCGCGTCTACATGGAGTGCTTTGGTGACCACCGCCCGGCCCGCTCGACCGTGGAATCGCGCCTGATGATCGATGCCAAGGTCGAGATCGATGTGACGGCCTACAAGCCGCTGTAAAACCACTAGCGCGCAGGTGCAACGGGCGCGCGCAGCAGGCGCGACAGCTGCCCGCTGCAGGCGCTTCTACAATGGCCCGCGCAGACTTGGTCTGCGCTTTTTTTCGCCTTCTCTCACCGCCATGCCCAAGCCTCCGACCTTTTCCGCCCGCACGCCGTCAGACCCGCGCCCCCGCATGCTCGCCATCGACTGGGGCACCACCTCACTGCGGGGCGTGCGCATCGATGCACAGGGCCAGATCAGCGAGCGGCGCGCCCTGCCCCAAGGCATCCTGCAAGTGGCGCCCGGCGGCTTTGCCGATGCGTTTGCACAGCACTTTGGCGACTGGCTGGCCGAAGGGCCCCAGCTGTGTCTGCTGTCGGGCATGGTGGGCAGCCGCCAGGGCTGGCAGGAAGCGCCTTACTGCCCCTGCCCGGCCGATTTTTCTGCGCTGTGCCAGCAGCTGCTCTGGCTCGATCTTCCCCAGGGCGTGCCCACGGCCATCGTGCCGGGCATGAGCAGCCTGGCGCAGAGCCAGGTCGATGCCGTGCATGGCGTGCCCGATGTGATGCGCGGCGAAGAAATCCAGGTGATTGGCGCGCTGCGGCTGATGGGCAGCCGCGACGGCCTGCTGCTGCTGCCGGGCACGCACAGCAAATGGGTGCAGGCGCAAAACAGCACCATCACCGGCTTCAAGACCTTCATGACCGGCGAGCTGTTTGCGCTGCTGGCCCAGCACTCGATCCTGGGCAAGACGCTGGATAGCAGCGCCGCGCTGGACGAGGCCGCCTTCACACAAGGGCTGGAGCGGGCGCAGAGCCCCGACAGCCTGAGCCACCTGCTGTTTGGCACGCGTGCGCTGTCGCTGTTTGGCGCGCTGGACCCGGCCCAGTTGGCCAGTTACCTCTCGGGCCTGCTGATTGGCCAGGAGCTGCGCACCATGCCGACGGCCGCGGGCAGCCGCGTTGCCGTCATCGGCTCCAGCACCCTGGTGCAGCGCTACAGCCTGGCACTGCGCCATGGAGGCTGCGAGCCCATTGCCTTTGGTGACGAAGCCACCTGGGCCGGCCACCAGGCCATTTACGAGCACCTGACCCAAGGCTGAACACGCCGCCCACCCCACGCCCCCTGCCCTCTTCGTACCGCCCTCCATCCAGAACACCGCCATGAACCTGCTCCAACAATTCCAGGCCCTGCAGGCCAAGCTGCCGCTGATCGCCATCCTGCGCGGCCTCACCCCCAGCGAGGCCGTGCCCGTGGGTGCCGCCTTGCAATCGGCCGGTTTTGGCCTGTGGGAAGTGCCGCTGAACTCGCCCGAGCCATTGGAGAGCATTGCCGCGATGCGCGAAGCCTACCCGCATGTGCTGGTGGGCGCGGGCACGGTGCTGACGCCCCAGCAGGTGCGCGATGTGCATGCCGCAGGCGGCCAGCTGATCATCTCGCCCAACTGCAACCCCGCCGTGATCGATGAGGCCGTCAAGCTGGGCCTCATCAGCCTGCCCGGCGTCTTCACCCCGACCGAGGCCTTCATGGCGCTGGAGCATGGCGCCCATGGCCTCAAGATCTTCCCGGCCGAGCTGGCATCGCCCGCCGTCGTCAAGGCCCTGCTGGCCGTGCTGCCCAAGGGCAGCAATATCTACCCCGTGGGCGGCATCGCTCCGGACAACATGGCCCCCTGGCTGCAAGCGGGCGCGGCAGGCTTTGGCATTGGCTCGGCGCTGTTCAAGCCCGGCAAGACGGCCGCGCAGGTGCGTGTGGATGCGCTGGCGTTTGCGGAGAACTTTCAGGCGGCAAAAGCGGGCTGACCAGATCAGCGCCACGCCGTAAAAAAAGGCCTGCTCCCCGTCTTGGGAGCAGGCCTTTTGCTTGGGGCCAAAGCCTGGTGTTTATTGCATCTGCTGCAGGTTGCCGATGCGCACCAGCATCTCGGTAAACATCTGCATATCGGCTTGCAGATCCGGCACTTCCTTGTACTCCAGCGCGTTGTGCGCGGTGTACTTCTTGCCGGGCATCGCAGGGCCAAAGTTGATGGCATTGGGCATCAGCTTGGCGGTGGTGCTGCCGGCCGTCGGCACGGGCTTGGCATCGAGGCCGGTGGTATCCCCAAAAATGTTCAGCAGGGTCGAGAGCCATGCGCCCTTGGGGTCACGGGCCATCCAGTTGCCTTGGCTGTAGTCGATCTTGACGGGCACCTTGGCGGCAGCGCTCCAGTTGGCAATGCCCTTTTCCACCTCGGCCTTGAGCTGCTCGGGCGATTTGCCGCGCGGCATGCGCGCATTGGCGGTCACCTCCAGCTGGCCATTGCCGGGCTTGATCAGGTTGGGCGAGATGGTCAGCGGGCCCATGAAGTCATCAGCGTAGGCAACATTCAGGCCCTTGCCAAAGTAGTCCATGCCAAACACGCCATTGATGTAGCGCACGGCTTCGCTGTACTGGTTCTGCTGCACCAGGGGCTGGCCCTGGGCGGGCATCAGCGCCGATTGCAGCAGCAAGGCCAGGCGCGGCACGGGGTTCACGCCTTCTTCAGGGCGCGAGCCGTGGGCAGAGGTGCCGGTTACCTTGATATCGATCTTGTTGGCGCTGGTCACCAGGTCCACGCTGAATTGGCCAAACTGCTGGTTGCTGGCCACAAAGCCATCCTTGGCGGCCTGCAGTTTTTCGGCCACGGCGGCCAGCGCGGCGGCATTGCCAGCCTCGATCGTCGCGGTAGCGGTCTGGGCAATGGCGTTGGCCGATGCGGCGCCGGCCATCGCGGTGATGGCCGGTTGCTGCGGGTCGGTTTTCAGATCGGCAAAGCTGGCCTTGATGGCGCCCGTGCCTTTTTCGGCCACCACAGCCGGGTACTTGCTGTCGAGCACGATGTTGTAGTCGGGCAGCTTGGTCTTGTCGCGGTAGTACTTCATCGCATCACCACCGGTCTCTTCGGTGGTCTCGATCATCAAGCGGATGCCGCGCTGCAATGGCAGCTGCGATTGCTTGACGGCCTTCATCGCATACAGCACCGTGGCGATCGAGCCCTTGTCGTCGATGGTGCCGCGCCCGTAGAGCTTGTCGCCCACACGGGTGACCTTGAAGGGGTCGAGCTGCTGGCCATCCACCACCCATTCGGCGGGCACCACCGGCACCACATCCGCATGGGTCAGAATGCCGAACTCTTCTGCGCTCGTGCCCGGCAAGGTCACTTCAAAGATGCGGTTGTCCACATTGCGGTACTGCAGGCCAAAGTCCTGGGCCATCTTTTCCACCATGCGGCCAAAGTCGATGATGGCCGGGCTCTCATGCGGCGGCACCTTGGGGTCGCGCACCGTTGGCAGCGCCACCATCTGGGTAATGCTGCTGAGCACCTGGTGCTCTTGCGTCAGGCGGGTGTAGAGGCCGAGCAGGCGGGCCACATTGGCCAGGTCATCGCCTTGCAGCGGCGCGCCTTGCGTGTAGCGCTGCACCGCAGCGGCCAAGCGGGCATCCTGCTTGGCGGCGTTCTGCAAAAACTGCGCAAAGGTCGCAGGCGTCTTTACCGCCTCAGCGGCAATGGCATCGAGCGCCGGCTTTTGCAGCAGCTGGGCCTGGGCGCTTGCAGCGGCCAAAGCAATACCCAAGGCGATGGCGGTGTGGCGGAATACGGTCTTCATGGCAAACCTCGGTCTCTTATTTTGGAAAGACAAAAGAATAGCCGTTTTCCGCCTCGTCCAGCGCCAGATAACTTCGCCAGCGCCACACAGAACATGCCGAACATGCCCGCTTGGTACCGGATGCAGACAGCGTGTTGCCCCAGCTGCTGTCAAACGCCGTGTGGCAGCTGGATCAGGCGTATTTCTTGGCCCCCGCCACACAGACCACCGCCACCAGGGTGACGACCAGCATCGACCCGCTGACCTGCTCATGCAGCAGCACGGCAGCCAGCGCCAAACCCATAAAAGGCTGCAGCAGCTGCAACTGGCCGACCGCCGCAATGCCGCCTTGTGCCAGCCCCCGGTACCAGAACACAAAGCCGATCAGCTGGCTGAACACGGCCACATAGACAAAGCTGAGCCAGGTGGCGCTGCTGACATGGGCCAAGCTGGCAGGGGCCAGCCACAGCGCCAACGGCAGCATCAGCGGCAGCGCCAAAACCAACGCCCAGCTGATGACCTGCCAGCCGCCCAGCTTGCGCGACAGGCGCGCGCCCTCGGCGTAACCCATGCCGCAGACCAGCACGGCGGCCAGCATCAGCAGATCGCCGCTCAGCGATCCTTGCCCGCCGCCCAGGGCGGCATAGCCCGCCACGGCGGCGGCCCCCGCCAACGAGAACACCCAGAACAGCCCCTGGGGCCGCTCACCGCCGCGCAACACCGCAAACAAGGCGGTGGACAGCGGCAGCAAGCCGATAAAGACGATGGAATAGGCCGAAGTCATGCGCTGCAGCGCCAAGGCCGTCAGCAGCGGAAAACCCACCACCACGCCCAAAGCTGCCACCGCGAGCGACGGCACATCGGCCGCGGCAGGCCGGCGCGCACGCTGGGCCAGCAAAAAGACACCCCCCAACAGCGCCGCCACCACGGCGCGGGCACAGGTCAAAAAACTGGGATTCAAATCCGCCACCGCCACCCGCGTGGCCGGCAGCGAACCGGCAAAAATCGCCACCCCCACCAGGCCATTGAGCCACCCGCCCGTACTTTTCTCCATGCCAGACTCCTTGATCGAGCCCGCAGTACAGCATGCCGCCTGCCCTCTGCACCAGACACAGTGCAGTACAGTTCAAAGAAACTGTCATCAATAAAAGGCCATACAGTTGGCAGCCAAGCGGGCCGCAGATCCTGCAGTTAGCGGCCTTGCGCCTCGGCTGTAGCTTGTCTCAAGGCCCGGTCCAGCACCGCAAACACCCGCTCATCGGCACACTGCGACACGTTGAAGCGCACATAGTCGCCCGCCGACTGCGACTGGCTGAATGAGTTGCCAGGCGCCAGCACTACTCCTTCCTGCAGACAAGCCCGCGCCACCGCCGCCGCATCGGCGCCTTGCGGCAGACGGCACCACAAAAACATGCCGGCCTGCGGCACCAAGGCGGGCTCTACCCGCAGCTTGCGCAGCCGCTGGGCCACTTTGTCCATGTTCTTGGCCAGGCGCTGGCGCACCAGGTCCATGTGCTTGCGGTAACCGCTGTCGGTCAGGGTTTTCAGGATGATGTCCTGCGCCAGCCGCCCGGCGCCAAAGGTGGTGGCCAGCTTCAAGTCCACCAGGCCCTCGATCCAGTCGGGGCGGGCCGCCAGGTAGCCGCAGCGCACGGAGGCCGAGACGGTCTTGGAAAAGCTGCCGATCTGGATCACGCGCGCCAGCCCGTCAAACGCGGCCAGCCGAGGCGCATGCTGGTTCTCGAAATCGGCAAAGATATCGTCTTCCACAATCACCAGGTCCGTGCCCTCCACCAGCTTGAGCAGCCGGTGCGCCACCAGCGGCGACAGCGCGGCACCCGTGGGGTTGTGGATGCCGGCATTGGTGATGTAGAGCCGGGGCTGGTGCGCTTGCAGGGCCTTCTCAAACTGCTGCACATCGGGGCCCTGCGGCGTGTAGCGCACGCCCACCGCCTGCACCTGGTGCGCCTTGAGCAGCGCATGGAAGTTGAAGTAGCAGGGGTCATCGACCAGCACAGTGTCGCCGGGCTTGAGCAAGAAGCGGCACACCAGGTCGATGGCCTGGGTGCCCGACTCGGTCAGCATCAGCTGCTCGGGCGATACCTCAATGCCGGTGGCCGCCATGCGCCTGGCCAGCAGCTGGCGCAGCCCCGGGCTGCCCAGCGGCGTGGCATATTCCGTCAACCCATCCAGCGGCCCGCGCGCCTGCGCGCGCAACGCCCGCCGCACGCCCTCCTCAAACATCCACTCCGGCGGCAGCCAGCCACAGCCCGGGCGCAGCGTGGCGTAGTCGCTCTCCAGCGATTGGCGCGACACCCAGAGCGGATCGACGACCCGGTCCAGCTTGGGCCCCAGCTTCAGCAGCGCCAGCGGTGCTACCGGCCCGTTGACATAAAAACCCGCCCCCGGCCGCGCCACCACCAGGCCCTCGGCCGCCAGCCTTTCATAGGCCTCCACCACCGTCGAGACCGACATGCCCAGCAACCCCGCCTGCTGCCGCACCGATGGCAGCCGCGTGCCCGGCAAATAGCTGCGCGCTGCCATGCCGGCACGCACATGGGCCATGACCTGTTGGATAAGGGTCCCATTGCGCGCCATCATCTGCTCCACTGTTCTGCTAAAAAATCCATAACGGTGGAGCTTAATTGTTATTGGATGCCGATGCCAGCCATGGGCTGTGCAATGCCCATGCGCAGCTGCGCCGTGCACGCCTCAGTGCCCCAGCACAACAGGCCTGTGCATAATTCCGCGATGATCACCATTCGCCCTTCCCGCCCCGAAGATGGCCCACGCGCCGTCGAGATCTGGCGCCAGGCCGTGGACGCCACCCACCACTTTCTGCAGCCGGACGACCGCGCCGCCCTGGATGTGCTGGTCAGCCGCTTCCTGCCCCAGGCGCCGCTCTGGCTGGCCGTTGATGCGCAGGACCACCCACTCGCCTTCATGCTCATCGACAACGGCCACATGGAAGCCTTGTTTGTCGACCCCGCCGCCCGAGGCCAAGGCCTGGGCGCCGCACTGGTTCGCCATGGGCTGTCACTGCATGCGCAGATGCGCACCGATGTCAACGAGCAGAACGCCCAAGCGGTGGGCTTTTACGAAAAGATGGGCTTTCGGCGCACCGGCCGCTCGGCGGTGGATGGGCAGGGGCGACCTTATCCGCTGATCCATTTGGAGTACGGGGAGCAGACGCCATCAACGGGAAAGGATGACGACACGCTCGTTTTGTAGGCACTGAATAGCAAATTTCTGCCTCAAAGCCTGCGGAGCCGAGCGTAAGCTCCAGCGCCTAAATCCTGCAACGTATAAGCATCTGCAAGGGGTTACTCAAGACAACCACAACCTTCATACATGGCGAGAGTCTCCAGAAGCAGATCTCTTGGACGGAGAAGATCACCAAACGAACCAGACAACAAACCTTATTTGTGATGCGGGACATCGTGCCTCTAGAAGTCTGGAAACTCCAAATGGTATGCGCCACTCCTCTTCGAAAGACATCTCGTTGAATGAACAATGACGAATCTCCTCCCAGGTGGCATATGTAAAGCCTCCGCACTCTCCTTTGCCATATAAATCTACATCCGCACGAATTTGCCGGATGGCATCTTGAACCTGTGGGGATGGATTTGGAGGAACGCCGCGCCTGGCAGCAATGGCATTGTCAATATGCGGCCTTTGGACACTCTTTCTGGAAAGGCCAAAGAGACGCTCAGAAACGGCGTCAGCTACGTCTACGACGGAGCCCAAGTTGAGAACACCTTGCCACGCATGCTCGTCCCCCCCGGAGTCCGGCCAGCGTGAGATTTCGATCCAGCCTTGGATATTGAAGGTCATGTTGTCTGCCAATTCTTGATGTGTAGTCTAAGGGCCTCCCGCTTTATTTATTCTCCAAGCGAGGATGCCCCGGCAGCACCTCCAGCAAATAGTCCACAAAGCTGCGCACCTTGGCCGGCACATACTGCCGGTCGCGGAAGCAGGCAAAAAAGTCCAGCGTCACATCCTCCAGCATCAGTGGGCCCGGTGCTGCTTTTCGACCCTTGCGCGCGGGCTGCAGCACCAAGGGCAGCAGCCGCCCTTCCTGCACATGGCGCTGCGTGATAAAGCTGCCAGCCCAGACAATGCCGCCACCGGCAACGGCCAGCTCCACCAGCGCATCGATATCGGTGCCAATGGCGGCAATGCGCAGGCCAGGGTCGACCCGGCGGCCATCGCGCACAAAGGGCCAGCGCATAAAGCGCCCGTCCCGCTCTCGGCGGTACAGCAAGCAGGCATGCTGCAGCAGGTCGTCAGCCACCTGCGGGCGGCCATGTTTTTCCAGATACGCGGGTGAGGCATAGAGAAGGCGCGGCATGGCGGCGAGCGGCCGCACCGACATGCCGGGCTCCAGTACATCGCGGTAGCGGATGCTGACGTCCACATCCTCCTTGAGCACATCGACATCGCGGTCGGTCACCAGCAATTCCAGCTCCAGCTGCGGGTGGCGCGCCTGGAAGGCCGGCAGCAAGGGCGCCAGCACATGTCGGCCAAAGGCAGCCATACAGGCCACCCGCAGCCGCCCTTGCACAACCCCATGCACCAGCGACACATCGGCCTGCGCCCGCGCCAGTTCATCGAGCACCGGCGCCACCCGGGCCAGGTAGCGCTCGCCCGCTTCGGTCAAGGCCATCGAGCGCGTGGTGCGTGTGATCAGCCGCGAGCCCAGCTCGCGCTCCAGCCGCGCAATGTTTTGGCTGGCTGCCGCCGGAGAGATACCCAGCTGGCGTGCAGCCGAGGCGATGGAGCCCCCTTCCAGGGCTTTGACAAAGATATCGATGGCGCGCAGATTCGTCATAAATGCGAATGTATACGCAAACCCATTCGTAAATCCAGATTACGAGTTCTGCAAGCCTGCGCCCACTACCGGATGGGCTGCTGCCTGCGTACAGTCACCCATAAGGTGCTGGGCCACCGTGCCCGGCCATTATGAATTTGGAGCCAGCGATGCAGAATGTGATTGAGGCAGTGACGCCCCAGGGCGATGTGGTTTTTCGGGCAGCGGATGGGAGCTATATCGTCGCCCAGCAGATCGATGCCAAGCCCTTGAAGCAGGCGCAGATCCTGGAGGGCGCGCTGGAGACGATTGGCATCGAGACTGCGACGGATGTGGCTACGGGGCTGAGCTACGAGTTCTTTATCGCCGGCTATGGGCTGTCGCGTGAGGGGGCGTTTGGGGCGCCGGAGTGAGGTGCGCATTCCATGCCTCCCTGGGAACGCAACCACACTGCCCTTTTCCTCAGGCGTGTTGAAACCTCATGCCACCATTTACGTCCTTGACGCCCAATGACCGATTGAAGGATGGAAAGGGTAGATTTATGCCCGTTGCGGTCTTAGGTTGAAGATGCCGTGGAGCTCGTCATTCGCCTACTGCTGCAGGCGGTTTCCAGCGCCATCTTGAAACCTATCATTCATCGTCTGCCGGTGCCAACTGCTCCCGCAAAGTAGCCAAGATCTCTTCCGACAGCCCCGGATTGCCTGCCGCCGTGGCGCGGGCCAGCACCAGGGCGCCGACCATGCTGCTCAGCGCCACGATGGTCTGGCTGCGCCTGTCCACACGGTCATCGGGTAACACGGCCATAAAGCGCTGGATATTGCGCTCCACCCCCAGCGCAAATACCTCGGACATTTCCGGCCCGGCGCGGGCTGCATCGGTGGCCAAGGCGGCTGCGGGGCAGCCGTCGCCGGGGTGGTCGCGGTGGTTGGCAGACAGGTAGCCATGCACCAAGGCACGCAGCCGGGCAGCGGGGTCGTCATGGGCACCAGCACTATCCAGGCCCTCCAGCGGCGTGATGGTCCAGTCAAAGGCGCGCAGGCAGGCCTCTCTGGCCAGGGCATCCTTGGACGCGAAGTGCCGGTAGAGCCCGCCATGCGTCAGGCCCGCGTCGCGCGTGATCTCGGCCACGCCCACGCCCTCCAGGCCTTTTTCTCGGTAGAGGCGTGCAGCGGCATCGACGATGTCTTCGCGGTGTTCGGCCGCTTGTGCTTTGCTGACTTTCATGCGTTAGATGATACCCATCATCAAAACTCATTTATGATGACGACCATCATCAATAAGGCTGGGCGCCCGTTTTTCCGCGATGGCGTCCAACCGCGAAAGCTGCCATATGGATCGTCGCGTCGTCATCACCGGGCTGGGCCTGGTGTCACCCCTGGGTTGCAATGTGGAGCTGGCCTGGCAGCGCTTGCTGGCGGGCCAATCGGGCGTGCGCACACTGGCCGCCGAGGTCGGTGAAGGCACCGGCGTCACGGTCGCTGGCCGCGTACCCAGTTTGGAAGAAGACCCGCAAGCCGGCTGGAGCGCCGAGGCCCTCATTGCCGCCAAGGAGCTGCGCCGCATGGACCGCTTTATCGCCTTTGCGCTGGGCGCCGCAGACCAGGCGCTGGCGCATGCGCAGTGGGGCCAAGCCAGCGCCGAGCAGCAAGAGCGCGCAGCCACCATCATCGGCTCCGGCGTGGGGGGCTTTAGCACCATCACCGACGCGGTACGCACCACCGATGGCAAGGGGCCGCAGCGCCTCTCGCCCTTCACCGTGCCGGCCTTTCTGGCCAATCTGGCCGCCGGCCAGGTCTCCATCCGCCACCAGCTCAAGGGCCCGCTGGGCGCGCCGGTCACGGCCTGCGCCGCCAGCATCCAGGCGATTGGCGATGCGGCACGCTTGATTCGCAACAACGAGGCGGACATGGCGCTGTGCGGCGGCAGCGAGGCCACGATTGACCGCGTGGCGCTGGGCAGCTTTGCAGCAGCCAAGGCCGTCGCCACCGGAGGCGAGGACCATCCCGGCCAGGTGTCCCGGCCTTTTGACATGGCGCGCGAAGGCTTTGTGATGGCCGAAGGCGCAGGCCTGCTGGTGCTGGAGGCCTTGGACCACGCCTTGGCGCGTGGCGCCACACCGCTGGCCGAGGTCGTCGGTTATGGCACCTCGGCCGATGCCTACCATGTCACCTCCGGCCCCGAGGACGGATCGGGCGCCGCCCGCTCCATGCGCGCCGCCTTGCGCCAGGCGCAGCTGCAGCCCGGCGATATCCAGCACCTCAATGCCCATGCCACCTCCACCCCGGTGGGCGATCGCGGCGAACTCGCTGCTATCCGCCAGGTGTTTGGTGCCGGCACGGGCCCATCCATCACCGCCACCAAGTCGGCCCTGGGACATATGCTGGGCGCTGCTGGCGGGGCTGCTGCCATCTTTACCGTATTGGCCCTGCGCGACCAGATCGCGCCCCCCGTGCTCAATCTGGACAACCCCGACCCCTTGGCCGCCGGGCTGGATCTGGTTCGCGGCAGTGCGCGGGCGCATGCGATAGAGCATGCCATGCTCAATGGGTTTGGCTTTGGCGGGGTGAATGCTTCGTTGGTGTTGAAGCGGTTTGAGCGCTCATAAGCGCTTCAGCCATGCCAAGAAGAGCCGGGGGCCCTTGGCATTCGCCACCACATTTTTCACACAGGCAACGCGCGACCCGCAAGCCTGTAACGGCACCACACATGATGCTGTGTTCTTTTGCTGTTAGCCTTCCATGGCCAGCAGGATCCCTGCCAGCCCCACCTCGGCCATCGCGCCCCTTCTGAAAAGTGAACCCCCTATGACCAGCCCGCTGTACACCGCCTCCATTCCCGTCATGCAGCAGATGCTGCGTGCGCTGTCCGATGTGCTCAAGAAGGCCGAAGACTACGCGGCGCAACGCAATATCGACCCCAATGCGCTGCTGCAGGCGCGGCTGTTTCCCGACATGTTTCCTCTCGTCCGTCAGGTGCAGATCGCCTCTGACTTCTCCAAAGGCATTGCTTCGCGCCTGGCGGGTGCTGAAGTGCCCTCCTGGCCCGACACGGAGACCAGCTTCGCTGACCTTCAAGCCTTGATCGCCAAGGCGCTGGCGCATCTCGCATCCTTCCCTGCCGCGCAATTTGATCTCAGCGAAAGCCGCGACATCGTATTGCGCCCCGGCACGCCCAAGGAAAAGAAGCTGACCGCCAGCGCCTACCTTCTGCACTATGGTCTGCCGCAGTTTTTCTTCCATGTGACCACCGCCTATGCCATCCTGCGCCACAACGGTGTGGAGGTGGGCAAGCGCGACTATATGGGTGCGTATTAACCTGCGCGGCGCCGCTTGGTTACGGTTGCTCGGTGGCACTAGGGCATCGTTGCGCCGATCGCGCACATGCCCTGGATACCCAACAGATAATGACCATGGCCTGAGGCGGGCGGCACTCTGGTTGCCAGCGCGGGCGGTTGCAATCCTTTCTGCACTGACCAAGGCCCATCATGCGCAGCGTTGCGCGACCTGGCGGATCCAGGCGGCTTAGGCTACGGGCGAGAAGGTCAATGGGACCTGTTATGGGTGCCTGGGAAGCACAGAAGATGGCAGGTACGAGCGGCCATCGCGGCCGTCAGCCCTGTCAGGTCATGACGACGGATCGTGCATCACCATCGCATACAGTTCTGCGACACGGTCCACCGAGATGCCTTGCCGCTGTTCGATGGCAAGTGGGTGTTCGGTGGGCTCCAGCTCAATAAAAGGCCGAATCCCGTCATCGCGAAGATGCACCCGCGTCTTGAGGTTCAATGTGTCTGGATAGGGCATCAAGTCTGTGTTGAGCCATCCAAAGAATGGTCCAATATGCGAGCGTTTGTCAATGAACTCAAATTCAAGCCATTGGTTGTAGCTCTCGGCGCTGAGCGATACCCAAACCCCCCAGGAAAAAGGCTCGGGCTCCCCTTGAACAGGAATCTCAAGGCACGCACGGACAAAAAAGAACCTGCCATCAACAGTGCAGGTATCTGTTGAGAGTGTGCAGCGCATCGCGCGCTCATTGGGCGATATATCGTCATAACTGAACGGGGTGAGTACGCCAAAGGAGGGCATCCCCTGGTGCACCTCACCGCATGAGGCGCATAAAAATTCAAAAGACATCATCCGTCTCCATGCTTCAAAAGCCAAGGGGTGGAAAAAGCAACTGATGAGGCTCGTCCATCGACTACAACAAACGCCAGCCATACAAAATGGGCAGCTAAGTATCCATGCGCAAGCGCAGCATACGAATGGTCCGCCGAACATCTGCGGGCACCTGGTGGTAGATGCGCTGTGTCAGCCGATCAGGGGCATATCTTGCAAACTGGGAATGAATTCTTTCAAGTGCTGCCAGAAGCTGTTTTTGAATCTCCCCGCTGTCCATGCCTGACCCCATGACTTCCTGTGCAACACGGGTCAAACCAGCGGCCGCATCGGTATCACCTCTAGAGTCCTCCGAGGCCAGATACTGCAGGTAGGCCGCCAAATAAAAAACACGTGCTTGCGGCCCCATATCGGCGAGCGCTTCAGCGCATGGCATGGAATGCGCCCGAAACATCTCGACGGCCTCGGCAATGCTCTTCCCCAAGAACATCTGGGCGGCAAAACGCTCATCCAGCGAATCATGGATGTTGATTTCTTCAAAAGTCGGAAGGCGCATGGCTGCCAAGTCTATCGACCTCGCGCGCTTATGGCTTGGAGCCCCACCTCGCAATAACCGCTATCCATGAACACCCCCACCGGATCAGACCCCTGCCATATGCTAGGTGCCTCTGACGGGACCGCTGCGATCTTTATCGTGTCAGCCTTGCGCAACCAGATGGCCCCGCAGCTCCTCAACCTGGACAACCCTGACCCCGTGGGCTGAAGGGCTCGTTTTCATTCGCGGCAGTCTATCGGTACATGCGATTGAAGGCACGATGCCCAATGGGTTTGGTGGGGTGATTGTTTCGTTGGTGTTCAAGCAGCTCTCGGCTTAGACCACTGGTCTTCTATGACAGGTGGGCGTCTCACATCTGGTCAGAAATCATGCGCCATATCCGGCGCATGTTCCTAGAAACTTCAAACTCCGCCTCCGGCCCAATGTCTTCAAGGCAGGCCCAGTATGAAATGGTTGAAGCGTGAATTTCAGGTCTGGCTAACAAGGACAGTTCAATACGCTGCCAAGCGGAATCAAACAAAGACAAAGGCATTTCCTCGACACACTGAATCAGGATCTCCATCAGGGAATATCGCTCCGCATCCGTGACGCCCTCTGCTCGATAGGCCTCAAAAAACTCATCGAAGCGCTTCACATCTGCAACCTCCCATTCCCAATCCTGCATGCTGTAGTGAAATGGCAACCCAAACCGAGTTGCGAGGGCTTCACGAGCCATCTGGCTTGGGTAAAAGACGGGCTTCCCGGAGTTTGCTGACATCATGTCGCTCCTCAAAGTGGCTTCTGCTGACCAAGCTACACGTCAATAGGCATCGGCCTGTGATGCAGGTGGCAAGCGAATGATTGATCATCCGAGCTTCAACGCCCTGGTAGCAATAAAAGTCGGAATCACATTCTCCACCACAAAGCGCGGATGGGGCTGCCAGTCCTCATGGAAGCCGGTGAGCACCAAGCCCGCATCCAGCTGGCCGCCAATCTGGTCTGCCAGCGTATGGCCAAACACCAGGGCCTCGCCGCGCTCGCGCTTGGCGGCCAGGTCTTCAGCAGACAAGTGCGCTAAGTCGGAAAAGGGCAGCCGGCGGTTGGGGCGCACAAGCCCCTGGGCCGTCAAGGCCGGGTCGCGGTCGGCCACAAAGACCACCGGGTTCCAAAAGCTAGACAGCAGCTCGCCACGCGGCGCCAGAACGCGCGCGCATTCGCGCCAGACCGGGCGTACATCGGGGATGTAGAGGTTGGAGATGGGGTGGAAGATGACGTCAACGCTGGCGTCGGCAAAGACGGAGAGATCACGCATATCGCCCTGCACACAGCGCAGCTCCAGGCCCTCTCTGGCGGCGACTTGGCGGTCCTGGTCCAGCTGCCCTTCGGAGAAATCGAACACGGTCACGACAGCGCCCGCCGCTGCCAGGATGGGGGCCTGCTGCCCTCCTCCGGCTGCCAGGCACAGAATGCGCCGGCCACGCACCTGCGCCAGCCACCCTGCAGGCAAGGGCCCGGGCGTGAGGCGGGCGGCACTCCAGTCGCCCGCGCGGGCGGTTGCAATCGCTTCAGCGCTGACCGGGGCAGACCATGCGCAGCCTTGCGCGGCTTGGCGGTTCCAGGCGGCTTGGTTGTGGGTGAGTAGGTCGATGGGATCTGTCATGGGGCTCTTCAGCATCTCGGCAGAATGCATGGTCCAAATACGGGATGGTCCGCGTGCCATGGGCCCGCCCAGCCAGCGGTAGACTATCCAGCGCCCGAGGTCCAATGCACTGCTTCTCTATCTATAAGCAAAACCAACCGAAGCTTGCACCCACTCCGGCATTGGGCGGGAAATGATTGAATGTCCGCCGCGACGAAGATCGGAACATAAGCCATTTGGAGGAATTCCAGACTCCTCGCTGCTGCCCCGAACACTTGAAGATATCGAAAGAGTTTATGCCATTTGTGCCTGCCCTATGCCCTTCCTGCTCGGGAAAGCTCCAAGTACCCGATGACCACGACATCGTCAAATGCATGTACTGTGGTGTCGATGTCGTCGTGAGACAAGCCATTCGATTGATTTCTGGCAGCGCATCCACTTTTATGGAGCTGGCGCATGTCGCTTTGGCGGCGAGAAATTTTTCAGAAGCCTACGGCTATTACACCAAGGTATTGGAGATAGAGCCTCGCAATGCGGATGCCTGGTATGGCAAGGGGAAGGCCGCTGGCGCGATGGGCAACGGGAGCTTTCAACACCTGAAAGAAATGCAGGTTGCCATTGCACAGGCCATTAAATTATCGCCCCCCGATAAGGTCGCCGATATGAAAGCAGCAGCTGCAAGGGACATGGCAAGTGTTGGCGCGACCAATTACCAAATGGCAAGCAGCATCATTGCAAGGCTTGTCGCGGCCCATGGCGCATGGGCCAGTCATTTGACGCTGTGCCGAGAGATTATTTCGCTGCTCGAAACCGCGCACAGCTACAACCCCAAGGACACCCAAATTCTCAAAAATATTGTCCAGATATGCAGTGACAATATTTCAGGCATCAAATTCAAAGATCCTGCCAATGGCAATGCCACGACCGTCAAACATCTCAACGATGATTACGAGAAAGAGCTGCGC
Organism: Comamonas sp. MYb21; assembly: GCF_037479395.1. Classification (NCBI taxonomy): domain Bacteria; kingdom Pseudomonadati; phylum Pseudomonadota; class Betaproteobacteria; order Burkholderiales; family Comamonadaceae; genus Comamonas; species Comamonas sp. MYb21. Next base: position 137,880 of record NZ_JBBGZC010000003.1, on the reverse strand, counting down.
GTTATTTTCAATTTATATGCAGAGAAGCTCGTAGCGCTGGAGCCCGGCTACCAACTCCCCTATCCAAAAAGAAAATCCTCGTATTGCTTTGTGATCACTGCAACCATGGGCAGTGCACAGCACCCGAATGTCACATTCCTCCGGTCTTTCCGGGACACCATGCTGGTCCGCACTGCGTTTGGCAAGGCATTCATTCGCTGGTATTACCGCCATGGCCCTGCTATCGCTCGGTACATTGAAGGCTCTCGCCTGGCGCGGTCCGCCTCTTATGTGTTCATCGTGCTGCCGGCTGTGGCTATCGCCAAGCTGATTACCTGGGCGGCGGCAGGACGTTCGCACTGACCACACCGGGGGGCATCGGCGCTTGTTGCGCTGCGGTGCCTCTTTCAGTTCGCACCCTGCGATGGCGCAACCACCGGGGCCTGGGCTTGCTCAAGCGCCCCTGTGCGACAGCCTATTTTTTAGGCACCCGCAGCAGCCGCAGCCCATTGAACACCACCAGCAGACTCGCCCCCATATCCGCAAACACCGCCATCCACATCGAGGCATTGCCCAACACCGCCAGCGCAAAGAACACCGCCTTGATGCCCAGCGCGAAGATGATGTTCTGCCACAGGATGGCGTAGGTGCGCTTGGACAGCAGCACGGTCTCGGGCACGCGGCGCAGGTCGTCGTTCATGATGAGGATGTCGGCGGCCTCCTTGGCGATGTCGGTGCCGGCGCCGCCCATCGAGAAGCCGATCGAGGCGGCGGCCAGGCTGGGCGAGTCGTTGACGCCGTCACCCACCATGCCGGTCGGCTGCTGGGCCACCAGGCCGTTGATGACCTGGAGCTTGTCCTCGGGCAGCAGGTTGGCCTTGACCTCGTCGATGCCCACCTGCGCGGCAATGGCGCGGGCGGTGGCTTCGTTGTCGCCGGTCAGCATCACGGTGCGGATGCCCAGGGCCTTCAATTCAGCAATCGCCTGCTTGCTCGATTCCTTGGTGGTGTCGGCCACCGCAAACAGGCCCAGCACGCCTTGCGCGCTGGCCAGCACCGAGACGGTCTGGCCCTGCTCCTCCATCGCCAGCATCAGCGCCTCCACCTCGGCAGAGCACTGGCCGCGCTCATGGATCCAGCGGTGGTTGCCCAGCACATAGCTGTGGCCACCGATATCGCCCTTGACGCCGCGGCCCAGCTCGGCGGCAAAGTTGCCCACCTCCAGCACCTCACCATCAATACCGGCGGCGACCGCCTTCGATACCGGGTGGTCCGAGCGCGCGGCCAGGCTTTTGGCGATGCGCTCGATCTGGGGGGCATCGGTGCTGGTCGACAGCATGCGCGTCTGCACCAGCTGAGGGGTGCCGGCGGTGATGGTGCCGGTCTTGTCCAGGGCGACGACGCGCAGCTTGCGCGCCTCTTCCAGATAGGCGCCGCCCTTGACCAGAATGCCCCGGCGGGCGGCGGCCGACAGGCCGCTGACAACGGTCACTGGCGTGGAGATCACCAGCGCGCAAGGGCAGGCGATGACCAGCAGCACCAAGGCCTTGTAGATGGCGGTCAGCCAGGGCCAGTCCAGCATCAGAGGCGGCAGCACGGCGACTGCCACAGCCAGCACAAACACAGCGGGGGTGTAGATGCGGGCAAAGCTGTCCACAAAACGCTGCGTGGGCGCGCGCTGGCCCTGGGCCTGCTCCACCGCGTGGATGATGCGGGCCAGCACGGTGTCGGTCGACAGCTTGCTGACCTCGAACTCCAGCGAGCCGCTTTGGTTGATCGTGCCGGCAAACACCGGGTCGCCCGGTGCCTTGTCCACCGGAATGCTCTCGCCGGTCACGGAGGACTGGTCCACCGCGCTTTGGCCGCTGGTCACCACGCCATCCAAAGCAAAGCGCTCGCCGGGCTTGACCCGCGCCAGCGTGCCGACCGCCACCGTCTTGGCGTCCTGGATCTGCCAGCTGCCATCGGCCTGCCTGGCCTCGATCTGCGGCGGCGACAGTGCCAGCAGCTGGGCAATCGCATTGCGCGCGCGGTCCACCGAGCGCGCCTCAATCAGCTCGGCCAGCGAGTACAGCGCCATCACCATGGCCGCCTCAGGCCACTGGCCAATGACAAAGGCGCCGATCACCGCCACGCTCATCAGCGCATTGATACCCAGCTGGCCGCGCAGCAAGGCCGACAGGCCTTTCTTGAACACGCCCAGGCCCGACAACGCAATGGCCAGCGCGGCGACCGCCATGCCGACCATGCGCCAGACCGAGGTTTCGGGTGTCAGCAGGTGCAGCAGCTCGGCGGTGGCTGCCACCACCAGCGCGGCAATCAGGCGGTAGAGCTCCACACGCTGTGCCTTCTGCACATCGGCGGCAGCCGGCGGGGCCGACAGCGTTTCGGTGCTAAAGCCTGCGGCCTGGATCTTCTCCGTCACTGCCGCCCATTGCTGCGGGTCGGCTTCGACCCGCAAGGTGCGGGCCGGCAGGTCAAACTGCAGCAGCCTGACGCCTGCCGCGCCTTCGAGGATCTGGCGAATCTGCCCCTCTTCCACGGGGCAGTCCATCGCGGGAATGCGCAGCAGCAAGGCGCCGTCATCGGCCTGCAAGGCCGAGCTGGCCTGGGCGGCAGCGCCCAGGTCGGGGCTGCAGCAGTCGCTATGCGCATGCGCTGCAGCTGTTGCTGCTGGGGCATGGGCATGCGCATGGTCTTGGCCATGGCTGTGATCGTGACCCTTGTCGTGGCTATGGCCGTGATCGTGCCTATGGTCGTGCCCCTTGGCGGCCACGGCGGCGGCCTGCTGGTCTTTGCCGGCGCAGCAGGATGCCGCTGCATGGCCATGGGCATGGCGCTGCGCGGTGTCGGAATGGGCGGTGACGGGGTTGGAATTCGTTTGGGTCATAAAGCGTGCTCCCTGTTGCTTCGATTAAAAACCCTGTAGTAACTACAATGTCAAGCCTAAATCGCTAGACTCCGTATGGACATGAGGGCAATGACATGAAAATCGGTGAACTGGCCACGGCCTCGGCGACGCCCGTGGAAACCATCCGCTACTACGAGCGCGAAGGCCTGCTGCCGCAGCCCACGCGCACCGCCAGCAACTACCGCATCTATGAAGAGCAGCACCTGGAGCGCCTGCAGTTCATCCGCAACTGCCGGGGGCTGCAGATGTCGCTGGACGAAGTGCGCGAGCTGCTGCGCTACAAGGACGAGCCGGCCCAGGACTGCGCCGAAACGGTGGACAAACTGCTCGAAGCGCATATCGGCCACGTCGCCCTGCGCATCCAGGAGCTGCGCGGGCTGGAAGCCCAGCTGATCGCCCTGCGTGACCGCTGCCGGGGCACCCAGGATGTGGAGCACTGCGGCATCCTCGCCGGCCTGGCCGAGACGCCAGCGACACCGGCGGTCAAACAGCATCTGCATGTGGGCTAAAGGCCTGGTCGCGGGAGATCAGAGGGCGCAAAAAAAGGTGGCGCACTGCGCCACCTTGTAGAGCCACGCAGCGTTTAGCCACGGAACATTTGCAAGCGGGCCTTTCTCTCTGCCGGCGTCTCGCTGGTGTAGGCATCGATCACCTGCTGGCGCGTCTTGCCTGGGCCGGAGGCGACAGGCGCGGGCGGGTAGTTGCTGCTGCGCAAGGCGTTGGGGCCGCGTTTTTGCAGTGCCTGGGCGGTCTCCGCCTGCACCTGCGCGCGGCTTTTGCCTGGCTGGGCATGTTCGGGGTAGAGCTCATAGCCCTTTTCCGTCGGGGCCGAGTGCAAGGTGGCGCTGGCCGATGCGTTGCCCAGCATGCCCAGCGACAGGGCTGCGAAAGCCAGGGACAACAGGGTGGAGGTGCGTGTCTTTTGCATGGTTGCAATGCCTTTCATGAGGGTGAAAATACTCTCGCTGCGACTGCATTCGAGATGGCTCCATTGTTGAAAAAACACGCTGACCAAAGCCCCACAGCAAGATGACATTGCTGCAATGCGCAGGCCGCTTAAATAGCAGATACAACAAAGCCATGGCGGGCTGGGCCATGGCTTTGTTGTATCTGCGTTTGGAAGGCTCAGGCCGGGTGCGCAGCGGGCTTGTCAGCGCCCTCTTTGTCGTCCAACTCATCCTCCGACGGATCGTGCCGGTGCACCAGGCGGTACAGCAAGGGCAGAACCAACAGGGTCAACACGGTCGACGACAAGATGCCGCCAATCACCACGGTGGCCAAGGGGCGCTGCACCTCGGCACCCGTGCCGGTTGCAATGGCCATCGGCACAAAGCCCAGCGATGCGACCAGGGCCGTCATCAGCACGGGCCGCAGGCGCGACAGCGCTCCGGTGTGCACGGCATCGGGAACGGCCAGCCCACCCTCGCGCAGCGCGCGGATCGACGAGATCATCACCAGGCCGTTCAGCACGGCTACGCCGGACAGCGCAATAAAGCCAATGGCGGCAGAAATCGACAGCGGAATGCCCCGCAGCCACAGCGCCAGAATGCCGCCAGTCAGTGCAAACGGAATGCCGGTAAAGACGATCAGACCGTCGCGCACGTTGTTGAACATCGCAAACAGCAAGGTGAACACCAGCAGCAGCGCGACGGGCACGACAATCTGCAGCCGCTGCTGGGCCGATTGCATGTTCTCGAAGGTGCCGCCCCAGCGCGTCCAGTAGCCGCTGGGCAGTGCCATCGCGCCCAGGTCCTGCTGCGCCTGCTCGACAAAGGAGCCGATATCGCGGCCGCGCACATTGGCGCTCACCACAATGCGGCGTTTGCCATCCTCGCGGCTGACCTGGTTGGGCCCGGGCGACAGCGCAAAGCTGGCCACCGCCGACAAGGGCACAAAGCCCAGGCGGCTGCCCTCCTGCTGCGGCAGCGCAATGGGCAGGCGCTCCAGCGCGGCCAGATCGCTGCGCAGCGCCTCGGGCAGGCGCACCTGGATGTCAAAGCGCCGGTCGCCTTCAAACACCGTGCCGGCCTCCTGGCCGCCCACCGCCGTGGCAATGGTCTGCTGCACATCGCCCATGTTCAGGCCATAGCGCGATGCCTTTTCCCGGTCCACCTGCACCGTCAGCATCGGCAGGCCCGTGGTCTGCTCCACCTTCACCTCGGAGGCGCCGGGCACCTTCTGCAGCATCGCGGCAATCGATTGGGCCGTGCGTTCGAGCACCTGCATGTCATCGCCAAACACCTTGACCGCCACATCGCTGCGCACGCCCGATATCAGCTCGTTGAAGCGCAGCTGGATCGGCTGCGAGAACTCGTAGTTGCTGCCCGGTATCGCCTCGACGACCTCCTGCACCTGGGCCAGCAGGTCCTCGCGGCTGCGCTGCGGATCCGGCCACTGCGCACGCGGCTTGAGCATGATGTAGCCATCCGAGATATTGGGCGGCATCGGGTCCGAGGCAATCTCGGCCGTGCCGGTGCGGGCAAACACGCGCTCGATCTCGGGCACCTGGTCCTTGAGCGCGCGCTCGATCTGCATCTGCATCTCCAGCGATTGCGTCAGGCTCGTGCCCGGCACCCGCAGCGCCTGGATCGCGAAGTCGCCCTCGTTCAAATTCGGCGCAAACTCGCTGCCCAGGCGCGAGGCCAGCAGCAGGCTCAGGGCCACCGAAACGACAGCCGCCGTCAGCACCACCACCGGCATGCGCATCACCCGCGAGAGCAAGGGCTCGTAGGCCTTGCGTGCCCAGGTCATCAGGCGGTTCTCCTTCTCGCCCACCTTGCTGCCAATAAACAAGGCAATGGCCGCCGGGATAAAGGTGATGGACAGCAGCATCGCGCCCACCAGGGCCAGCACCACGGTCAGCGCCATCGGGTGGAACATCTTGCCCTCCACCCCCGTCAGCGCAAAGATCGGCAGATAGACCACCATGATGATCAGCTGGCCAAACAGCAGCGGACGGCGCGATTCCTTGGCGGCGGCAAACACCTCATGAAAGCGCTCGCTGCGCGAGAGCGGGCTGCCCTTGCGCTCCTGCGCATGCGCCAGGCGCCGCACGCAGTTCTCCACAATCACCACCGCCCCGTCGATGATGATGCCAAAGTCCAGCGCGCCCAGGCTCATCAGGTTGGCGCTGATGCCGTACTTCACCATGCCCGTAAAGGTGAACAGCATCGATAGCGGAATGATCAGCGCCGTGATCAGCGCAGCGCGGATATTGCCCAGGAACAGGAACAGCACCACCACCACCAGCGCCGCACCTTCGACCAGGTTTTTCTTCACCGTCGCAATGGCTTTTTCCACCAAGGTGGTGCGGTCGTAGACGGTCACGATCTTCACGCCTTCGGGCAAGGTCTTGCGGATCGACTCCATGCGCGCATCCACCGCCTTGGAGACGATGCGGCTGTTCTCCCCGATCAGCATGAACACGGTGCCCAGCACCACCTCGCGGCCGTTGTCGGTGGCAGCGCCCGTGCGCAGCTCGCGGCCCAGGCTCACCTCGGCCAGGTCGCGCACGCGCACCGGCTGGCCTTGGGTGCTGCCCACAATCACTTCCTGGATGTCCGCAATGCCCTTGACCTGGCCGGGCGCGCGGATCAGGTACTGCTCGCCTTCGCGCTCGATATAGCCCGCCCCCACATTGGTGTTGTTGCTCTGCAGTGCTGCGACCAGCTTGTCCATCGAGATGCCATAGGACGCGAGCTTGTCCGGCCGTGGTGCCACCAGGTACTCCTTGGCAAAGCCGCCAATGGAGTTGATCTCGGTCACGCCGGGCACATTGCGCAGCTGGGGTTTGATGACCCAGTCCTGGATCTCGCGCAGGTCCATGGGGGTGTAGGGCGTGCCATCAGGCTTTTTGGCGCTATCTTCCGCCTCCACCGTCCACAGGTAGATTTCGCCCAGACCCGTGGAGATGGGGCCGATGCTCGGCGCAATACCGGGCGGCAGCTTCTCGCGCGCTTCCTGGATGCGCTCATTGACCAGCTGGCGCGCAAAGTAGATGTCGGTGCCGTCCTTGAAGATCACCGTCACCTGCGACAGCCCGTAGCGTGACAGCGAACGGGTCTGCTCCAGGTGCGGCAGGCCCGCCATCACGGTCTCGATGGGGTAGGTGATGCGCTGCTCGGTCTCCAGCGGCGAATAGCCCGGCGCCTGGGTGTTGATCTGCACCTGCACATTGGTGATGTCGGGCACGGCATCGATGGACAGGCGCTGGTAGCTGAATACGCCCAGCGCAGCCATGGCGAACACCGCCAGGATGACCAGCCAGCGCTGCTCGATGGAAAAACGGATGATGCGTTCAAACATGCGGGCTCCCGATCAATGCGCGTGCTCAGCAGAGGCCTTGCCCAGCTCGGCGCGCAGCAGGAAGGAGCCCTGCTTGACGTAGCGCTGGCCGGCCTGCAGGCCCGACTTGACTTCGGTGGTCTTGCCATCCGTCGCACCCAGCTCAACCACCTGGGCCCGGTAGCCGCCCTCGGCCGGCACAAACACCACGCTCTCCTTGCCATCGGGCCGCTGGATGGCTTTGGCGTCCACCGCAATGGGGACGGGCGATTCCCCGGCCAGCACCGCCACATCGACAAACAGGCCCGGCCGCCACACCCCCTGCGGGTTGGCCAGCGCCACGCGCGCCGGTGCCGTGCGGGTTTGCGCGCCAATCAGCGCTCCCACATAGGCAATCCGGCCCTCGGCCTCGGAGTCAAACGCCGTGGCACGCACGACGACCGGCGCGCCCATGCGCACATCGGGCAATTGCGGCGCGGCCACGCTGATCTCCGCCCAGACCGAGCGCAGGTCCGACACGGTGAACGAGGCCGTGCTGTCAGTCACCGATTCGCCGACGGTCAGGTGCTTCTCCACCACCATGCCGGCCAGTGGCGCACGCAGCTCATAGCGGCTGGCGCCAGCCGCGCCCGCCCCAATGGCGGACAGCTTTTGCGCGGCATTGGCCACGGCAATTTCGGCCTCCTGCAGCGCTTGGCGCGCTGCCTGGTAGTCCTGCTCAGCAGATATCCGCTCCTGCCACAGCTGCTTTTCGCGCGCGTAGCTGCTCTTGGCAAAGGCCAGCCGCCTTTGCGCCGTTTGCAGCTCGCTGCGCTGGTCCGACACTGCCGGGCTCTGAATGACGGCCAGCAGCTGCCCCTTGGCCACCTGCTCGCCCAGCTGGGCGTGGACGGAGGCCACGACACCCGCTACGCGCGGCACCACGTGCGCGGTGCGGTCTTCGTCAAAGCGGATCTCGCCGGGCAGCAGCACCTGCTTTTGGATGGACGCCGGCCCCGCCTGCTCCACCACCACGCCGGCCGCCTTGGCCTGCGCTGCGCTCAGCTTGACGAGGCCCTCGCCCGCTTCGTCGCCTTCGGCATGGCCGCCGGCGGCAGCGCCGTGCGCGTCCTTGCTGCTGGCCTCGGCTTTGTCGGCTTTCTCACCATGGTGTTCGCCATCGCCATGCTGGTCGGCTTCCTGGTGCGCATCGGCGCCCGCCTTGGCACCGGTTTTGGCAGCAGCTGCGCCATGGTGCTCGCCATCCTGGTGGGATGGCGCATCGCCGTGGCCTGCTGCCGCTGCAGCGGGCGCTGCAGCCGCCGCGCCGGGGCCGCGCAACAAATAGGCGCCGCCGGCCACACCGGCAGCGGCCATCACCGCCGCGGCGATCCACTGTTTGGATGAGCGGAGCGAGGTATCGAATGGGGTTTTCTCGGACATGGGTTCAGGTTCCTGTAGCGGCCGCCAGCGCTGGCGTGCCAAAGATGCGTTCAATCTCCGCACGGGCGCGGTGCGAGGCCATCAGCTGGTCCAGCAGTTGGCGCTGGCTGTCAAACAGGCTGCGCTGGGCGTCGAGCACATCCAGAAAGCTGAACTTGCCCAGCGAGAAGCCGCGCACGGCCAGGTCATAGGCCGACTGCGCCGTGGGGATCACCTGGCTTTGCAGCAGCGCCACCTGCTGGTTGCTGCTGAGCCACTGCTGGCGGGCAGCAAACACCTGGGCCTGCAGCTGCAGGCGCTGGTCCTGCAGCTGCTGCTCGGCCTGGTCCACCTTGCGCAGCGCCTGCAGCTGGTTGCCGGCATTGCGGTCAAACAGCGGCAAGGGGATGCTGACGCCAACAAACACCTGGTTGCGGCCCACATCCTGCGCGCGCTTGACGCCCAGGCTCACGGTAGGGTCCTGCACGCGTTTGGCGCGCTCCAGCGCCGATGTGGCCTGGCTTTGCGCCAGCGCGCGCTGCGCCAGCACCATGGCGGGCGCCTCATCGAGGCGCTGGTCCAGCTGCTCGGCAGTCGGGGCCGCCGTGGTGGTCAAAAAGTCGCCGCTCGCCAGCCCCAGCTCCGTACCGCGCCCGCCCCAGAGCGCGGCCAGGTTGTGCTGCGCCACGCCGGTCAATGAGCGCGCCTGCTCCAGCTCCATCGCCGCATTGGCCTGCGCCACCTGGGCGCGGCTGGCCTCCAGCGGCGGCACCTTGCCGGCCTGTACGCGCTTGTTGGCGGCATCCAGCGCCTGGGTCGCCAGGGCATGGGTCTGGGTCGCAAAGTGCACCCGCTGCTGGGCCAGCAGCAGCTCATTGAAGTGGATCTGCAGCTGGTAGCGCAAGGCCGCCAGTGCGGCCGCGACACCGGCTTCGGCCGCTGACTTTTCGGTATCAGCCAGCTGCATGCGTGCCTCGCGCTTGCCGCCCAGCTCGATCAGCTGGTTGATCTGCACGGTGTGGGTGCGCGTCTCGCGGCGGGTGTCTTCGATGCTGACAGCCAGCTCCGGGTTGGGACGCGCCTGGCTTTGCACCACCAGGCCTTCGGCGGCAGCTGCGCCATGGCGGGCCGCCTGCAAACCGGGGTTGGCCGCCAGGGCCTTGTCCCAGGCGGCGGCCAGCGTGATCGCCGGGGTGGCCTGCACAGGCGCAGCGGCTGCGGCTGGCTCAAGGCTTTGGGCGGCTGCCTGGGCCTGGGGCAGCCAGGCGCTGGCCAGCGCGACGCCCAGCAGCCAGGCTGGCCATGCCGGGCCTCGATGGTTTGGTGTGTGAGGGGGATGGATGCCGGCCCGGGTGGGGGCTGGCTGCGGGGTGGTCATGGCGGCTTCTCCTGTGGTGGCAGACCGCGCGCAACCTGGCCTTGGCAGCGCAGGGCCCGCCAGCGGCGGCCCGCACCGCAGGCCCCAGTTGCAGGCGGTATCCCTATGCGATGCCAGCGACTGTAGAAAGCGGCAACGAACACCAGGCCGACGGGAACATGACAAATTTGTAATCCACGCCCGCGCACACCATCAGGGACAATGGCAGCCATGAGACTGCTGCTGATTGAAGACGAAGCCAAGCTCGGCGAGTACCTTCGCAAAGGTCTGGCCGAGGAGAGCTATACGGTCGATGTCGCCACCAACGGCATCGATGGCCTGCACCTGGCCATGGAGCTGGACTACGACCTGGTCGTGCTCGACGGCATGCTGCCAGGCATCGACGGTTTTGCGGTGCTGGCAGCGCTGCGCCAGGCCAAATCCACCCCGGTGCTGATGCTGACGGCCCGCAGCGATGTGCAGGACCGGGTGCGCGGCCTGCAAAGCGGCGCCGATGACTACCTGATCAAGCCTTTTGCGTTTTCCGAGCTGGTGGCCCGCATCCAGGTGCTGCTGCGCCGTGCGCAGGCCCATCCGGCGTCGCCCGAGCCCACGGTGCTGCGCCAGGCCGATCTGGAGCTGGACCTGATCCGGCGCAAGGCCGTGCGCGCCGGTGTGCGGCTCGATCTGACGGCCAAGGAGTTCAACCTGCTGGCCTTGCTGCTGCGCCGCCAGGGCGAGGTGCTCTCGCGCACCGAGCTGGCCTCGCAGGTCTGGGACATGAACTTTGACAGCGAGACCAATGTGGTCGAAGTGGCCGTGCGGCGCCTGCGCATGAAGGTGGACCAGCCTTTTGCCGCACCCTTGATCCACACCGTGCGCGGCATGGGCTATGTGCTGGAGAGCCGGGCCCAGCCATGAGCCCGACCACCGCCGTACCGCACCTGGGGCGCCGGCTCTCGCGCTGGATGGCGCTGCTGTCGATGCTGGGCCTGGGCGCCGTCAGCCTGGTGGTGTTCCTGGTGTTCGACAACACCTTGTCAGCCCGCCAAAAGGAGATGCTCGACCAAAAGCAGCAGTCGCTGATGCATGTGCTGCGCGATGACAGCACGGCCCACCGCGACAAGGCGCTGGACCACCTGCTGACCGATTTTCTGGCCGGCCACGGCGACTATGCGATCCGCGTGGTGGACAACCAGGGCCATGTGCTGTTCGACAGCATCCCGCCCGACTGGAGCGGCCACCACACCATGCAGCGCAGTTTTGCCGTCGGCATCACCGCGCCCCAGTACCACCAGGCGCGCGCAGCCACCGCCACCTTGGTGATGGACCTGCGCCCCGACGAGGCCTTGCTGCGCGGCCTGGGCTGGACCTTGTTTGCGGCCATGGTCGCCGGCTCCTTGCTGCTGGCGCTGTTTGGCGGCCTGCTGGTGCAGCGCAGCCTGCAGCCCATCGCCTCGCTGGTCTCGCAGATCAGCCTGCTGTCGGCCCGCGATTTTGAGCGCCGGCTGGGCGGCAGCGGCCTGCCCCAGGAGCTGCAGCCCATCGTCACGCAGTTCAATGCCCTGCTCGACCGCCTGGCCGATGCCTACCGCCAGCTCGAAGCCTTCAACGCCGATGTGGCGCACGAACTCAACACGCCGCTGGCCACCTTGATCAGCAGCACCGAAGTGGTCTTGCGCAAGCCCCGCTCGGTCGATGAGCTGCGCGATGTGCTTGAGTCCAACCTGGAGGACCTGCGCCGCATCGCCGCGATGGTGGGCGACATGCTGTTTCTCTCGCGTGCCGACCAGGGCGTGGGCGCGCGCGAGACCGGGGTCGTCAGCCTGGCCGCCGTGGCCCAGGATGTGGTCGAGTTCTATGAAGCGGTTGCGCTCGATGCCGACCTGCGCCTGGAAGTGCTGGGCGACGCGCAGGCCCAGGTCGATGCGCCGCTGGTGCGCCGCGCGCTGTCCAACCTGCTGAGCAATGCCACCCGCTATGCGCTGGCGGGCTCTGCGATCCGCATCGACATTCGCACGCGCTGGCAGCACGAGCATGCCCATGCGGTCATCTCCGTGACCAACACCGGGCCCGACATTGCGCCCGAACACCTGCGCCACCTGTTTGACCGCTTCTACCGCGCCGATGCCTCGCGCCACAACGCCGAGCGCCACCATGGCCTGGGCCTGGCCATTGTCAAAGCCATCGCCAAGATGCATGGCGGCTCGGTGTTTGCCCAGTCGCAGGGCGGCGAGACGACGTTTGGGCTGATCCTGCCGGTGGCGCCCGTCTTGTGACGGAGCACTGCTTCTAGCCACACAGCGCCTTCGCCAACCGCCATCCCCATAGCTTGCAACCAGACTTCAGATCGCTTTATGCATATAATTAGCCACCTTACTATCAGCCACCATCATGCAACTCGCCCAAAAGTACAACGCCCTGCTGGACGAAGCCCAGCGGCGCGGCATGCCCGATGTGGCAGGGATTCGCCTCTGCTTCCAGACGCTCACGCTGGCAGGAGAAATCGACCGCGACTGCGCCCGCTTGCTGGCGCCGCATGGCCTGTCTGAAGGGCGTTTTGTGCTGCTGTTCCTGCTGGACGCGGCGCCCGATGGCCTGGCGCCCAACACCCTGGCCGAGCGTGCGGGCGTGACCCGGGCCACCGTCACCGGTCTGCTCGATGGCCTGGAGCGCGAAGGCCTGGTGGCCCGCCATGCCGAGGCCAGCGACCGCCGCGCGCTGCGCATACGGCTCACCGGCAAAGGCCGGCAGCTGGCCCAACAGGTGTTTGCGCAGCATAGCCACTGGATCGCCGGGTTGTACGGCGGGCTGTCGGCCAGCGAGCGTCAGCAGCTGGCCCAGCTGCTGGACAAGGTGGCCCGCAACCTGGGCCAGGCAGCGCCATGAACAGCCCGCGCAAAGGCGCCAGCCGCGCTGCTGATATTCCCGCCGATGTGCTGCAAGCACTGTCCAGCGGCGAAATCGCCACGGCCACGCTGGCTGAATGCACGGCGCTGGACCAGGCGCAGCTGCTGCGCACCGTCTTTCCCGGTCTCTCTGCCCAGACCCTGCAGCAAGCCGATGCGGCTTGCACGCTGGGTATTCTGGGGCGCATGGGCCGCATCGGCGAGCTGCTGCTGGATGCGCTGGGCCCCGAGGGCATCGCGCAATGCCGCAATCACCCGGCAGACACCGTGCGCGGCTGGGCCTGTTTTATGGTGGGTGCCCAAGTGGGGCTGGCCCTGCCGGCACGCCTGGCCGCCATTGAAAGCCTGGCCGACGATGGGCATTTTGGCGTGCGCGAATGGGCCTGGATGGCCTTGCGCCCGCACCTGGCCAGCGCTCTGGATGAGGCCATCGCACAGCTGCTGCCCTGGACGGCATCGCCGTCAGACAAGCTGCGCCGCTTTGCCTGCGAGGCACTGCGCCCGCGTGGCGTCTGGTGTGCCCATATCGCCGCGCTCAAAAAGGCACCCGCGCAGGCCCTGCCGCTGCTGCAAGCGCTGCGCGCCGACCCCTCCATCTATGTGCAGGATTCCGTCGCCAACTGGCTCAACGACGCCGCCAAGGACCAGCCCGACTGGGTGCGCGAGCTCTGCAGCCAGTGGCTGGGCGATACGCCATCGCCCAGCACCGCACGTATCTGCCAACGCGCGCTGCGCAGTATTCGCTGAAAGAAGCCCCAGCCATGTCTTGCTACCTTGTCGAACTCTACACACCGAACGCCGCCTGGCAGGCGCTGCCTGCTGCACAGCGCCAGCAGTTTCTGGCCACCATCGGCCAGGGCCTGGGGCAGCTTTCCAGCCTGGGGATTGAACTGTTGTCGCTGGCAGAGACCGATGCCGCCATTGCGCAAGCCAGCCCGCACCAGTACCTGGGCATCTGGCGCTTTCCTGATCCACAAGCACGCGATGCCTTGCTGGCCGCGATCGAGGCCAGCGGCTGGTACCAGTACTTTGCGCATGTGAATGCCGCCAGTGGTACAGGCGCTGTGGATGCCCATCTGGCAGCATTGGCAGCGGCTTGAGGAACCGCCCTACTCAGGCATAGGCCTGTGCATCCTTGTCGGTGATGGCCCGCAGCACCCGCGCCGGGTTGCCGGCGCTCACCACGCCTTCGGGCACATCCTTGGTAACGATGGCGCCAGCCGCAATCACGCTGCCCGCACCGATGCTGACACCGGGCAGCACCTGTACGCCCGCCCCGATCCAGACGTTGTCGCCAATGGTGATGGGCAGGGCGAATTCCAGCCCCTGGTTGCGCCGCGCGGCATCGAGCGGGTGGCCGGAGGTGTAGAGGCCGACATTGGGCGCGATAAAGACGTTGTTGCCGATGCGGACCTTGGCGGCATCGAGGATGACCAGGTTCACATTGGTGTAGAAGTTGTCGCCAATCTCGATGTTGAAGCCGTAGTCGCACAAGAAGGGGCCATCGAACACGGGATTGCGGCCCAGCTTGCCCAGCAGGCCGCGCAGGATGGCTTCGCGCTCGGCACCCAGGTGCGCGCCGATCTGCTGGAAGGCAAACAGCTTTTCCTTGGCGGCATCGCGCAGCTGCAGCACGCTGGGGTCATGGTTGGCGTCGTACAGCAGGCCGGCAGCGGCTTTTTCCATCTCGGTCATCGGTGTCTCTCGTCCTCTCGGTGGCAAAAGGACTGAGTCTAGCTGCTGCTTGGCTAGCTTCCGATGACCTGGCTGTGGATAGGCTTCAAGCGCCCGGCGCCGCAGCGGCCGGCGCAATGCGCAGCGGGATCGTCACCGGACCGTCATTCATCAGGTAGACCTTCATGTCGGCGCCAAAGCGGCCCGTCGCCACCTCCGGGTGCTGCGCGCGCGCCTGCGCCACGACATAGTCGTACAGGCGCTCGCCATCGGCCGGGGGCGCGGCCTGGGTAAAGCTGGGGCGGTTGCCGCCGCTGGTGTCTGCTGCCAACGTGAACTGGCTCACGATCAGCAGGCCGCCGGCCACATCGACGACGCTCTTGTTCATCTTGCCGGCCTCGTCCTGAAAGATGCGCAGCTTGAGCATCTTGGCCAACCACTTGTCGGCTTCTGCCTGGCTGTCGCCGCGCTCGGCACAGACGAGGGCCAGCAGGCCATGGCCGATCTGGCCGACCACCTGGCCGTCCACTTCAACACGCGCTTCGCGCACCCGTTGCAATACGCTGATCATCGGAGATTCTTGCTTCCGCAAAGGCGGCAGGCCAGGGCGCTGCAGCCGGGGTTCATGGTTCAGGGGCTGGGTGCATCGCCAACGCGCTGCACGGCCTCGGTCTGGGTTTGCACGCCCAGTGGCAGCACTTCCATGCTGATACGTGCCTGCGGCAGCTCCTGCAGCAAAGCGGCCTCCAGCTGCATGCGCAGCTGGGTGGCATGGGCCAGGGTCCAGCCGCCGGGCATGTGCAGGTGCATGTCGATAAAGTGCAGCGCGCCGGCGCGCCGGGTGCTGAGCTTGTCGCAATGCACAGCGCCGCCGGTTTGCGCCTCAAAGCTGCGCACGCAGTGCTCGATCTTGGCAAGGGTCTCGGCATCGATGGACTCGTCCATCAGGCCCTGCGACGAACGCCAGACCAACTGGCCACCCTCTTTGAAGATATGCAAGGCCACCGCAATGCCCAGCACTGCATCGAGCCAATGCCAGCCCGTCAGCATTGCCAGCAGCAAGCCGCCGACCACACCGACCGAGGTCCAGACATCGGTCATCAGGTGGCGGCCATCGCCTTCCAGCGCCATCGAATGGTGCGCGCGGGCCGCCCGCAACATGACGAAGGCCAGCCCGCCGTTGAGCGCCGTGCTGAGCATGGACAGCGCAATGCCCCAGCCCAGCTGCTCGAGCGGCTGGGGATGGAGCAAACGGTCCACCGAAGCCCAGACGATGGCCATGGCCGCGCCAAAGATCAGCAGGCCCTCAAAGCCGGCCGAGAAGTACTCCGCCTTGGTGTGGCCATAGGGGTGGCCCTCGTCGGCCGGGCGCTTGGCAATGGTCACCATGCCCAGTGCAAACAAGGCGCCCACCAGGTTGACCAGCGACTCCAGCGCATCGGACAGCAGGCCCACCGAGCCGCTGACGGCCCAGGCGCTGGTCTTCAAGGCAATGGTGGCAATGGCCACCACCACCGAGATGCGCAGCAGGTTCTCGGGCGTGGTCCAGCGGCTGTGCGCTGCGGCGGATAAGGCAGGTTTCATGGCGGGCGGGGGCGGCCTGGCTTAGAGCAGGCGCGCCTTGACGGTTTTGCCCTTGACCCGGCCGCTGTTGAGCCGGTCCACCGCCTGCTGGGCGATGTCGCGGCTGACGGCCACATAGGTCGAGAAGTCGTTCACATTGATCTTGCCGATCTGCTCCTTGGTATAGCCAAAGTCGCGCGTCATCGCGCCCAGCACATCGCCGGCACGGATCTTTTCCTTGCGTCCGCCGATGATCTGGATGGTGCGCATCGCTGGCACCATGGGCTGGTTGGAGGCGGGGGTCAGCTCGCTCAGCGGGTGCCATTGCGACTCGCGCCCTTGCAGCAGCTCGATCTTGCCGACCGAGCCCATCTCGTCCATGCTGGCCAGGCTCAGCGCCAGGCCTTCGGCATCGCCCCGGCCGGTGCGGCCAATGCGGTGGATATGCACTTCGGCATCGGGTGTGGTGTCCACATTGATGACGGCGGCGAGGTTGGCGATATCGAGGCCGCGCGCGGCCACATCGGTGGCCACCAGCACGCTGCAGCTGCGGTTGGCAAACTGCACCAGCACCTCGTCGCGCTCGCGCTGTTCCAGCTCGCCGAACAGCGCCAAGGCGCTTACGCCCTGGGCCTGCAGCACCTCGACCAGGTCGCGGCACTGCTGCTTGGTGTTGCAAAAGGCGATGGACGATTCGGGCCGGAAATGCGCCAGCAGCTGCGATACGGCATGCAGGCGCTCGGATTCCTTGACCTCGTACCAGCGCTGCGCGATCTTGTGGGCGCTGTGCTGCGAGGCGACCTTGACGGTCTGCGGATCGCGCATAAAGCGCTCGGCCAGCTGGGCAATGCCCTCGGGGTAGGTGGCCGAGAACAGCAGGGTCTGGCGCTCGGCCGGGCATTGGCTGGCCACGGTGACGATGTCGCCATAAAAGCCCATGTCCAGCATGCGGTCGGCCTCGTCCAGCACCAAGGTGTTGAGCGCGGCCAGGTCGATCACGCCGCGCTCCATCAGGTCCATCACCCGGCCCGGGGTGCCGACAATGATGTGGGCGCCGTTTTCCAGGCTGGCGATCTGGTTGCGCGAAGGCACACCGCCATAGACGGTGACGACCTTGATGTTCTCTTCGGCGCGCGCGAGGCGACGGATTTCGGTGGCGACCTGGTCGGCCAGCTCACGGGTGGGGCAGAGCACCAGCGATTGCACGGCAAACCAGCGCGGGTTCAGCCGGGCGAGCAGGGCCAGGCCAAAGGCGGCCGTCTTGCCGCTGCCGGTGCTGGCCTGGGCAATGACATCCTTGCCTTGCAGCGCAAAGGGCAGGCTGGCCGCCTGGATCGCCGTCATCTGCGTGTAGCCCAGCTGCTGCAGATTGGCCTGCATGGTCTGGCCCAGGGGCAGTTGGCTGAAAGAGCTGGCGTCCGCTGCGTTGGCGGTGGTGGTGGTTGCGTTCATGGCGCAATTATCCCGCGCCCGGCCTGGCAGCCGCTGGCGGCCCTGCGGGTACCCCTGAATCCGGCCTTGGCGCCGCCGGCCACCGGTGCCGACTGCCAGCAACACCGGGCCCTGATTTGTCATGCCAGGGCCCCAAAGCAGATGCACAATGGTGCATGACCTTTACCAAACCTGCCTTTACCGCACCGACCAGCCACCGCACGGCTTCCTCCGCGCTGGCGCAGGTCCAGGCCATCTATGCCGAGCAAATCGGCTTTCTGCGCCAGGCCATGCAGCGCTTTGTAGCCGGCGAGACCCCGGCGGCCCCCTACCGCGCCTGCTACCCCTTTGTGCGCCTGCACACGCGCACCGTGGCCCGGGCCGACAGCAAGCTCGCCTACGGCTTTGTCGAGGGCCCCGGCCACTACGAGACCACGCTGACCCGGCCCGACCTGTTTGCCAACTACTATGCCGAGCAGTTCCGGCTGCTGATCGAGAACCACGGCGTGGAGCTGGAGGTGGGCACCAGCAACCAGCCCATTCCCATCCATTTCTCGTTTGCCGACAACGACCATATCGAAGGCCAGCTGAGCGCCGAGCGCCGCATGCTGATGCGCGATGTGTTTGACCTGCCCGACTTGCATGCGATGGACGACGGCATCGCCAACGGCACCTGGGAGCCCAAACCGGGCGAGGCGCATCCGCTGTCGCTGTTCACCGCGCCGCGCATGGACTACTCGCTCCAGCGCCTGCGCCACTACACCGGCACCCTGCCCGAGTGGTTCCAGAACTTTGTGCTGTTCACCAACTACCAGTTCTATATCGACGAGTTCATCCGCCTGGGCCGCGCCGAGATGGCCAACCCGGACAGCGAGTACATCGCCTTTATCGAGCCGGGCAATGTGGTCACCCGCCGCCAGGGCCTGGCGCCCGAAGCGGTGGATGTGCTGGGCAACCCGCCGCCGCGCCTGCCGCAGATGCCCGCCTACCACCTGGTGCGTGCCGACCAGTCGGGCACCACGATGGTCAACATCGGCGTGGGCCCGGCCAATGCCAAGACCATCACCGACCATATCGCCGTGCTGCGCCCCCATGCCTGGATGATGCTGGGCCACTGCGCCGGCCTGCGCAACAGCCAGCAGCTGGGCGACTATGTGCTGGCCCATGCCTATGTGCGCGAGGACCATGTGCTCGACGAAGAGCTGCCGCTGTGGGTGCCCATCCCCGCGCTGGCCGAGATCCAGGTCGCCCTGCAGCAGGCGGTGGCCGATGTCACCCAGGTGCCTGAGGACGACCTCAAGCGCTTCATGCGCACGGGCACCGTGGCCAGCACCGACAACCGCAACTGGGAGCTGCTGCCCGACAACACCCCCCAGCGCCGCTTCAGCCAGAGCCGGGCCGTGGCGCTCGATATGGAAAGCGCCACCATTGCGGCCAATGGCTTTCGCTTTCGCGTGCCCTACGGCACCCTGCTCTGCGTGAGCGACAAGCCGCTCCATGGCGAGATCAAGCTGCCCGGCATGGCCAACCACTTCTACCGCGAGCGGGTGGACCAGCATCTGCGCATCGGCATGCGCGCAGTCAACATCCTGCGCGAAGGCGGTGTGGACCGGCTGCACAGCCGCAAGCTGCGCAGCTTTGCCGAGGTGGCTTTCCAGTAAGCAGCACGCCCAACAAGCCCTCTGCAGAGGGCCCCTACTCCAATGCCAGCACAAGCGTGCTGGCTTTTTTACTTATGGGGAACTACCTAACTGCAAACCCTGTGGATAACTGTGGGCGTCACTTCCACAATGGTCGGCGGGCCGTAAAGAAGCCTTTGCGCCCGCACCATAACAACCAGGAGACACAGTGACCACAACCATCCTCCCACCCCTGCGGCGCTTTATCCCTCTGACGGCCGTCGCCAGCGCGGTCCTTGCGCTGTCCGCTTGCGGCAGCGGCGGCTCCCACAGCTTTAACTTTGACGAGGCCAGCCTGGCGCTGGCCAAGCAGCAGGTGGCGGCCAGCCAGATCGGCCTGCCCACCAGCGGCGCCACGGTGACCTCGACCGAAACGCCAACGGCTGCCAGTGGCGCGCAGCCGCCCGCCTCGGTAAGGGCCAATATCTCGATCGCCCCGGTCGACCCCGGCGCCCCGGCCATCAAGATGGGCCTGCTGCTGCCCAAGGAGTGGAACGGCAAGGTGGTGATGGTGGGCGGTGGTGGCTACAACGGCGTGATGCCCAGCCTCTACACCTACCCGGCCGCCCCCGCCAGCCAGGGTGCCTACCCGCTGCTCAACCAGGGCTATGCGGTGTTTGGCAGCGACTCGGGCCACCAGGCAGGGGCTGCCGGCAGCCGCGACGGCAGCTTTGGCACGAATGACGAAGCGGTCGCCAACTTCTCGGGCGCTGCACTGAAAAAGGTCAGCGATGTGGCCGATGTGCTGGTGACGCGCTTTTACGGCAAAAAGCCGGACAAGCGCTACTTCATGGGCGGCTCCACCGGCGGGCGCGAAGCACTGGCCGTGGCGCAGAAATGGCCGTCCGACTGGGATGGCGTAGTCGCCTGGTACCCGGCCTGGAATGCGGCCAGCCTCGATCTGCAGTTTGGCCGCATCAGCCGCGCCTTTGCCCAGCCCGGCGCCTACCCGAGCCTGGGCCAGCGCAAGCTGCTGCGCCAGGCGGCGCTGGAGAAGTGCGATGCGCTCGACGGCGTGCAGGACGGCGTGGTCAGCAATGTGGCGGCCTGCAACAGCCAGTTTGACCCGGCCACCGCTACGCTCAATGGCCAGCCGCTGCGCTGCCCTGGCGGCGCGAGCCAGGAGGGCTGCCTGTCCGACGCGATGATCAGCGCGCTCAAGACCTACAACAGCGAAATCCGCTTCAGCGCGCCGCTGGGCAGCGGCGAGACGCAGTACCCCGGCTTCAACGTCTGGGGCTCGGAGCTGGGCGAGGAAGGCAGCAGCCCGCTGCAGCCCACCGTCAACCTGCTGGCGATGAACACCACCGCCCCGGCCAGCCCCGCGCCGCTCACCGCCCCATACTGGGCCGTGTTCTGGGACCAGTGGGTGCGCTATTTTGTGACCCGCGATGCCAACTTTGACGCGCTGTCACTGGACCCGCAAAACCCTGGCGCCTGGAGCGACCGCATCAACCAGCTCACCAAGCTGCAGGACATCAACAGCACCGACCTGTCCGCCTTCAACAAGCGCGGCGGCAAGCTGCTGATGGCCCATGGCACGGCCGATGTGCTCGTCAGCACCCGCGCCACCGCGCAGTACTGGCAGCGCCTGGAGCAGACCATGGGCGCCAGCGCCGTCAAGAGCTTTGCGCGCTACTACGAAGTACCCGGCTACGGCCATGCGGCCAGCACCGCCTTCAATGCCAACTGGGATTCGCTGAAAGCGCTGGACCAGTGGGTAACCGCCGGCACCGTCCCTGGCGCCCAGGTAGTCAGCGACACCGCTGGCGTGCCCGGCCGCACCCGGCCGCTGTGCGAGTACCCGACCTGGCCGCGCTACAAGGGCAGTGGTGATGTGAACGTGGCGGACAACTACAGCTGCCAAACCAACTAAAAGCGGCCTCAGCAAGCCAGCAAAACAAAAGCATCTGGACGCCCTTCTCAAGGGCAGCCAGATGCTTTTTTATCGAATAAATCTAACGCGGTGCTGAGCGTTCGCTCAGCAGCCGCTTACTCCGCCACGCGGGGCTTGACCAGCGCTGCCGCCTTTTTGGCGTTGTCGCGCGCGGCATCGGTATCGGCCGCGCGGGCCAGCGCCACGCCCATGCGGCGGCGCGCAAAGCTCTCGGGCTTGCCAAACAGGCGCACCTCGGTGCCGGAGATCTGCAGGGCGGCATCGACGCCGTCAAACACAATGCCCTGGGCATCGACACCGCCGTAGATCACGGCGCTGGCGCCGGCGGTCTTCAGGCTGGTGTCCACGGGCAGGCCCAGGATGGCGCGGGCATGCAGCTCGAACTCGTTTTGCCACTGGGTGATCATGGTCACCATGCCGGTGTCATGCGGGCGCGGGCTCACTTCGCTGAACCAGACCTGGTCGCCCTTGACGAACAGCTCCACGCCAAACAGGCCCAGGCCGGCGGGCTCACCGTTCAGGCCGGTGCCCAGGTCGCTGGTGATGGCACGGGCAATGTCCTGCGCCAAGGTCAGCGCAGCGGGCGCCATGCGCGCGGGCTGCCAGCTCTCCACATAGTCGCCCTGCACCTGCACATGGCCGATGGGCTCGCAAAAATGGGTCTCGATCTGGCCGGCCGCATTCTTGGCGCGCACGGTCAGCAAGGTGATTTCGTAGTCAAAGTCGATAAAGCCTTCGACGATGATGCGGCCGCCCTGCACCCGGCCGCCTGCCATCGCGTAGTTCCAGGCCTTTTCCACATCGGCCGGGCCATCGATCTTGCTCTGGCCCTTGCCCGAGCTGCTCATCACCGGCTTGACCACGCAGGGGTAGCCAATGCCGCCATCGATGGCGGCCTGCAGCTCGGCCAGGCTGTCGCAGAACTGGTAGGGACTGGTGGGCAGGCCCAGGGTCTCGGCGGCCAGGCGGCGGATGCCTTCGCGGTCCATCGTCAACCGGGTGGCGCGGGCCGTCGGCACCACGCGCACGGTGCCAGCGGCCTCCAACGCCTGCAGCGCGGGCGTGGCAATGGCTTCGATCTCGGGCACCACCAGGTCGGGCTTTTCGGCCTCGATCAGCGCCGTCAGCTGGGCCGGGTCGCTCATCGTGATGGTGCGGGCATGGTGCGCCACCTGCTGGCCCGGCGCGTTGTCATAGCGGTCCACCGCCACCGTCTCCACGCCCAGGCGCTGCAAGGCAATCAGCACCTCCTTGCCCAGCTCGCCGCTGCCCAGCAGCATGACTTTGGTTGCGTTCTTGGTAAGCGGGGTGCCGAAGGTGGTCATATCAGGTCGTGTCAACAAAGGGGCTGCGGCGCAGCGATGGGGGGCATTTTAGAACCCTCGCCTATCCCCGCGCTCTGTCGCCCAGTTTGTGCCGCACTGCAACACCAGCCGCTATGATCTTGCCACCGGGCTTGCCACAGGCACTGCAGGGCGGGCCCCTCTCCCAGCAACAGGACCCAAGGAAGACAGATGACGATCCAGACCGTAGGCGTAATTGGTGCAGGCACCATGGGCAACGGCATTGCGCAGACCTGCGCGGTGGCCGGGCTGAATGTGGTGATAGTGGACATTTCGGAGGCGGCCGTGCAAAAGGGCCTGGCAACGGTGGGCAGTAGCCTGGACCGCCTGATCAAGAAGGAAAAGATCAGCGAAGCCGACAAGGCCGCCGCCCTCGCGCGCATCCAGGGCAGCACCCGCTATGAAGACCTGCAAAAGGCCCAGCTGGTGATCGAGGCGGCCACCGAGAACTACGAGCTCAAGCTCAAGATCCTGCAGCAAGTCGATGCGCTGCTCGACCCTTCGGTGCTGCTGGCCTCGAACACATCGTCGATCTCGATCACCCAGCTGGCAGCCGCCACCAAGCGCGCGGACAAGTTCATCGGCATGCACTTCTTCAACCCCGTGCCGCTGATGGCGCTGGTCGAGGTGATCCGTGGCCTGCAAACCAGCGATGCCACGCACGATGCGGTCAAGGCGCTGGCCGAGAGCCTGGGCAAGTCGCCGATCAGCGTGAAGAACTCGCCCGGCTTTGTCGTCAACCGCATTCTGGTGCCGATGATCAACGAGGCCTTCTATGTGCTGGCCGAAGGCATTGCGTCGGCCCAGGACATCGATGACGGCATGAAGCTCGGCTGCAGCCACCCGATTGGCCCGCTGGCCCTGGCCGACATGATCGGCCTGGATGTCTGCCTGGCCGTGATGGAGGTCTACCTGAAAGACTTTGGCGACAGCAAATACCGCCCCTGCCCGCTGCTCAAGGAAATGGTCGCCGCCGGCCAACTGGGCCGCAAGACCGGCAAGGGCGTCTACAGCTACGCCTGATCGCGCGCGCCCGCGCTGCCCAGCGATTCCTCCCCATGCCCGCGCCACGCAGCACCCCGATCTGGAAAAAGGCCCTGCCGGTGACTGCACTGGTGCTGGCCCTGGTGGCCTGCATGGCCGGCTTTCGCCTCTGGAAGCAGCAGCTCGAAGAGGCGCCGGTCGATGCGCTCTACCGCGACTACCTGGCCTATGTGGCCGCCCGGGTGCCGGCCGCCGATCTGCACCTCAAGCGCTACTACCAGCGCTATGGGCGCGACACGGTGGCGGCCAAGCATTTCAAGCCCATCTGCCGCAGCGTGACGGCCATGGCGGACCAGCAGGCGCTGGACCTGGGCGCCAGCGAGTGGCACACCCTGGCCGGCAGCTGCCGCACGCGGCTGAGCAACGACGAGATCCACCTTCTGCCCTGACCACACCACCACACAGACAACACCACACTACAGAGACAAGCATGCCAACTCCCAACCTCTTCAAAAAAGCCATGGCCGCCGGCCAGGCGCAGATCGGCCTGTGGTCGGCCTTTCCCTCGCCCTACATCACCGAGCTGCTGGCCGGCAGCGGCTATGACTGGATCATGCTCGACACCGAGCATTCGCCCAACGATGTGCCCCAGGTGCTGCAGCAGCTCCAGGCGGTAGAAGCCGCCCTGCAGCCCCGCCCGACCAGCGCCGTGGTGCGCCCGGCCTGGAACGATCCAGTCCTCATCAAGCGCTACCTGGACATTGGCGCCCAGACCATTCTGATCCCCTTTGTGCAAAACGCCGACGAGGCCCGCGCCGCCGTGCAGGCCATGCGCTATGCGCCCCAGGGCATTCGCGGCATGGGCGGCTCGATGCGCGCCAGCAACTTTGGCCGCGACATGCAGTATGTGGACGATGCCGACAAGGAGCTGTGCCTGCTGGTGCAGGTGGAAACCGCGCAGGCGCTGGACCAGATCGAGGCTATTGCCGCCGTCGATGGTGTGGATGGCATCTTTATCGGCCCGGCCGATCTGTCGGCCAGCATGGGCTACCCTGGCCAGCCGCGCCACCCGGTCGTCAATGCCGCGATTGACAACGCCATCACCCGCATCCGCGCGGCCGGCAAGGCCCCCGGCATCCTGATGGTGGACGAGGCCCGCGCCCGCGAATGCCTGGCGCTGGGCGCGCAGTTTGTCGCCGTCTCGATGGACCTGATCCTGCTGCGCACCGCTGCCGATGCGGTGGCGGCCAAGTTCAAGGACAGCAGCGGCCAGGTGGTGCAGACGGCTTACTGAGAACGCTAGGCGACCCAGCTTCCGTCTGAGACGCGGGTTGCCTCTTCCTAAGACGAATCCAGGGGCCCTGCACCGGCCCTTGCCAAACACCCTGCTCCCGGCAGGTGATTCCCCAATTAAGTTGCACGCAATTTAATTGAGCACGATAATTCAACCCATGCCCAACGCCACCCCTGCCACTGCCCACAACGCGCTGCTGCTCGACCAGCAGCTGTGTTTTGCGCTGTACTCCAGCTCGCTGGCGATGACCAAGCTGTACAAGCCCTTGCTCGAACCATTGGGTTTGACCTACCCGCAGTACCTGGTGCTCTTGGTACTGTGGGAGGGCGATGGCTGCATGGTCTCCGAGCTGGGCGAGCGTCTGTACCTGGATTCGGGTACTTTGACGCCGCTGCTCAAGCGCATGCAGACCGCAGGTTGGCTGCAGCGCCAGCGTGACAGCGACGATGAGCGCCGTGTGCGCGTGTATCTGACGGAGGCCGGCCGCCAGCTGCGCGAGCAAGCCGCGGCCATCCCTGCCTGTGTGCTCGCGCACAGCCAATGCACGGTGCAGGAGCTGCAGGCATTGACACAACAGATCCAACAGCTGCGCAGCCGACTGGCCGCGCCGCTGCCCGCCGCTTCTTGATGAAGCATGTTTTTTCGTTCCACCCTTGACCAGGAGTTCACCATGGCTACTCTCGAAAAAGTTCTGTACACCGCCCACGCACACACCACCGGCGGCCGCGACGGCGCATCGCGCACCAATGATGGCCGCCTGGATGTGCAGCTGTCCTCGCCCGGCACCAGCGGCCAGGGCACCAACCCCGAGCAGCTGTTTGCCGCCGGCTACTCCGCCTGCTTTATCGGCGCGATGAAGGCCGTGGCCGGCAAGCAAAAGCTCGCCCTGCCCGATGGCCTGTCGATCGACGCCGAAGTGGACCTGGGCCCCATCCCCAATGCCTACGGCATCGCCGCCCGCCTGACGGTGAACCTGCCCGGCATGGACAAGGCTGTGGCCGAAAAGCTGGTGCATGACGCCGACCTGGTCTGCCCTTACTCGAACGCCACCCGCGGCAATATCGACAAGACCCTGACCGTGGTGGTCTAAGTCGCGCAGTTCAACGATTGACACCCTCCAGTACAGCCGGTGCATGCCTTGCATGCCCGGCTTTTTTGCGTCCCTGTGGTCAAAATGGCCGTCACAAGAAGGGCGCACAATGGCGGTATGCACGATACCGATGACTACCCGCCCAGCAGCCCCGCGCAGGAACATGCCTATGCCGCGCTGACCCCCGATGTGGTGCTCGACGCGCTGGCGTCGGTGGGCCTGTGGGGCGATGGCCGCCTGAACCCGCTGTCTTCCTACGAAAACCGCGTCTACCAGGTCTGGCTGGAAGACGGCAGCAAGGTGGTCTGCAAGTTCTACCGCCCGGGCCGCTGGAGCGATGCGGCCATTGCCGAGGAGCACCAGTTCTCCCAGCAGCTGGCTGACGCTGAAGTGCCCGTGGTTGCGCCCCTGCAGCTGGGCGGCCACAGCCTGCTGCAGCATGGCGGCTTTCGCTTTTCCGTATCACCCTGGCGGGGCGGGCGCCAGCCCGATCTGGACGACTGGGAGGTGCTCGAATGGGTGGGGCGCTTTCTGGCCCGCATCCACACCGTGGGTGAGGCCCGGCCCTTTGTGCACCGCCCCAGCATCAACGCCCAGGACTTTGCCCGCGAGCCCCATGACTGGCTGATGGCCCATGGCGCCATCCCGCCCGGCCAGCGCAGCGCCTGGAGCGATGCCTGCCGCCGCGCCACCGACAAGATCTGCGAGATCATCGACCCGGGCAATGCCAGCGGCCATTTTGCTGCGGGCAGCTACCGCAGCCTGCGCCTGCATGGCGACTGCCACCCGGGCAATGTGCTGTGGGTGCCGCCCGAGCACCAGGGCGGCGGCCCGCATTTTGTCGACCTCGATGACACGCGCAGCGGCCCGGCCGTGCAGGACCTGTGGATGCTGCTGTCGGGCGACCGCCAGCAGCAAAGCGCGCAGCTGTCGACGCTGGTCGAGGGCTATGAACAGTTCCGCCCCTTTGACCGGCGCGAGCTGGCACTGATCGAGCCGCTACGCACGCTGCGCCTGATCCACTACAGCGCCTGGCTGGCGCGGCGCTTTGACGACCCGATCTTTCCGATCCACTTTCCCTGGTTTGGCAGCGAGGCCTACTGGCAGGAGCAAACCCAGATGCTGCAGGCGCAGCTCATCGCGATGGATGAGCCGCCGCTGTACGTTTAAGCGCCACCCGTTTTTTAAAGAGCCGCTAACATGGCCCAGCAAACCAAAGGTTTGCGATTGAGACTAGGCGTCCCCGACTAGGCGTCAAGCCGCAGGCAGCACAGTAGTACGACAAGGCTTGGCGCGGCCGGCGAGGCAACGACGTATCAAGGGTTGTGTTCGCGGCTCTAACAGCGGTTGTTCAAGCGGCAGTCGGGCAGCAGTTGCCCATCAGCACCGCGCCACTGCAGCTGGGCGTCATGCTCACCCCTGGGTGGGTTGACCACCCCAGGCACGACCACGCCGGGCTGTGCGGCCTGGGTATGGTTCGGTGCAGCAGCGGGGGCAGACGCGGGCGCTGCCGGGTCATACAGCACCGTGCCGGTGCCCACCCCCACACCCACCTGGGCGCCCCCGACGGAGGTGCCGACCCCGACACCGGCATTGCCCGTCACCTGGCCGCGCTGGTTGACCCCCACGCCCACGCCGACAGGGCCCAGGCCCGTGCCCACCCCGGCGCTGATCCCGCCACTGCCCAGCCCCACGCCGACCGAGAACGGCCCCACCGGCACACCCACGCCCACATAGGGCGAGCAGGCGGACAGCGCAGCCACGGACAAGGCGGCAGCGGCCGCACGGCAGGGGTGGGAGAGGAAAAAGCGCATGGCAGGCATTCGGATCATGGCTATTTTTAACAGCGATTGCCACACCAGCCTCTGGCGCAAGGACATTGCATTCCGATGTCCTACGCCCAGCGATGGGCACCCCGACAGCGCGGGGACATGCCGGGCCCGACTCCCTACAATCCAGGCCACCGTCCTTTCCGGGCCAGCCGCTACCCGCCGCTGGCCTGCTGCTGCCACCGCAGCCCCGCTCCAAGTTCTGATCATGAAATACCAATGGCCGCCCTATTTCTGGGTGTGCTTCTCGATGTGCGTCGGCGTCATGGGCACGGCGCTGGCCAGCCCGCTCTACCCGCTCTACCAGGTCCAGTGGCAGCTGCCGCCCAGCGCGATCACCCAGGTGTTTGTGCTCTATATGGCCGCAGCGCTCACCAGCCTGATGCTGCTGGGCGCGATCACCACCCGCTATGGTTTTTTCAAGGTGCTGCGCGCGGGGGTGATGCTGATGAGCGCAGGCGTGCTGCTGTCGGCACTGGCCTGGAACATGCAGGTGTTTGGCTTGAGCCGCATCATCATTGGCCTGGCCTCGGGGATGATCACCACCTCGGCCTCGCTGGGCCTGACCCAGCTCAACACCAGCGGCGACACGCAGCGGGCCGCTGCCACCACCAGCTTGACGATTGCCTTTGGCTTTGGCCTGGGGCCCATTGTCGGTGGCCTGGTCGCGCAATGGGCGCCTTTTCCGCTGCGCAGCGCCTATCTGCCGTCCCTGCTGCTGAGCGCCTTGGCGATTTATTCGCTGTTCCAGGTGCAGCTGCCGGCCCACCTGCAGCCGGTGCCCTCCAGCACCAGCTTTGGCCTGCGCCAGCTGATGCCGCGCCTCACCTTTCCCGAGCGCGCAGCGCTGCGCCGCTACGGCCTGGCGTCGATGGGCGCCTTCTGTGCCTTTGGCATGTTCAGCCTGTTTGCCTCGCTCGCGCCCAGCTTTATGCAAAGCATGCTGCCCTGGCACGGGCCGGCCATCAGCGGGCCGTCGATCGGCCTTATCTTGCTGCTGTCGGCCGCCTCGCAGTATGCCGCCAAGGGCTTTGTCACCCGCAAGGTGCTGATCACCGGCTATGGCGCGCTGGCGCTGTGCAATCTGCTGCTGATCGCCAATGTGTTTGCCAGCTCGGCGGCGGTTTTTCTGCTCTGCGTGCTGAGCGCCGCGCTCGGCCATGGCCTGTGCAACCTGGGCGGTATCTCGGTGGTCAACCGCGTGGCGCGGGCTGACAACCGGGCCGGCCTGCTGGCCACCTACCTGGTCATTGGCTATGTGGGCACGATCTTGCCGATTCTGGGGATTGGCTGGCTGTCGGACCAGGTGGGCCTGTCGCGCGCGCTGCTCGTGTTTTGCGCGGTGTTTGCGCTGCTGTCCACCGCGCTGGCGCTGGCCACCTGGCGCACCCCAGTGCCGGCGCCCGCTGCCAAGCACTAGCCTTATTTGCGCGGCGGCAAGGTGATGCTGATCTCGTGCGAGATCTCTGGGCCGCTCTCGGCCGGGCGGATCACCTGCTCGGGGGGCGGTGGGGGTGGCGGCCGCAGCACGGTGGGGCGCGGCGCCAGCTTGGGCTGGATGTTTTTCTTCCAGGCCTCGACCAGCACCTCGTTGACAAACTGGCGGTCCAGCCACAGCCACAGCAAAAACGGCACCAGGGTGGGCAGCACCAGGCTGCCCAGCTGGTAGCCATAGGCGAGCAAGTCCAGCTGGGTCTGCGAGATCTTGAGCAGGCGCAGGTCCAGGTTGGTGGCCAGCACCATCTGCATCAGCAAGCTGGTCGAGATGCTGAACGCCTGGAACGGCAGCAAGATCACATAGCCCAGCACCGCGCGCCAGATGCGGCCCTTGCGCCAGGCAGCCAGCAGCAGCGCCAAGAAGATAGGAAAGCCGTAGGCATAGCGGCCCGGGTCGCCATCGACCGAGATCTCGGCCCAGCGGCCACCGGTGTTGGCATTGGCGACACCCACCGAGGTGTCGACCTCGATCTTGCCGGGCGCAATATGCACCTGCTTGACCCAGCCCGCAGCCAGGTCCAGCATGCCTTCCTTGGAGATCACCGCCACCGGGTAGCTCATCCACGGCGACAGCTGCACCCACAAGGTGGTCAGCACGATGATGCCGGCAAAGGCCAGCAGCGCAAATCGCTGTATCGGGTTCAAGCGCTTCATCCCTCTTCCTCTGTATCCGCCCTCCTGGGGGCTCTGTGCTTCTTCTCGTGCCTATGGAAAAAAGCCAGCAGTGCTTGCACTGCTGGCCGGTTCAAATCAGGCGGCTGCCAGCGTGGGCTCGGCCCCCGAGCCCGAGGGAGGCGGTTGGTCCGAGCCATCCTCGGCCCGCTTGGCGCGCTGGCCGGCACGCACCCAGACGAGCCAGACGACCAGCACGTCCAGCATGATCAGCGCCTGCCACAGGTACTCGTGGGCAAAGTTGAAGGCCGCCATGTTCCACTGGCCCAGGTAGAACAGGCTGATCACGCGCACAATATTGACCGCTTGCACCGCGATAAAGCCCAGCACCAGGCCGATGAGCTTGTGGCGCCAGCTCGACGGAAAAGCCATGATGGCGGCAAACAACACAATGCAGGCCTCGATGCCATTGCAGCCGGCCTCGATCGACACGCCAAAATTGGTGGCATGGTTCCACAGCACCTTGCCTTCGGCGACGGCAGACTTGTCAAACCAGGTCACCAAAAAGGCGCAGATCTGCGCCAACATTGCCGTCCAGGGCTCCACCAGGTGCTTTTGCACCCAGCTGAGCATATTGAGGCCAAACAAAGTGAGCTGCAGCCCCAGAAATACAAAAAAGAAGCGAACCATGGTACGTGCCTGCTGTCGTCGAAGTGGACGTAGGAGCAAATATAGCCGTTAAAGTTCTGGCCGGGGGAAATGCCTCTGTCAACAACTGGTGTTCGTGCGGCAAATCCCCCACGCGCAAAAAAGCCGCGCATGGCTATGCGCGGCTGGGGTGCTGGAGGCAAATCCTATGGCATAGCCTTATCAGCTGCGGCGTCCCAGTCGCAGTGCGGCCAGGCCAGCCATGGCCAGCGCCATCAGCAGCAGCGCGCCGGGGGCCAAGGCAGGCACCGGCACCGCCGTCTGGTCGCCGGGCCGGCCTTCGCCGCCGCCATTGTCCTTGCCAGCAATGGTCGTGGTCGCCGAGCTTTCGTTGTTGCTCGGGTCGCTATCGCCGGGCAGGTCCACCACGGCGGTATTGACCAGGCTGGCCGGGCCTTGCAGCGCGGCATCCACGGTGGTCTCCACCGTCAAGCTCACAGACGCACCCACGGCCAGCGGCTCCAGCGCACAGTCCAGCGTGCGGCTGCCTGCGTCAAAACGGCAGGCCGGCGAGGCTTGCACAAAGACCAGGCCTTCGGGCAAGACATCGGTCACGCTGGCCTCGCGGCTGTCGGCCGGGCCGTTGTTCACAACGGTCAAGGTGTAGGTCAGCGCATCGCCTGCGGCGGCCTGGGCTTTGTCCACCGATTTGGTCAACGCCAGGTCCACCAGCGCCAGCGGCGTCTCGGTGTGGCTGTCGTTGTTGGACTCGTCGGTATCGCCGGGGCTCGTCAGGCGGGCGCTGTTGACCACCAGGGTCTGTCCTTCGGTACGCGAGAGCAGCTTGGCGCTGAAGCTGAAATCCCGCACTTCACCGGCATTGAGCGAGCTGATCTCGCAGCGCAAGGCGCGCGTGGCCTCGTCATAGCTGCAGCCGGCAGGGGCCGCGCCTTCCAGCGCCAGGCCTTCGGGCAGCACATCGCTGACGACCGCCTGGCCGTTCACCAGGTCATTGCGCGGGCTGGCTGCCGGGTCTTCCTCGTTCTTCACCGTCAAGGTATAGGCGATCAGATCGCCCACATCGACGGCGCTGGTGGCCGAGCTGGTCTTGGTCAGCGACAGGTCCACATAGCGCAGCTTGTCCAGCTCATCGGGCGAGATTTGCGCCGGGTCATAGGTGGAGGTGCGGTCCGTGGTCTGGTTGTTCTTGCTGACATCCATGCCGTCGAGCACTTCCACATCGGCCTTCACGGTTGCGCTGTGGTTGACGGTGCCTACGGCACGGCCATCGAGCAGTGCAGCGGGCTCCATCGTGAACTTGATCGCCACCGATTCATTGGGCGCCAACCAGGGGAAATCACAGACCAGGCTGCCCGCCAGCGCGCCAGCGGCCGGCACGGTGCAGCTGTCCAGACCCATGCGGATATCCCCATTGGCCAGCTGCACGCTGTCGAGAGAGACAAAGCGGAAGTCGGCCGTCGATCCCGCTGCCGGGAACTGGTCCACCATCTGCACCCCCGTCGCATAGGACTGCGATGCACCGCTGTTGGTCACCGTGATCGTGTACTGGGTCTTGCCGGTGTCCAGCGGGATGCCGTCGTTGGTGTGGCGCATGTTCACCAGCACATCGACCTGGGGCTTGCCCAGCGGCACGGTTTCGTTGGCGCTGTTGTTGCCCAGGTCCGTCTCCGGCGTGACCGAGGCCACGACGACGCTGTTGTCCAGCTGAGGCGGGTAGTCCTTGGCAGGCGAGCGCAGCTGGTAGCTGACGGTCTTTTGCGCGTTCTCGGCGACCGCATCGGTCCAGACGCAGGTCATTGTGCGGTTGGCTTCGGTGATCTCCAGGCCGGCGGCAAACCTGGCGCCGCCGCTCAAGCTGCAGCTGCCACCGCTGATGCTGGGCGCAGAGCCCACCAAGATGGTGTTCAGCGGCAGGCGATCGGTCACGCGGACCTGGCGCGCCTGCGAGGGGCCGCTGTTCTTGGCCGTCAAGGTGTAGGTGATCGCCTGGCCAGCGGCAGCGCTCTCGGGTGCAGCCTGCTTGGTCACGGTCAGATCGGTCAGTGCTTCGAGCACTACCGAGGCCTGCGCACGGTTGTTGGCGGTGTTGAACTCCGCCGTGTCGGGCGAGCTCACATCGGCCACATTGACAATGGTGTTGGTCTGCGTGGCATCTTCCTGGGGGTCCACATACTGGCGCGCCTTGATGACGACCAGATACGCAACATCCGGGTCGGCGGGCAGGTTGCGCAAGGTGCAGCTGACGGTCGCAGACTTCTGGTGGTTGTCACCCGAAATGCTGCAGCCATCGGAGGCGGCAGTGCTGCCCGCCTTCAAACCCAGCATCTGGGCCTGCGGCACCTCAGGCATTTGCACCTCGGCCGTCAGATAGCGGCTGTTGTCATAGGCTTTCACACCCAGTACGCCTGCGCTGGCGTCGGTCAGCAGGTTGCCGATGACATCGGTCACCGTGACGGTTTGCGCAGCCTGCAGGTCTAGATTGCGCCCATTCTCAGGCACATCGTTTTTCACGCGCAGGGTGTAGACCACCTCGGCACCCGAGGCCTTCGCGCCATCTGTGATCACCGCAGACTTGCTGATCGACAGGTCGGCCTGGCGCTCGGATATGTTGACTTTGTTGCTGCTCACGATCTGGCCCAGCGGCGCACCGTCACGTCCCTGCATACCCACCAGTGCAGCGCCGTTGGCGATGGAGGCAAACTGGCCGTTTGCCGCATCGATGTGGGCCACCACATTGAGCAAGAGCTCCGAGCTGCTACCAGCGGCAATGCCGCCGCTGAAGGTGCAGGTCAGCAATTTCCCCAGGTCAGTGGCCGTGCCGCTTGCGGGGCTGCAGACCCAGGGCGACCCGGCGGCCACACCCAGAAACTGCAGTTGGCCGTCGAGCTGGTCGGTCACCGTCATGGTCTGGCCGGGCAGCACATCCAGCGGCCCATTGTTCTTGATCTTGATCGCGTACTGGTACTCCTGGCCGGAGGCAATCACCGACGCCGTCGTGCTTTTGCTCAGCGCCAGATTGACCTTGTTGCTGACCAGCACGCTCGCCTGCGCCTGGTTGTTGGCGCCCACATTGGCGGGCGGCTCATTGCTGGCCGAGACCTCGGCCGCGTTGTTGATGACGCTCTCTGCCGCCACCGAAGACACATCCACCAAGGCCTTGACCGTGATCTGCGGCAGGTTCGGGGTAAAGGCACCGCTGTACTGGCAGCGGACCACTTGCGCGTTGTTGCTGCAGATCCAGTCCACTCCAGCAGCAGACGCAAAGCTGACACCAGCCGGCAGGGTGTCGGTGACGACAATGTCCTGCGGCACCAATTCACCGGCGACCCGCTTGGCGCTCAGCGTGTAGGTGACCGGCACAGGCGCGCTGGCCTGCTTGTCCAGCACCTTGGGATTGACGACCTTGGTGAGCGCCATGTCCAGGTTCACATTGGGCTGGACCTGGATCTGCACATCATCGGTGTTGTTGTCAGGGTCGGCATCCAGAAACAGCTGACCGGTGGCGGTCTCGCCCGACACCGACACCGCGCTGGCCACCTGGCCGCCGCTGGTCTTGACCAGCAAGGGCACGCTCAGCAGCGGCAAGTCCTGGCCACGGCCAACGGACTGGCCATCAGGCACGGTGTAGCTGCAGCTCCATACCGGCACGGGCTGGTTGGCGCTCGTGTCTTCGGCCAGCTTGCACACCCAGCCATCGCCGCCCGGACTGCCCTGGAACTCGGTGCCCTCGGGCTGCGGAAAACGCAGCTGGGCCTTTTCACCCGCCTTGAGCGCAAAGGCATAGGGCGAGTCGGCATTGCGCACCTGCAGCTGGTAGTCGACCTTGTCGCCCTGGGTATGGCTTGCGCCATTCACTGGCGCGAGGATCTGCACGGCCAGATCGGCGCGCTCATAGGTGGTGATCGTGCGCTCGATGCGGCTGTGGTTGGGGGCCGCCTCGCCCGCATCCGGATCCGCGTTGTCGGGGCTGGAGGCAGACGCCTGCGCCGTCCAGTCCGTCCCTGCGCTGGGCAGCTTGACGCGAAAGTCCACCGCGACAAAATCGGTCGCCGTCACCAACGCAAGATTGCATGCCAGCGCAGCGCCTGCCTCGATGGTGTCGCCGGCCTTGGGCAGCGGATCGGCACACTGCACCCCGGCGGGCGCGACGATTTCCTGAAAAATAGCGCCCGCTGGCAGCTGCTGCAGCAGCGACACATTGGCGACCTCGCCGCTGCCGCCATTGAGCTTGACCTTGGCGCGGTAGACAAAGTCGGCGCCCACCGGGCCGTCGACCGACCCGCTCTCCGCCACGGCCCCGGTCTGGGCCACAAAGGCGTCATGGTTCACAAAGATGTCGTAGCGGGTCGACTGCGCAGCGGCCACCGCCGGAAGCAGACCAGAGACCAAGGCAAGGGCAACGCTGCATCGCAGGGGGCTGCGTTGCGGCGGCGATCGATACGGGAGTAACACTTTCAACGTCCTGCTTAAAAAAGGCAAAGCTCCGCCCTCTCCTGAAAAAACAGAGATAACGGCTTGCGTGTTCAGTGAAATAAAAGGTTTTCGCTACATACCAAATATTTTCCGGGCCATCACAGAGATAAAGCCCAGCGGTAGTCACGAAACCTTAGAGGCCTGCTGCACCTGACAACAAGGGCTGCGAATGTAGCACCGGGATTCAAGCTATATATGCAATAAACTTTTAATAAATTTATTGACTATATAAAAATGATGCAGCAAAACGATGCAGCACCGGCCATAGCATTTCCGATGGCCGCGCGAGGGCTCTGCCATGCGCTGGGCTCTGTGCGCCAGCGTCGGCAAGCGGTGCAGGGTGAAGGCAGGGGCCGCCAAGCGCTGCACCGGTGGCGCGGCAGCGCATTCCGCAGTCTCCTGGGGATCACTTCGCAATAACTTGATTTACCTAGCAAATAACAGATTTACGACAAGCAGGCACTGTTTGAAGGCGTGGCCAGCGCCGAGACAAAGGCACTTGCTGCCCATGGCTGGAAAGCAGACCAGCACCTTCGTGCTGCAGCGTCTTTGGCGTCCTCTCGGCAGGCTGGCGCCGAGTGAATAAAACAATTAGATACAGTGTTGAGAAATCCAGAGACGGCCCATGGTCCGCTGAGAAGTTCTGCCTCCTCATATGTCAACAATTCTTAACTTTTATTTTGTCGGGTATTGGGAAAATATTTACAGGTGAAAGTAAGTACTCCCCTTGGGCGACAAAAGAAAATAATCAATCGGGATTTTAAAAAACCAAGCAGATGGCCAGCGCTGCGGCATCAGAGAAATATCCATCTGCAGCACATACCATGCAACTGCCAGGCGACAGATAAAAAAATCCCCGCCCGGTTTTTCAACCGGCGGGGATTTTTATGCGGTGTACTGCTGCTTTATGCCAGCAGTGCATTCACTCGTTTGACGTAGGCGGCAGGGTCGTCGGGCAAACCGCCTTCGGCCAGCACCGCCTGGTCAAACAGGATCTGGGCGAGGTCGTGGAAGTGCACAGAGCCGTCCAGCTTCTTGACCAGCGGGTGCTCCGGATTGACCTCCAGCACCGGCTTGGATTCGGGCGCTGGCTGGCCGGCCTGCTTGAGCAGGCGCGCCAGTTGCAGGCTCATGCCGCTGTCCGAGACCACGAGGCAAGCGGGCGAGTCCACCAGGCGGCTGGTGGCACGCACGTCATCAGCACGGTCCTTCAAGGCTTCCTTGAGCTGGGCCAGCACCGGTTTGAAGGCTTCGGCGGCTTCTTCGGCGGCTTTCTTCTCTTCGTCGTTTTGCAGCTTGCCCAGATCGACAGCGCCCTTGGCCACCGATTGCAGCGAGGTGCCATCAAAGTCCTGCAGGAAGTTCAGCGCCCACTCGTCGACCCGGTCGGTCATCAGCAGCACCTCGATGCCCTTTTTCTTGAACACTTCGAGCTGCGGGCTGCTCTTGGCCGCGGCCAAGGTGTCGGCGGTGATGTAGTAGATGGCGTCCTGGCCCTCTTTCATGCGCGCCTTGTAGTCGGCAAACGAGGTGTTCAGGCCTTCCTGCGTGGTCGATGCAAAGCGCAGCAGCTTGGCGATGCGCTCCTTGTTGCCCATGTCCTCGCCCAGGCCTTCCTTGAGCACGGCGCCAAACTCGCCGTAGAAGCGGCTGTACTTGCCCTCCTTGGCCTTGTCGTCTTCGCTCACCACATCCACCACGCCATCGCTGCCCTCGGCCGCTGGCTGGGGCTTGTCATGGCGGGCCAGGTCCTCGAGCATGGACAGCACGCGCTTGACCGAGCCATCGCGGATCAGGCGCACATCGCGGCTTTCCTGCAGCAGCTCGCGGCTCACGTTCAGCGGCAGGTCGGCCGAGTCGATCACGCCTTTGACAAAGCGCAGGTACTGCGGCATCAGCGCCTGGGCATCGTCCATGATGAAGACGCGCTTGACGTAGAGCTTGATGCCCGCGTGCTTGCCCTGCTGGTACAGGTCAAACGGCGCCTTGGCGGGGATGTAGAGCAGCTGCGTGTACTCGGTATTGCCTTCGACGCGATTGTGGCTCCAGGTCAGCGGGTCTTCGTAGTCATGGCTGATGGCCTTGTAGAAGTCCTGGTACTGCTCGGGCGTGATGTCCTTCTTGGCGCGGGTCCACAAGGCGCTGGCCTTGTTCACGGTTTCCCACTCGCCGGTCTTGGCCATCTCGCCGGGCTGGTCGTTCTCGCCCTCTTTCCACTCTTCCTTTTCCATCAGGATGGGCAGGCTGATGTGGTCGGAGTACTTGGCGATCACTTCCTTGAGCTTGTAGCCGTTCAAGAAGTCCTGCGCGTCCTCGCGCAGGTGCAGGGTGATGCTGGTGCCGCGCTGGGCACGGTCGATCTGCTCGACCTCAAAGTCGCCCATGCCGCCGCTGGTCCAGCGCACGCCTTCCGAAGCCTGGGCCCCAGCGCGGCGCGACTCGACGGTGATCTTGTCGGCCACGATGAAGCCCGAGTAAAAGCCCACGCCGAACTGGCCGATCAGCTGCGAATCGGCCTTCTGGTCGCCACTGAGCTTGTCCATGAAGGCCTTGGTGCCGCTCTTGGCAATCGTGCCCAGGTTGTCGATGGCCTCTTGCGTGGTCATGCCGATGCCGGTGTCGGTGATGGTCAAGGTCTTGGCCTTGTCGTCGAAGGACACGCGCACTTCCAGCTCAGGCTGGTCGCCGTACAAACCACTGTCATTGAGTGCTTCAAAGCGCAGTTTGTCGCATGCATCCGACGCATTGGAGATCAGCTCGCGCAAGAAGATCTCTTGGTTCGAATACAGCGAATGCGTCACCAGGTGAAGCAGTTGGGCCACTTCGGCCTGGAAGGAATGGGTTTTTTTGGTCATGGGAGCTCAGTCTTCATCAACACAGATCAAGGGTCTATATGGGTGCAGACCGCGCCGCTTCAAGGTATACCGTCATTTTAGGAATTGCTTATCCAAACAATCTATATCAAGCAAAGATTTATGACATAGATCGCTGATAAATGATCATGATCACCCGTAAAGGAGATTTTTAATTTTCTTTCTACGCGCCATCCCACTTCACTGTTATCTCCCCTGACGCACTTAACGTTGTGTATCAAATTTTGACATTTGATTGGTGGCATCCGCGCAAAATAAACTCAACGTTAGTTAACTTTTAATTACAAATGAATGTTGTTGAGCGGCATCCCTTGTACAGCGGCACTGGTTTCTTCCAGGCGTTTACTGGGCTTGCCGCTTGGGGGATGTGGGTGCTGGTGCTTGGTGGGCATGTGTCCCTAGCCCAAGCACAGAACGATCAGGCAGTCAGTGCCCAGGTGGAGTCACTGAGCGCTGCCCAGACAGAGCAGGCCCGGCTGCGCGCCACCATCGAGGCGGCGCCCGCCGCCTACGAGGACAACTTCATGAGCGCCGATGAACTGACGGCCCTGCGGGCCGGTGAAGCCGAAGAAGTCGACCCCAGCACCTTGCCGCTGGGGCTGCGCAGCTGGGTGCTGGAGAGCCGCCTGGGCATCGCCCGTTCCGACAACGGCCCGTTGGGCAGCCAAAGCGGCACCGAGCTGGGCCAGCGCATCCAGTACCGCCAGCAAACCCTGAACTATGGCGAGTGGCTGCTGCAGGCCGATGTGCGCAGCATGCATGGCGGCCAAGACGCCTTCAATGGCATTGGCGCCCTGGGCTATGCCCGCCAATCCAGCAGCCAGCGCATCACCGTGCAGAACCTGGCTATGCCCCTGACACCGGGCATCCGCATGGATACCACCATCGGCGACGGCTACAGCGAGCTGACCCGGGGCCTGGGCCAGAACTACCGCCTGATGCTGGGCACCAGCACCGTGCGGGGCCTGTCCACCCGCATCTATGGCGTGGACTTTGACATCAGCGCCGGCATGGGCCAGCGGGGCGATTTGCTGGGCGGCCCCTATCCCGGCTTCGAGAAGAGCCAGGGCACAGTCGCCTGGGTAGGCGCCACCCAGCGCCTGGGTGGCGCCTGGTATGCCGCCGGCCAACTGAACCAGGCCAATAACGTTGCAGCGGTGGACTATGGCCTCTGGAGCGACCAGGACAGTGGCAGCAAGCGGGTCAGCAGCTGGGCTGCAGCACTGGGCTATGGATCGCCCACGCAGCAGGACGGCGCATTGCGCGGCCGACTGACCGCGCTGGGCAGCAGCACAAGCAGCGATTCGGCACAAACCCCTTCTGGCAGCGCACAAGGCCTGTACCTGGAGGCAGACACCAAGCTGGGCCGCTACCGCCATACCTGGGGTGCCTATGTCACCCGCCCCAATCTGCATTTTGGTGACTACCTGCTGCCCTCGGGCACGCAAGGCGCTTACTGGCGCATGGACCATAGCACCAGCCGCATGAGCTGGGGCACGGGAGTGGATGTGGAGCGCATGCGCGCCAGCAGTTGGCCGGCCCAGCAAGGCCAGACCCGCGTGGGGCTGAGCGGAAATCTGCACTACCAGCTGGACCGCCGCACCACGCTGGGCGGCAACCTCAACCTGTACCAAACCCGCTATGCGGGCGACGGCCAGGGCGGGGGTCTGGATGGCAAGATGCGCAGCCTCTATGCCTATGGTTTCTACCAAACCCGCGTTGGCGAGCTGCCGCGCTCGCGCTTCAGCCTGAGCCTGCGCAGCAATGAGCAGATTGTGCTGGGCGATGGCACTGCTACCGGGCGCGAGCTGCAGTGGGAGCAGGACTGGATCAGTGCCCAGCGCGAGACCATGCGTCCTGAGTTGGTCACCACCCTAGGCTGGGCGGACGACCGCAGCAACGGCACCACCCAGCACTACCCCACGCTAGGGGTCCAAGGCCGCTACTGGCCTAGCAGTACGCTGAGCATTTCCGGCAACCTGCGCTACACCTCACAAAGCGGCGGGCTCTCGACCAGCCGGGGCCTGTCGGGCAATCTGCTGGCCGAAAAGCAGTGGGGCAATGGCTGGAGCACGGGCCTGGGCGTGCTGCTCAACCAGGCGCGCCTGGCCACCACCCAGGTACTCAGCTGGACCAGCCCGCAAATCTACCGCAGCAACGACAAGACCGCCTATATCTACCTGCGCTGGGAAGGCGGCACCGGCCGGCCCTTTGCCGTTGCAGGCGGCATGCCCGGCAATGGCAGCGGCAGTGTCAGCGGCCGCGTGTTCTACGACGCCAACAAGGATGGCCGCATCCAGCCCGACGAAACCGGCGCACAAGGCATTGAGGTGGTACTGGACGGCCGCTACCGCAGCACCACTGATGCCAACGGGCGCTTCTTTTTCCCGATGGTTGGCGTAGGCCGCCATCAGCTCAGCATCACGCTCGACAGCGTGCCCCTGCCCTGGGGCGCAGCCGATGGCGCAGTGCTGGGCGTTGATGTTCCGTTGCGTGGCGAAGCCAACGCCGAGATCCCCATCACCAAGGTGGAGGACTAGCCATGCAGCAGAACCCAGGCCCCCGCTTGCGCACCCCGTGCACGCTGTGGGCCGAACCCCGGCGCCCAGGCGCTTGCTCTCTTGAAAGACTCGAACCATGAAACACCCAAAATTGAAAGCATTGGCGCTGGGATCTGCCCTGGCGCTGGCCTACGCCGGCCATGCCTTGGCGGAAAGCCAATACGGCTTCTCCTCGGCCGGTACGGGCACCGTGACCGCCACCGCCAAGGTCAACCTGAGTGTGGTCATCCCCAAGCTGATCCTGCTCAAGGTGGGTTCCAGCAATGCCGTCCAGGACACCGTCACCTGGAACGCAACGCTGACCATTCCGCCCACCCCCGGCACCACGCCCACGGCCACCGCCAACAACGTCCAGGTGCCCTGGGATGGCACCGCGCCCACCGTGGCCGTCACCCCTACAGGCAACGTGCTGTCGGTGGCTGCCTGGACCAATGCCGGCACTGCCAACATCAATTGCGCCGTGGGTGCCTGGAGCCCGGCCGCTGGCGGCCCACCCAATGCCAACTTCACCGTGACAGCAGCAGGTGCAACGCCGGTCCCCCATCCCGGCGCCAACCTGGGCGCATGCGCATCCACCACGCTCACCCCCAACACCTTGTTGAGTGGCACCTGGACCTATGCGCTGACCGGCACGGCCACCGCCTGGAGCGCCGGCACCTACACCGGCTCCGTCACCTATACGGCGACAGGCGTCTGATGCGCAAGCGCGATGCAACCACCGCCGCGCGTGCCGCCCTGCGGGCAGCACGCGTACCGCTGAGTGCGGGGCTGGTACTGCTCGCCTGCGGCATCACGGTGCCCGCCAACGCCGTCATCATCACGGTCAGCGACAGCGCAAGCACCGCCAACTACGCACTGTCGCTGCAGGTGGGATCTGCTGCCGGTACCGATACGGTGCAGTTCAATGTCTCAGGCAACAATGCGGGCCTTACACCCACCGCTGTCACCGGCTCACCCGCCATTGATATCTCGGTCACCCCGGTGCGCCCGATCATTGCTTCGGAAGTCGCCCGACCCGTCACCTTGCGGGTGGACTCCAGCGCCGGCCTGGTCTGCCAAAGCGGCGCCTGTGGCAGCACCGTCATCCCGTTCAGCAAGATCAGCTGGACAGTCAGCAACAGCAGTGGCTCGGCAGCCGGAGATATTCAGAGCGGTCAGTTCAACGGTGCGACCAACCAACAGATCGCCAGCTTCAACGCCAATGCCAACATCTGCTCGATTCCGATCATCATTCTTTGTCTGGGCACCTGGACGTACCAGACGCGCAACATGAATGCCACGCGCATGACATTCAGCTATGCCAACGACACGTTCTACCCGGCAGGGATCTACCGGGGCACGGTGTATTTCACCGCGTCGATGGAATAAGGAGACGGGTCCATGCCCAGCTTTCGCCTTCGCTGTTGTGCTGCTCTATTGGCCATGGCCGGCGCCTGCGGCCAAGGCGCCCATGCCCAGGCCACCCGGCTGGACGACTCCAGCTCCCCACGTCCCCAGATCAACTCGGATTTTCGCAATGCGCAGATGCTGGATCCGAACACCATCAGCCTGCCTTTCGGACATGTGGAATACCGCTTGGCCACCGCCGCCTATGTGGGCAAGCAGGCCCGCATTTACTACGTCATCCCGTTGGCGGTAGCCGGCCTGCGCTCGCCCATGGGCATGCAGGTGCAATGGCGCAGCAGCGGGCTGTTCCAGGGCGGCATGGGCCGGCCCGGCGACCGCGTGCTGGTCTGGAGCGGCGTGGTGCGTGCGCCCTGGATCACCGAGAGTTTTGACTTGCAGCTGCGCCTGGACCAACGCCAGTTGCAGATGGGCCAGGGCGGCAGCCTGCGCTTTGAATCCTATTTTGAGATAGAGACCCAGCCATGACCGTTTTCCGCTTTTTCCACCACTCGCTGTCCCTGGCCTTGCCCCTGGTCAGTTGCCTGACCCATGCCGCCCCGTTCGAGATGGCGATCGCCCCGTCGCGCTTTGAGCTGAGTGCCAAAAACGGCGAGCGCATTGGCCAGTCCATTGACCTGCACAACCTGGGCTCGGCCGCCACCGCCTTGTCGGTACGGACCCTGGACTGGAGCTACTCGGCCGAAGGCCAGATCAGCTACCACGATGAGCTCTTGCCCGGCAGCTGCCGCCCCTGGGTGGCACTGGAGCGCCGCACCGTCAAGGTACCGGCGCAGACCAAGCAGGCCTTTCGCTTCCAGATCACCCCCCCGGCCGATGCGCCGCGTGGTGAATGCCGCTTCATGATCGCCATCGAAGGCGTGGAGCCCGCCCAGCAGACCATCATCCAGAGCGGGGGCGCCAGCCTGAGCCTGCCGGTCACCGGACGCATCGCCGTGGCCGTCTATGTGATGCTGGGCGGCGCCGAGCCCAAGCTTGAAGTGCAGCAGATCGGCATGCGCGACATTGCCGGCACGCGCAGCCCGGCCATCACCGTGCGCAACAGCGGTGATGCCCATGGCCGCCTCGAAGGCACGGTGGACGCCAAGGATGCCAAGGGTCGCGACTTTATGCTGGCCGTGGAAGGCACCCCCATCATGCCCGGCCAGACCCGCCACCTGGCCCTGGTCCCCAAGGGCGAAGATGGACAGCCTGCCATTCAGCCCAGCTACCCCATCAAGGCCAGTGGCCTGCTGGACTGGGACAAGGGCAGCTTCAAGCTGAATGCGGATTTCCAATGAGCACGCAGCGCTGCCCGCTGAAGCTGTTGCGCCATGCGCTGCTGCCACTGGTGCTGACTGCCCTATGCCCAGCGGCGCAGGCAGGCAGTGCCACCTCTGGCACCGGCAACCTGCCACGCAACACCCCGGCTGTGGCGCTGAACTTTTCCATCCAGATCGACAAGTATGTGTTTTTCCGCATCGGCGATGGCGCCTGGCCCACACCCGGCGGCACCACCTCACAGGTGGGTTTTAACCTAAGCCCCACCATTCCTGCGGTACCCATCACGCCCATCAATGGCAACAACACCGCCGTCAACTGGAACGGCGCAGCGCCCGCATTTGCCGTCACCGCCAGCGGCAATGTGCTGCCCGTGGAGGTGCGCAGCAATGGCGGCCAGGTCAGCGTCTATGCCACGGTCACCACCCCGCTGACCAGCGGCAGCAACACCATTCCGATGAACATGGTCAGCATCACCAGCAGCGACGCGGCCCTGCCGGCTCCCACCCTTCCGGCCAGCGGCACCGGCACCAGCGTCAATGTCACCGGGGGCGGCACCGGCACCGTCAACAGCCTGGTCACCATCCGGACGGCCAACTGGACCTTTGGCTACAACAGCGCCATCAGTCGCACAGCCGGCAATTACAGTGGGCAGCTGAGCTTTACCGCGTCCGTGCCTTGAGACTACTGCAGCGCCTGCGATAGACGCTGCAAGCCCTGGTGTCGGTCAAGGACCTGCTCGATGTGGCTGGCCAGGTGACCACCGCCGGCGCAAAAATGCGCCGCCAAAGCGCCCCGGCCGCGCACGATGCGCCGGTGGTGCAGCGCCTGCGCGCTGCCGGCGCGGTGATCGTCGGCAAG
This sequence comes from Comamonas sp. MYb21, assembly GCF_037479395.1. NCBI lineage: Bacteria > Pseudomonadati > Pseudomonadota > Betaproteobacteria > Burkholderiales > Comamonadaceae > Comamonas > Comamonas sp. MYb21. The sequence goes on along the minus strand of NZ_JBBGZC010000003.1, from coordinate 94,045 downwards.
ACGAATATGACGGAGTTCGCGTTCTCGGGCGTGGGCATCAACCCCCATTTCGGCACACCGGGCAATGCCGCCGATGTGCTGCACATCCCTGGCGACTCCTCCTCGGGTGCCGGGGTCAGCGTCGGCCGGGGCCTGGTCGATATCGCCATTGGCTCGGACACCGGCGGCTCGGTGCGCATTCCCGCCGCCTTAAGTCGCCCATGCCGCCGCTGGTCCAGCGCACGCCTTCCGACGCCTCCGCACCCGCGCGGCGCGATTCGACGGTGATCTTGTCGGCCACGATAAAGCCGGAGTAAAAGCCCACGCCGAACTGGCCGATCAGCTGCGAATCGGCCTTCTGGTCGCCGCTCGGCTTGTCCATGAAGGCCTTGGTGCCGCTCTTGGCAATCGTGCCCAGGTTGTCGATGGCCTCTTGCGTGGTCATGCCAATGCCGGTGTCGGTGATGGTCAAGGTCTTGGCCTTGCTGTCATAGGACACGCGCACTTCCAGCTCAGGCTGGTCGCCGTACAAACCGCTGTCATTGAGCGCTTCAAAGCGCAGTTTGTCGCATGCATCAGACGCATTGGAGATCAGCTCGCGCAAGAAGATCTCTTGGTTCGAATACAGCGAATGCGTCACCAAGTGAAGCAGTTGAGCCACTTTGGCCTGGAAAGAATGGGTTTTTTGGTCATGGGAGCTCAGTCTTCATCAACACAGATCAAGGGTCTATATGGGTGCAAGGCTTGCCGCCTAAAGCCGTCTTGCTATCTATTAATTGTTTATCCAAAAAACATATAACAAGAATAGTTTTTCGACATAAAACCACCACGAAACCAAGCTAAATACTTTCATGAATTTCTTCAAATTTCTTTACACGATGACATGTATCCATTTGTTATGTTCTCTGACACACTTAACGTAAAGTATCGAACTTTTATGATTGATTGCTTGTGTTTTTAGTCAAAAGACCAGGCCATGAAAGCTAACTTCTGATTACAAATGAGTGTTTTCCAACGGCCATTCTTTCACTGCGGTACTGGTCTCTTCCAGACGCTTTCAAAGGATGCCGTGTGGGAAAGCTTGGCCCTGGGCCTGTGTTTGTATGCCCTCCCGATGAAAGCGCAGAGCGAGGCAGCAGCCAGCGCCAAGGTGGAGTCACTGAGCCCCGCCCAAGCCGAACAAGCCCGGCTGCGCGCCATCATCGAGGCGGCGCCCGCCGCCTATGAGGACAACTTCATGAGCGCCGATGAACTGACGGCCCTGCGGGCCGGTGAAGCCGAAGACGTGGACCCCAGCACCTTGCCGCCGGGGCTGCGCAGCTGGGTGCTGGAAAGCCGCCTGGGCGTCGCCCAATCCGACAATGGCGAGCTGGGCCGGCAGCGGGGCACCGAGCTGGGCCAGCGCATCCAGTACCGCCAGCAAACCCTGAACTATGGCGAGTGGCTGCTGCAGGCCGATGTGCGCAGCATGCATGGCGGCCAAGACGCCTTCAATGGCATTGGCGCCCTGGGCTATGCCCGCCAATCCAGCAGCCAGCGCATCACCGTGCAGAACCTGGCTATGCCCCTGACACCGGGCATCCGCATGGATACCACCATCGGCGACGGCTACAGCGAGCTGACCCGGGGCCTGGGCCAGAACTACCGCCTGATGCTGGGCACCAGCACCGTGCGGGGCCTGTCCACCCGCATCTATGGCGTGGACTTTGACATCAGCGCCGGCATGGGCCAGCGGGGCGATTTGCTGGGCGGCCCCTATCCCGGCTTCGAGAAGAGCCAGGGCACAGTCGCCTGGGTAGGCGCCACCCAGCGCCTGGGTGGCGCCTGGTATGCCGCCGGCCAACTGAACCAGGCCAATAACGTTGCAGCGGTGGACTATGGCCTCTGGAGCGACCAGGACAGTGGCAGCAAACGGGTCAGCAGCTGGGCGGCGGCGCTGGGCTATGGCTCACCCACGCAGCAAGATGGTGCGCTGCGCGGCCGGCTCACCGCGCTGGGCAGCATGGTGAGCAGCGACTCGGCGCAGTCTCCGGGCGGCAGCGCGCAGGGCCTGTACCTGGAGGCCGACACCAAGCTGGGCCGCTATCGCCATTCCTGGGGCGCCTATGTGACCCGGCCCAATCTGTACTTTGGCGACTACCTGCTGCCCTCGGGCACGCAAGGCGCTTACTGGCGCATGGACCATAGCACCAGCCGCATGAGCTGGGGCACGGGGGTAGATGTGGAGCGCATGCGCGCCAGCAGTTGGCCGGCCCAGCAAGGCCAGACCCGCGTGGGGCTGAGCGGAAATCTGCACTACCAGCTGGACCGCCGCACCACGCTGGGCGGCAACCTCAACCTGTACCAGACCCGCTATGCGGGCGACGGCCAGGGCGGTGGCCTGGATGGCAAGATGCGCAGCCTCTATGCCTATGGTTTCTACCAAACCCGCGTTGGCGAGCTGCCGCGCTCGCGCTTCAGCCTGAGCCTGCGCAGCAATGAGCAGATTGTGCTGGGCGATGGCACTGCTACCGGGCGCGAGCTGCAGTGGGAGCAGGACTGGATCAGTGCCCAGCGCGAGACCATGCGTCCTGAGTTGGTCACCACGCTGGGTTGGGCCGATGACCGCAGCAACGGCAGCCACCAGCGCTACCCCACGGCCGGGGTACAGGGCCGCTACTGGGCCAGCAGCAACCTGAGCTTTTTCGGTAACCTGCGCTACACCTCGCAAAGCGGCGGGCTTTTCACCAGCCGGGGCCTGTCGGGCAACTTTTCGGCCGAAAAGCAGTGGGGCAATGGCTGGAGCACGGGCCTGGGCGTGCTGCTCAACCAGGCGCGCCTGGCCACCACCCAGGTGCTCAGCTGGACCAGCCCGCAAATCTACCGCAGCAACGACAAGACCGCCTATATCTACCTGCGCTGGGAGGGCGGCACCGGCCGGCCCTTTGCCGTCGCCGGTGGCATGCCCGGCAATGGCAGCGGCAGTATCAGCGGCCGCGTGTTCTACGACGCCAACAAGGATGGCCGCATCCAGCCCGACGAAACCGGCGCACAAGGCATTGAGGTGGTACTGGATGGACGCTACCGCAGCACCACCGATGCCGAAGGGCGTTTCTTATTCCCGATGGTTGGCGTAGGCCGCCATCAGCTCAGCATCACGCTCGACAGCGTGCCCCTGCCCTGGGGCACGGCCGATGGCGCAGTGCTGGGCGTCGATGTTCCGCTGCGTGGCGAAGCCAACGCCGAGATCCCCATTACCAAGGTGGAGGAATAACCATGCTGCAGAACCCAGGGCCCGCCTTGCATCCCATGCGCTGCGTGGGCCCCACCGTGCGCTCCCGCACATTGCTCTCTCCAAGGACTCTCACCATGAAACACCCAAAATTGAATGCGCTGGCCCTGGGCACCGCCCTGGCCCTGGCCAGCACCGGCCATGCCCTGGCTGAAAGCCAGTACGGCTTCGCCGCCACCGGTAGCGGCACCGTGACCGCCACCGCCAAGGTCAACCTGAGCGTGGTCATCCCCAAGCTGATCCTGCTCAAGGTCGGCACCACCAATGCCACGCAGGACACCGTCTCCTGGGCCGCATCGCTGACCATACCTGGCACACCGACGACCACGCCCACGGCCACGGCCAACAATGTCCAGGTACCCTGGGATGGCACTGCCCCGACAGTGACGACGACCCCCACGGGCAATGTGCTGAATGTGGCCGCCTGGACCAATGCCGGCTCGGCCACCATCAACTGCGCGATGGGCACCTGGAGCGCCACCGGCGGCCCGGCCAGTACCAGCTTCACCGTCACGGCCGGCGGCACCACGCCCCTGCCGCACCCCGGCGCCAACCTGGGCTCCTGTGCTTCCACCACCATCTCGACCAACACCTTGATGAGCGGCACCTGGACCTATGCGCTGACCGGCACGGCCAGCAGCTGGACGGCAGGCACCTACACCAACGCCGTCACCTACACGGCCACGGGCATCTGATGCGCAAGCGCGACGCAACCACCACCACGCGCGCCGCCTTGCAGGCAGTGCGCGCACCGCTGAGCGCGGGGCTGGTGCTGCTCGCCTGCGGCATCAGCCTGCCTGCCAAGGCCGTCATCATCACGGTCAGCGACAGCGCCAGCACCAGCAACTATGCGCTGTCGCTGCAGGTGGGGTCAGCTGCCGGTGTGGATACGGTGCAGTTCAATGTCACCGGCAACAACGTGGGCCTCACACCCACGCCGGTAACGGGCTCGCCCGCCATCGACATCTCGGTGACGCCGATTCGTCCCGCCACCACCTCGTCCACCGCCCGGCCGGTCACCCTGCGGGTGGATTCCAGCACCGGCCTGAGCTGCCAAAGCAGTGGCTGTGGCGCCACCATCATCCCGTTCAGCAAGATCAGCTGGACAGCCAGCAACACCAGCGGCGCCGGCGCTGGCGATATCCAGAGCGGCCAGTTCACAGGGGCCGCCAACCAGCAGCTGGCCAGCTTCAACGCCAATGCCACCTACTGTTCGTTCCCGCTTATTATTTTTTGCTTGGGCTGGACCTACCAGTCCAACACCATGGTCGCCACGCGCTTGACATTCAGCTATGCCAACGACACGATCTATCCAGCAGGAACATACCTGGGCACGGTGTATTTCACCGCGTCGATGGAATAAGGAGGCTGGTGCATGCCGGGTTTTCGCTTTCGCTGTTTCGCTGCGTTATTCGCCGCCTGCGTCCTGGGCCAGAGTGCGCACGCCCAGGCAACCCGGCTGGACGACTCGACCTCGCCCCGCGCCCAGGTGGGCGCCGATTTCCGCAATGCGCAGATGCTGGACAACCAGACCATCAGCCTGCCTTTTGGCCATATCGAATACCGCCTGGCCACCGCCGCCTATGTAGGCAAGCAGGCACGCATTTACTACGTGATTCCGCTGGCCATCGCCGGCCTGCGCTCGCCAGCAGGCATGCAGCTGCAGTGGCGCAGCAGCGGACTGTTCCAGGGGGGAATGGGCCGACCTGGCGACCGGGTGCTGGTCTGGTCCGGTGTGGTGCGCGCGCCCTGGATCACCGAGAGTTTTGACCTGCAACTGCGCATTGACCACCGCGAGCTGCAAATCGGCCAAGGCGGCAACCTGCGCTTTGAATCCTATTTTGAAATCGAGACCCAGCCATGAGTTTTCTCTCCGTTGTGCGCCGCTCTCTGGCTCTGGCCCTGCCACTTGTCGCTTGCCTGGCACAGGCAGCACCGTTCGAGATGGCGGTCTCCCCGTCGCGCTTTGAGCTGAGCGCCAAGAGCGGCGAGCGCCTGGGCCAATCCATCGATCTGCACAACCTGGGCTCGGCCGCCACCGCCCTGTCGGTACGCACCTTGGACTGGAGCTACTCGGCCGATGGCCAGATCACCTACCACGATGAGCTCTTGCCCGGCAGCTGCCGCCCATGGGTGGCGCTGGAGCGCCGCACCGTCAAAGTGCCCGCGCAGACCAAGCAGGCCTTTCGCTTCCAGATCACGCCACCGGCCGATGCAGCGCGCGGCGAATGCCGCTTCATGATTGCCATCGAAGGCGTGGAGCCGGCGCAGCAGACCATCATCCAAAGCGGTGGCGCCAACCTGAGCCTGCCAGTCACCGGCCGGATTGCCGTGGCCGTCTATGTGATGCTGGGTGGCGCCGAGCCCAAGCTCGAAGTCCAGCAGATCGGCATGCGTGACATCGCCGGCAAGCGTGTTCCTGCCATCACCGTGCGCAACACGGGCGATGCCCATGGCCGGCTCGACGGCACCGTCGACGCCAAGGATGCACAAGGCCGCAGCTTTTTGCTCGCCGTCGAAGGCACGCCGATCATGCCCGGCCAGACCCGGCACCTGGCCCTCGTCCCCAAGGCCGACGATGGCCAGGCGGCCCTGCAGCCCAGCTACCCCATCAAGGCCAGTGGCCTGCTGGACTGGGACAAGGGCAGCTTCAAGCTGAATGCGGATTTCCAATGAGCACGCCGCGCTGCCCGCTGATGCTGATGCGCCAGGCGCTTCTGCTGCTGGCACTCGCCGCTGCCGCCAGCAGTGCGCAAGCAGCCAGTGCGACCTCGGGCACCGGCAACCTGCCCCGTAACACGCCTGCGGTAGCACTGAACTTTTCCATCCAGGTGGACAAGTTCCTGTTCTTTCGCATCGGCGATGGTGCCTGGCCCACACCGGGCGGCACCACCTCGCAGGTCAGCTTTAATCTGAGCCCATCCATTCCTGCGGTGCCCACCACGCCGACCACGGGCAACAACACGGCCGTCAACTGGAATGGCACGGCGCCCACGTTTGCGGTTGCCGCCAGCGGCAATGTGCTGCCCGTGGAGGTGCGCAGCAATGGCGGCCAGGTCAGCGTTTTCGCCACCGTCACCACCGCGCTGACCAGTGGCGCCAACACTATTCCGATGAACATGGTCAGCATCACCAGCAGCGACGCGGCCCTGCCGGCGCCCACCGTTCCCGCCAGCGGTACCGGCACCAGTGTCAATGTCACAGGCGGTGGCACCGGCACGGTCAACAGCCTGGTCACCATCCGCAATGCCAACTGGACCTTTGGCTACAACAGCACCATCAGCCGCACGGCCGGCAACTACAGCGGGCAGCTGAGCTTTACCGCCGCGGTGCCCTGAGGCGACAACAGATCCTGCGCCAGGCGCTGCAGCCCCTGGTTATTGGTTACGATGGCATTCCCATCAGATTTTTGAACGATTTCGCCATGCCCACCAGCGCCGAACGCCTTGCCCAGAGCCTGCAGACCCTGAACTCGCTGGGCGACGAGGCGCAGCGCATCTTCACCCAGCTCTACCCCGAGTCCGCCCAAGAGGCCGCGCAGGCCGCAGACCAGCGCGCAGCGCGCGGCCTGTCGCTGGGCCCGCTCGATGGCAAGCTGGTGTCCATCAAGGACCTGCTCGATGTCGCAGGCCAGGTGACCACCGCCGGCGCAAAAATGCGCCGCCAAAGCGCCCCGGCCGCACAAGATGCGCCGGTGGTGCAGCGCCTGCGCGCTGCCGGCGCGGTGATCGTCGGCAAGACGAATATGACGGAGTTCGCGTTCTCGGGCGTGGGCATCAACCCCCATTTCGGCACGCCGGGCAATGCGGCCAATGCGCTGCACATCCCCGGCGGTTCGTCCTCCGGTGCCGGGGTCAGCGTCGGCCGGGGCCTGGTCGATATCGCCATTGGCTCGGACACCGGCGGCTCGGTACGCATCCCCGCCGCCTTCAATGGCGTTATCGGCTTCAAGCCCACGCAGGCGCGGGTCTCGCGCGACGGGGCATTTGCGCTGTCCTACACCCTCGATGCGCTGGGCCCGCTGGCCCGCACGGTGGCCGATTGCGCGGCCGCCGACGCCACCATGGCCGGCGCCATCCCCCAGGCTCTGCCCCAGCGCAGCCTGCAAGGCCTGCGCATTGGCCTGCCCCAGGGCCTGCCCTGGACCGATTGCAGCGACGAGGTGCTGGCCCAGACCGAGCAGGCCATCGCCACATTGCAGGCGCAAGGCGCCAGCATCCGCAAGCTGCCCTGGCAAGCGCTGATGGCCGCGCCCGCGCAGCTGCAAAGCGAGGGCACCTTGATTGCAGCCGAGGCCGCCGCCATTCACCAACAGGCGCTGGTGCAGGAGCGCGATGCCTTTGACCCACGCGTGCTCTCGCGCATGGACAAGGGCCGCGCCTTGACGGCGCCCTACTACATCCAGCTGCTGCAGCAGCGCCAGCAATGGATGGCCCAGATGGATGCCGCCATGCAGGAGGTGGACCTGCTGCTGCTGCCCACTATCGCCATCACCGCGCCAGCCATTGCACCGCTGCTGGAGGACGACAGCGCCTTCTTCGCCGCCAATGCACTGATTTTGCGCAACACCTCGATCTTCAACTTCTACGACCTGCCGGCCATCTCGCTGCCGCTGCCGCGCTCTGCGGGCAGCCTGCCCGTCGGCCTGATGCTGGTGGCTGCGCGCATGCAGGACGCCAGCTTGCTGGCCCTGGCCGCTGCCGCCGAGCAGGCGCTGGCCCAGGCATAAGGACGCCGCATGGGACGCGCAAGCCTGCAATGGACCGACGAGATGCTGGCCGCCTTGGGGACGGACAAGGATGCGGTGCTGGCCGAGCGCTGGGGCACCAGCGCCAAGACCGTGAACCTCAAGCGCAACAGCCTGGGCATTGCCGCCTTTGGCCATGTGGACTGGACGCCGGAGATGCTCGCCGCGCTGGGCCAGGACAGCGATGCCAGCCTGGCTACCCGCTGGGGCATCAGCAAGGCCAGCGTGGTGGCCAAGCGTGGATCCCTAGGTATTGCGCCGCAGGATAGCAGCCGGGGCAAGCACAGCCAGCACAGCTGGCAACCTAACGAGGTGATGCTGCTGGGCACCGCATCCGACGCCGATGTGGCTGCGCAGTTGGGCCTGAGCCTCGCCGCAGTGCGCAATGCGCGCATGGCCCGCGGCATTGCAGCGGCGCGCCCGCACAAACCGCCTATCGCCAAAAACTAAGCCCTCCCAGACCCGTCAGGCCGGAGAGGGCTTTCAAGCCACCGCCCTCAAGGAGAGCGGATGCGCAGTCAGCTTAGAACTGCTCGTTCTCGCCCAGATAGCGCCACTGCCCCACCGGCAGATTGCCCAGCACCACCTTGCCGATGCGGATGCGCTTCAAGCCCACGACAAACAGGCCCACGGCCTCGCACATGCGGCGGATCTGGCGCTTCTTGCCTTCGCGCAGCACAAAGCGCAGCTGCTCGGGGTTTTGCCATTCCACGCCAGCGGGAAGCAGCGCTTCGCCATCCAAAGACAGGCCATGGCGCAGCAGCGCCAGCTTGTCGCCAGGGAAGTGCTGCTGCACATCCTGCTCAACGGCGCCATAGGTCACGCGCACCAGGTATTCCTTCTCGACCTCGGAGTCCTCGCCAATGATGTGCTTGGCAATGCGGCCGTCCTGAGTCATCACCAAGAGGCCAATCGAGTCGATATCCAGACGGCCGCAAGGGGCCAGGCCCTTGAGCTGGCTGAAGTTGAAGCGGGTCTTGCTATGGTCCTCGCGCCAGTGGTTGGGCGGGTTGACCAGCACCACCGCCGGCTCATGGCCATCTTCGGCCTGGCCGCTGACATAGCCCATGGGCTTGTTGATCAGAATCGTCACCTGCTGGGCCTGCAAGTCCTGCGCCTCGCGCTGGATCTCGATCTTGTCGGTCAGCTCCACCAGCTGGCCCATCGTCGCGACCACGCCATTGACCAGCACCCAGCCGTTCTCGATCCAGGCATCGCCCTCGCGGCGCGAGCACAGGCCCAGGTCGGACAGGCGCTTGTTCACGCGCACCTGGCCTTCGGCCTTCAACTGCTCATTCTGGGCCTGGGCCTTGGCGGTCTGCATCGTGCGCTGGGGCGCATCGGCACGCCAGACGTTGGACGGCATCTCGCGGCGCGGGGAAGCCCCGCGTGGTGCTTCGTCGCGTGGACGCTCCGAGCGGAAGCCATCCTGGCGTGGGCCGGCGCCAAAGGAACGGGGGCCGCCCATGCGGGGGGCGCCCTCGCGCGGACCGCCCTCACGTGGGCCGCCCTCCCGGGGGCCGTCCGAGCGGGGGCCAAAGCCACGAGGGCCTTCGTTGCGACGGTCATCCTGGCGTGGGCCAAAGCCACGTGGGCCGTCGTTGCGGCGGTCATCCTGGCGGGGGCCAAAGCTACGTGGGCCCTCGTTACGGCGGTCGTCCTGGCGGGGGCCTGCGGGGCGGCGGCCATCCTGGCGCGGGTCGCGCGATCCAGCACCTACGGAGACAAAGTCACCGCGCCCGGCATAGGGGCGCCCGGCGTAGGGGCGACCTTCGCCAGGGCGGCCAGCATCCGGGCGACCTGCATAAGGGCGCGCATCGTCACGGCGGCCAGCTTCGGGGCGGTCGCCAAAACGGCGTTCCTGGCCGTAGCCACCACCGCGTGCCTCGCCACGGCCAAAACCGCCGTCGCGGCTGTCGCGGCCCGGCCTATCGCGGCCCGGCCAGCTATCCCGGCTGCCACGCTCACCCCGGTTGTCGCGCACGTCACGACCATCGCGGCTATCACGGCCATCACGACCGCCTCGGTTGTCGCTGAATCGGCTGTCGCCGCCAGGACGGGGCCCTGTGGGGCGTGGGCCACCAGCTGAACGCGGACGGTCCGCACCCGGCCCTCCGTCACGGCCACGCGCGACGGGAGCGGGCGCGGGTTTGCGGGTCAGGGTGAGTTTTTTGCGGCCTTCGCCATCGTCGGCGGCAGGCGTATCAGCAGGAGAGCGGGGATTTGACATAGCCCGCCATTGTCGCGTGTCTTGCCATTCCAAGCAGGGCGCACGGCTATGAAGCCTGTGGACAAGTCTGTGCAGAACTGCCAGCGCGCGGCCTTGGCCCCGGCCGGTGCGTTTACAACTTGCGCCGGTTTTTACGCCAAACCCCGCCCTGGGGCCCGATCAATACCGCCCAGCCCTGCATCTGTGGACGCCGCAGCCCCGGCCTGCGAGGGCGCAGCCGATATGCATCGGAATGCATACAGATGTGAGCACTGCAAACCAGCCTGAAATGCTTCAATTATTGAGGCGTAGCATGGGCTTATCTACTTTTAGGAGATTCCCATGGCACAAGCACCGTCCTTTCTCTCATCGCAACCGGCGCTGCGCTGGCTGCCCGCGCTGGCCCTGGTGCTGGGCGCAGCGGCACTGAGCGGCTGCGACAAGGGCGCCTCGACCGCGCCAATGCCACGCGCTACGCCGGACAACACCACGCCCGGAGGCTCGATGCCCGCACCACCACCGGCAGGCGCGACGCCCGAGACGCCCGCCGCCCCGGCCACCAAGCCATAAGCGCTAGCCAAGCGCTACAAGTCGAAATCGGCGCGCTGCGGCTTGACCAGCCAGCCCTGTCCGCGCAGGGCCTGCAAATCGAGCACACGCAGGCCGCCGTATTCGATGCGGATAAAGCCCTGGTGCTGCAAGGCAGCCAGGGCTTCGTTCACCCGCTGGCGCGACAGGCCCACCAGGTAGGCCAGCTCCTGCTGGGTGATGCGCAGCACGTCGCTGACTCCGGGGCAGAGCACGGGGTTGAACAGCGCAGCGAGTGTGCGCGCCACCCGCTCCTCGGGGCGGTTCAAACGGTCGATCTCGCGGGCACTGATGAACTGCGCCAGCCGCTCATTGAGCTGGTGCATCACAAAGCGGTTAAAGCCCAGCGAATGGTCCAACAGCCAATGGAAGGCATCGACGGGGATACCGCAGACGGAGCTTTTGCGCAGCGCCTGGATGTCGTAGCGGTAGATCTCGCGTTTGAGCGCCGTGCCCTCGCCAAACCAGCCGGTGCGTGGCAGCCCGGCAAAGGTCATCGTGCGGCCCTCGCTGTCTTCGGCGCTCATCTTCAAGAGGCCCTCGATCACGCCAAACCAGTAGGTCACCGGCTTGCCGACGCGGCAGACATACTCGCCCGGCTCGGCCTCGGTCACCATCAGCTGGCGCACGGCATAGTCGCGCTCGGCAGGCTGCAGAACGGGGATCCAGGGGATGTCGGCCACTTCCGCAGCATGCGGGGCACGGCGGCGTTGGTAGAGAGAGGCATGCGGGCTCATGGCGGCCAAGAATGCACCAGCTTGATGCGGCTGCAAAGGGGGTGGTTACCAAGGCCAGTCCTGCATTTGTCACCTGCGCAGCAAGCCGGCGCTGCGGGCAGCCGCAGCCGTGAGACATCAGCAAAATGCCCGGGCTTGCGCGCGCTGCTGCAAGCTACACTGGCAGCCCTGCTCCATCATCCCCACACCATGAGGTCCCCATGTCCGATCTGAACACCGCCTTTGAAGCCGCCAAGGAAGCCGCCCTGAACATGAGCGAGCGCCCCGACAACCAGACCCTGCTCAAGCTCTATGGCCTGTACAAGCAAGGCGCGCATGGCGACAACAACGAGCCCAAGCCCGGCTTTACCGACTTTGTCGCCTCGGCCAAGTGGAACGCCTGGAACCAGTGCAAGGGCATGGCGCAGGATGATGCGAAGCAGCAGTACATCGACATGATCCAAGAGCTGCTGTAAGCAAAACTTCTCTATAGTTGCAGGCGGAAAAACGCCAGCACCTCAGCCGCCCAGCGCTGTTGGAAAGCGCGGCGGTCAAAGCCCGCCGGGTCGCTGCAGATCTGCGACGCGGCGGCCGCCAGCTGCGCACTGCAGGGCGCCAAAAACGCAAAGTGCGCGGCACCTGCCACCCCATGCACAGGCGTCTTGGCAGTCTTACCGGCAGGCAGCCATTGGGCCAGCGCCTGCACCGAGCCTGCAGGCACGCCCTCCCCACCTTGTTCTGACGCCCACAGCTGCAGCGGCAGCTTCAGCTTTTCCAAACCACTGCTGGCACCAAAAGCCGCCAGCGGATCGGCCAGCACCATGGCTTTGATGCGTGGCTCCGGCTGGGGCTTCAGCGCAGGCGCCTGTCCCTGCGCGATCGCCTGGCACAGGGGCGATTGCGGCTCGGGGCAATGGCCCGCCAGTTGCGCAAAATCTGGCCTGGCACCGGCGAGTACCAGGCCGGTATAGGCCCCGCGTGAAAAACCCAGAAAACCGATGCGCTGCGCATCGAGCACGGCGCTCCAGCGGCTGTCTGCCAGCACGCCATCGATCGCGCGGCGCACATCGGCGGGCCGCGCCTCCAGCGCCGCAAAACTGCCGCCTTGCGCCAGGTTCAGCGCCGAATCCAGGCTGTGGTTCAGGCTCAGCACGGCGATGCCGCCATCGGCCAGCGCAGCGGCCAGATTCCAGTGGCTGAGCGCACTGCCTGCATAGCCATGCGAGAGGACCACCCAGGGCAGCTTGCCGCTGGCAGCCACCGGGCAATTGTCCGTCGCCATCAGCTCAAAAGGCCCGCGCTTGATGGGCTCTGGCGGCTGGGCGCAAGGCGTCCAGAGCATGGCCTGCAGCGGCGGCTCGCCCGCGACCGTGAACCGCTGCAGGCCCGCGCTGTGTGCCGCCCAAGCGCTACCCGCCAACAGCGCTGCCAGCAGCGCAGATCGACAACGTCCCATCCGATATCTCCCCTTCTTCGGCCCAAGCGCCGGAATATTTGCCAGCCGCAGGAAAGTACCTACAGCGTTTTCCCGCAGATTGTCGTCATAAAGACAAAACAACGTCAAAGCTGAATCTACATTCGGTTTCAACAGGACGCAAGGCATGGCACTTGTGATCTACAAAAAACGGCATAGGAGACAACCATGTCAACGACATTTCCCAAGCTATTGCTGCAGCACGCGGCCCAGCGGCCCGGGGCCGCAGCATTGCGTGAAAAGGAATACGGCATTTGGCAAAGCTATAGCTGGTCCGAGCTGGCCGTGATGGTGGCAAAGATAGCGGCCGGTCTGTCGCAAGCGGGCCTGGCGCGCGGCGAGCACCTGGTGCTGATGGGGGCCAACCGCCCGCGCCTGTATGCCAGCATGCTGGCCGCCCAGTCGATTGGCGCCATCCCTGTGCCGCTCTACCAGGACGCGGTGGCGGCCGAATGCGTGTTCCCGCTGAACAATGCCGAGGTGCGCTTTTGCCTGGTCGAAGACCAGGAGCAGGTCGACAAGCTGCTGGAGCTGCGCGAGCAATGCCCGCAGATCAGCCATGTCTACTACGACGACCCGCGCGGCCTGCGCAACTACGAAGAGCCCGGCCTGGCCTCGCTCGACAGCCTGATCGCCAGCGGCGAGACCTTTGTGGCGGCCAACCCCGGCTGGTTCCAGCAGCAGGTCGAGGCCACCCAAAACGGCGATGTGGCGGCGATGTTCTTCACCTCGGGCACCACCGGCAACCCCAAGGGCGTAGTGCACACCCACCGCTCGCTGCTGGAGAGCGCCTCGGCCGGCGCCGAGTTTGAAAAGCTCGGCCATGGCGAGGAAGTGCTGGCCTACCTGCCCCCGGCCTGGATCGGCCAGAACATCTTCAGCTACTCGCAATGGCTGGCCTGCGGCTATGTGGTGAACTGCCCCGAATCCAATGCCACCGTGCAGATCGACCTCAAGGAAGTCGGCCCCACCTACTACTTTGCACCTCCGCGCGTGTTCGAAGGCATTCTGACCAGCGTGATGATCCGCATGGAAGACGCCGGCCTCATCAAGCGCAAGATGTTCCAGCACTTCATGGCGGTGGCCAAGCGTGTGGGCCCGGCGCTGCGCGATGGCCAACCGGTGAGCCTCTTGGACAAGATCAGCTACAAGCTGGGCGACCTGATGGTGTTTGGCCCGCTGCGCAACAACATGGGCTTTAGCCGCGTGCGCGTGGCCTATACGGCCGGCGAGGCGATTGGCCCCGACCTGTTCAGCTTTTTCCGCTCCATCGGCATCAACTTGAAGCAGCTCTACGGCTCGACCGAGACCGCTGTGTTCGTCTGCATCCAGCCGGACAACCAGGTGTTTGCCGATACCGTGGGCAACCCGATTCGCGGCGTCGAGATCAAGATGGCCGACAACGGCGAGATCCTGGTCAAGTCCCCCGGCCTCTTGAAGGAGTACTACAAGAACCCCAAGGCAACGGCCGAGGTGCTGAGCGAAGACGGCTGGTACCACACCAGCGATGCCGGCTTTCTGGACAAGAGCGGCCAGCTCAAGATCATCGACCGCGTCAAGGACGTGGGCCGCCTCAAAGGCGGCAGCAACGACGGCGCGATGTTTGCGCCCAAGTATGTCGAGAACAAGCTCAAGTTCTTCCCCTTCATCAAGGAGGCCGTGGCCCTGGGGGATGGGCGCGAGAAGGTCTGCGCGATGATCAACATCGACTTCGAGGCCGTGGGCAACTGGGCCGAACGCCAGAACCTGCCCTACGCCGGCTACACCGACCTGGCACAAAAGCCGCAGGTCTACACCTTGATCCAGAACTGCGTCGAGAAGGTCAATGCCGACCTGGCCACCGATGCCATGCTGGCCGGCAGCCAGGTGACGCGCTTTTTGATCCTGCACAAGGAGCTCGATGCCGACGACGGCGAGCTGACCCGTACCAACAAGGTGCGCCGTGGCTTTATCGCCGACAAGTACGGCGTGCTGGTCGATGCGCTCTACGCCGGGCGCAGCGAGCAGTTCATCGAGACCCAGGTGAAGTTTGAAGACGGCCGCAGCGGCAGCGTCAGCGCCACCTTGAAGATCGCCGACAGCAAGACCTTCGCGCCGCTGAAGTCGGTTGCCTGAGCGCCCAGCCAAGAGAAAGCCACCCATGAGCAAAAAAATCGGTGACGTCATTCTTGACATCAAGAACATCAGCCTGCGCTTTGGCGGCGTCAAGGCGCTGACGGATATCTCCTTCAACGTCAAGGAGCATGAGATCCGCTCCATCATCGGCCCCAACGGCGCCGGCAAGAGCTCCATGCTCAACTGCATCAACGGCGTCTACACGCCTTCGGAAGGCGCCATCAGCTTTCGCGGCCAGACCTTTGCGCACATGAACAGCCGCCAGGTCGCCGAGATGGGCGTGGCCCGCACCTTCCAGAACCTGGCGCTGTTCAAGGGCATGAGTGTGATCGACAACATCATGACCGGCCGCAACCTGCAGATCAAAAGCAACCTGCTGCTGCAGGCGCTGCGCCTGGGTCCGGCCCAGCGCGAAGAGATCCAGCAGCGCGAGTTTGTCGAGCACATCATCGACTTTCTGGAGATCCAGGCTTTCCGCAAGACGCCCGTGGGCCAGCTGCCCTACGGCCTGCAAAAACGGGTCGATCTGGGCCGCGCGCTGGCGATGGAGCCCAAAGTGCTGCTGCTCGACGAGCCCATGGCCGGCATGAACGTCGAGGAAAAGCAGGACATGTGCCGCTTCATCCTCGATGTGAACGACGAGTTCGGCACCACCATCGTGCTGATCGAGCACGACATGGGCGTGGTGATGGATATCTCCGACCGGGTGGTGGTGCTGGATTACGGCAAGAAGATTGGCGACGGCACGCCCGAAGAAGTCCGCAATAACGAAGATGTGATCCGCGCCTATCTGGGCGCGGGCCACTGAGCACAGACCCCAGGGGACCGCAATGGCATTTTTTCTTGAAACTTTGTTTGGTGGCCTGATGGTGGGCATGCTCTACGCGCTCATCGCGCTGGGCTTTGTGCTGATCTTCAAGGCCTCGGGCGTCTTCAACTTCGCCATGGGGGCGATGGTGCTGTTTGCCGCGCTGGCGATGGCCCGCTTTTCCGAATGGATTCCGAAGTGGCTGGGCATGGAGCCCGGCGTGCTCAGCATCGCGCTGGCGCTTGTAGTCGCGATGGTCATCATGGTCGGCGTGGCCTGGGCGATCGAGCGCTTTGCGCTGCGCTACCTCGTCAACCAGGAGCCCATCGCGCTGCTGATGGCCACCCTGGGCATCGCCTACTTCCTCGACGGCCTGGGCCCGATGATCTTTGGTTCGGCCGTCTACAGCATCAATGTGGGCATGCCCAAGGACCCCATGTTCGTCCTGGAAAACATGTTCCAGGGCGGCGTGCTGATCAGCCAGGAAGACCTGTATGCCGCCGGCATTGCCGCCGTGCTGGTGCTGGTGCTGAGCGTCTTCTTCCAAAAGACCAAGACCGGCCGCGCGCTGCGCGCCGTGGCCGATGACCACCAGGCCGCCCAGTCCATCGGCATTCCGCTCTCGCGCATCTGGGTCATTGTCTGGTCGGTGGCTGGCTGTGTGGCGCTGGTGGTCGGCATCATCTGGGGCTCCAAGCTGGGCGTGCAGTATTCCCTGTCGCTGGTCGCCCTGAAGGCCTTGCCGGTCGTGATCCTGGGCGGCCTCACCTCGGTGCCCGGCGCCATCGTCGGCGGCCTGATCATCGGCGTGGGCGAGAAGCTCTCCGAGGTCTACCTGGGCCCCTATGTAGGCGGCGGTATCGAGACCTGGTTTGCCTACGGCCTGGCGCTGTGCTTCCTGCTGTTCCGTCCGCAAGGACTGTTCGGCGACAAAATTATTGACCGTGTATGAAATACATCTACAAGAATTTTGCGAAATCGGCACCGCATTCGCAGTGCGAATGCGGTGGCTGCAGCAAGCTGCTGCAGCAGGCAGCCGCAGGCTGCGCCCATGTGTACAAGATCATTGACCGCGTGTAACTGGAGACTGACCTATGTTTTATCGTGAAAATGGCCAGTTCAAGACCAGCTACGCGGCCGATCAGCAGATCTTCCCGGTGCTGCAGGACAAGTGGGCCATGCTCGCCCTGCTGCTGGTGGCCTTTGTGCTGGTGCCCCTGGGCTTTAGCGACTACACCTTCAAGGCGGTGCTGATCCCCTTTCTGATCATGTCGCTGGGCGCCATCGGGCTCAACATCCTGGTGGGCTACTGCGGCCAGATCTCGCTGGGCACTGGCGCCTTCATGGCAGCCGGCGCCTATGCGGCCTACAACTTCCATGTGCGCTTTGAAGGCATGCCATTGATCCTGTCGCTGATCGGTGGCGGCCTGGTGTCCATGCTGGTCGGCGTACTGTTTGGCCTGCCCAGCCTGCGCATTCGTGGTCTGTACCTGGCCGTGGCCACCCTGGCGGCCCAGTTCTTCATGGACTGGCTCACCAGCCGCGCCGCCTGGGTCAGCAACTACTCCTCGTCCGGCTCGGTCAGCGCCGGCAAGCTGCAGGTGTTCGGCATGCCGATCGAGACGCCGGTGCAGAAGTACCTGTTCTGCCTGGTCATCCTCTGCGTGCTGGGCCTGATGGCCAAGAACCTGGTGCGCAGCGCCATCGGCCGCGAGTGGATGGCCATGCGCGACATGGATGTGGCCGCCAGCGTGATCGGCATCCGCCCCATGTACGCCAAGCTCTCGGCCTTTGCCGTCAGCAGCTTTATCGTCGGCATTGCTGGCGCGCTCTGGGGCTTTGTCCACCTGGGCGCCTGGGAGCCCGCCGCCTTCAGCCTGGACCGTTCCTTCCAGCTGCTGTTCATGATCATCATCGGCGGCCTGGGCTCCATCGTGGGCAGCATCTTTGGCGCGGCCTTCTTTGTGCTGCTGCCGATCTTTCTGACCCAGGTGCCGCACTGGCTGGGCCTACCGATCTCGACGGCGACCGCCACCTACCTGGAGCACATGGTGTTTGGCGCGCTGATCGTGTTTTTCCTGATTGTCGAACCCCATGGATTGGCCAAGCTGTGGGCCACGGCCCGCCAGAAGCTGCGTCTGTGGCCGTTCCCGCATTGAGTGTTTTTTACCGAGAGCAACGCAGAGTGTTCGCAAGTGGGGGTCACCCGCCCCAACAACCCTAAGGAGATAGAACCATGTCTTTCAAGAAAGCTGTGATCGCCGCTGCTACGGCAGCCCTGGGTATGGGGGCCATGATGGCTGCCCCGGCCGCGCAAGCCCAGGAGCAATTCGTTCCGCTGCTGGTCTACCGCACCGGCCAGTTCGCACCGCTGGGCATCCCATGGGGTGACGGCAAGCAGGACTACCTCAAGCTCGTCAATGCCAAGGGCGGCATCAACGGCGTGAAGATCAAGTTCGAAGAGTGCGAAACCGCCTACGACACCGCCAAGGGCGTGGAATGCTATGAGCGCCTCAAGGGCCGCGACGGCGGCGCTTCCGGCTTTGACACGCAATCGACCGGCATCACCTTTGCCGTGACCGACAAGGCCGCGGGCGACAAGATGCCCGTCATCACCCCTGGTTACGGCCTGTCGCAATCGGCCGATGGCAAGGTGTTCGAGTGGAACTTCCCGCTGCTGGGCAACTACTGGACCGCTGCCGATTCCATCGTGCAGGACATCCTGAAGAAGGAAAAGGGCAGCCTCAAGGGCAAGAAGATCGCGCTGGTCTACCATGACTCGCCTTATGGCAAGGAACCCATCCCGCTGCTGCAAAAGCGCGCCGCCAAGGAAGGCTTTGACCTGATGCTGCTGCCCGTCACCGCCCCCGGCGTAGAGCAGAAATCCACCTGGCTGCAGATCCGCCAGAACCGCCCTGACTATGTGCTGCTGTGGTCGGCCGGCGTGATGACGCCAACTGCCGTGCGCGAAGCCCAGGCCACCGGCTACCCGCGCGAGAAGATGTACGCCATCTGGTGGGGCGGCTCCGACCATGACGTCAAGGACATCGGTGCCGGCGCCAAGGGCTACAACACCGTCACCATCCACAACACCGCCGAGCGCGACAAAGTGCATGACGACGTCAAGGCCTCGCTGTACGACAAGGGCCAGGGCACCGCGTCCGATCCCAAGGAGCTGGGCCAGCTGGCACACACGCGCGGCATGGTGATCGCGATGCTGCAGGTCGAAGCCATCCGCACCGCCCAAGAGAAGTACGGCAAGGGCAAGGTCATGACCTCCGAGCAGGTGCGCTGGGGCCTGGAAAACATGAACATGACCCAGGAGCGCTTGAACGAGCTGGGCTTTGGCAAGATCATCCGCCCCTTCAAGACCAGCTGTGACAACCACCTGGGTGCCGACTGGGCCCGTATCGCCACCTGGGACGGCAGCAAGTTCAACGTGACCTCGGACTGGTACCAATCGGACAAGACCTTGATCGACCCGCTGGTCAAGGAATACGCCGACAAGTACGCCAAGGAAAAGAACGTGACGCCGCGTTCCTGCAGCTAAGGCTGCGTGGTCCCTGGGCCTGATGGGCCCGGGGCCTCTCGTGGCTGGCCCCTGGCGCCCTTCCACTGCGGAAGGCGCCCGCTTCCCCGGGGCCGCCCGCCCTCCATTTTGTTGAGAGATCAGGTGACGGCATGACCGATTCCCCGCAAACAGCTTCCACCCCATCCGCAGCAGCGCCGCTTTTGGTCGTCAACGGCATCGAGGTGATCTACAACCATGTGATCCTGGTGCTCAAAGGCGTCTCGCTGTCGGTGCCGCGCGAATCGATCGTGGCCATCCTGGGCGGCAATGGCGCCGGCAAGACCACCACCTTGCGCGCCATCTCCAACCTGCTCAAGGGCGAGCGCGGCGAAGTCACCAAGGGTAGCATCGAGCTCGAAGGCGAACGCATCGAAGCGCTGACCCCGTCGGACCTGGTCAAGCGCGGCGTCGTGCAGGTCATGGAAGGCCGGCACTGCTTTGCCCACCTGACCATTGAAGAAAACCTGCTCACCGGCAGCTACACCCGCACCAGCAAGGGCGAGATTGCCGCCAACTTGGACAAGGTCTACAACTATTTCCCCCGCCTCAAGACGCGCCGCACCAGCCAGGCGGCCTACACCTCGGGCGGCGAGCAGCAGATGTGCGCCATTGGCCGCGCGCTGATGAGCAACCCGCGCCTGGTGCTGCTCGATGAGCCCTCGATGGGCCTGGCGCCGCAGATCGTCGAAGAGGTCTTCAACATCGTGCAGGACCTGAACCAGAAGGAAAAGGTCACCTTCGTGCTGGCCGAGCAGAACACCAACATGGCGCTGAAGTACGCCGACTACGGCTACATCATGGAGAGCGGCCGCATCATGATGGACGGCGCCGCCAAGGACCTCGCCAACAACGAGGACGTCAAGGAGTTCTACCTGGGCATGGGCGGCGGCGAGCGCAAGAGCTTCAAGGACGTCAAGAGCTACAAGCGCAGAAAGCGCTGGCTGGCCTAAGCCCCTGCAACGATCCGATTACCGCGCCGGCCGATGCCCAGATGCCGGCGTCTGCGGCAGATTCGCCCCCAAAAAATACCGATTACCCGTCCCGGAGAAACCGCATGAGCCCGCACTACGACGATCTGGAGTCCCGCGCCCCCGCTGCCCGCGAAGCCGATCTGATGGCCCGCCTGCCCGCCCAGATTCGGCACGCCCAGCAACACTCCCTCGCCTTTGCCAGCATCCTGCAAGGCGTCGATGCCGCCAGCATCAACAGCCGCGCCGCGCTGGCGCAGCTGCCCGTCACCCGCAAGCATGAGCTGCTCGAGCGCCAGAAGGCCGAGCGCGCCCAGCACCCGGGCCGCGCCATCTTTGGCGGCTTCAACACCGCGCCCTTTGGCAGCGCCATGCCGCGCATGTTTGCCAGCCCCGGCCCCATCTATGAACCCGAAGGCCAGCGCAGTGACTACTGGCGCATGGCCCGCGCCATCTATGCGGCCGGCTTTCGCGCCGGTGAGCTGGTGCACAACAGCTTCAGCTACCACTTTGTGCCCGCCGGCTCGATGATGGAATCGGGCGCCCAGGCGCTGGGCGCCACCGTGTTCCCCGCCGGCACCGGCCAGACCGAGCAGCAGGTGCAGGCCATGGCCGATCTGCACCCCCATGGCTACATCGGCACGCCCAGCTTTTTGAAGATCATCCTGGAAAAGGCCGAAGCCCAGGGCCAGCGCATTGCATCGCTGACCAAGGCGCTCGTCTCCGGCGAGGCCTGCCCGCCTTCGCTGCGCGACTGGTTCAGCGCCCGGGGTGTCGCCGCCTACCAGTGCTATGCCACCGCCGACCTGGGCCTGATCGCCTACGAGACCGAGGCCCGCGAAGGCCTGGTGCTGGACGAGAACGTGATTGTCGAAATCGTGCGCCCCGGCACCGGCGACCCGGTGGCCGAAGGCGAGGTCGGCGAGCTGGTCGTCACCACGCTCAACACCGACTACCCGCTGATCCGCTTTGGCACCGGCGACCTCTCGGCCATCCTCCCCGGCCAATGCCCCAGCGGCCGCACCAACACCCGCATCAAGGGCTGGATGGGCCGCGCCGACCAAACCACCAAGGTGCGCGGCATGTTTGTGCACCCCGGCCAGATCGCCGAGGTCGTCAAACGCTTCCCGCAGGTGCAAAAGGCCCGCCTGGTCGTCAGCGGCGCCATGGCCCAGGACCAGATGAGCCTGCAGGTGGAAACCACCGAGCTGGGCGCGGGCCTGGCCGAACAGATCGCCGACGCCGTGCGCGAAGTCACCAAGCTGCGCGCCGACATCGCGCTGCTGCGCCCGGGCGAGCTGCCCAATGATGGCAAGGTGATTGAGGATGCGCGGAGTTACGACTGAGCGCGGTTGCGATCCAGCAAATTGACTACGCAAAACGGCCACATCGCCCAAGGCGATGTGGCCGTTTTGTTTGGGCGCGGCGCCATGCCTGCGCCAAGTCGCTTCAGTGATTTGTCTGGTTTATTAACCGCAAGATTTGCGGCAAATAGCGTTTGTAATCACCGCAGGCATAGGCTGGGTCGTTGCAAATATTCTGATCTATCTCCGTTGCTGCGGCAGGCCGATGAAGTGAACCACCAATGCTGCTCGTGCGAATTTTATTTTAAATACCGAAGAATGGCCAAAACAGAATTTCCCTCATTAGAGATTTTCAGCGGATGGTCAAATCAGCCACTGACGTCGTGCAGTGTGGCTATCTGTCCTCTTGCCACATTCCCGAGAAATGAAAACATCAATCCGCCAGAGCCCGCTTCTCACTGGGCCCACTAAAAGAAGCAATCGCGCCCTCCCTGCACTAGTTCTTTTTGGGAAGTATGTCGGGCATTGACATTGCTGCCACCAGTTCCAAAAGATACAGGTACCAGGGCGAATATGACTGAGGAGCGTTGAGGCGTAAGGCCACGATGACTCTGCGCCATAGACTATGAAGAACTTCGAGCTTGAAGCTAAAGACTGTCTATTAAAACAAGGGGAATCCATTGGACTCGCAAACGACCACGCCAAGCGAATGCGAACTCCACGGATTCAATGGCAGTTTTTGAGTATTGGAATGGCTGCAAAGAGAAGAAATGAAGCTGCAAATTACCTGAATCTAGGGATAGATAAACAGTTAACAGAATGTTAAAAAAGGACATCGCATTGTTGTAAATGCCCATGGCCTTGAAGGTCAAAGCCTTGATGCCTCGCCTGTCGCCACTTCGCCAACGCGAATCTGCGCTACAGGCGCATTGCTTTTTTAATATGGAGAAGTTCCGTTCATGTCTGTTTCCCGATCTTTTACCCAAACCCTGGTGCTGGCTGGTCTGACGGCAGGGAGTGCCGCCAGCTATGCAGAAACGCAATGCTTTAATGCCTCAGCCCCGAATCCTTTGGAGGCCTGTGTGACCGATACCGGTAGGCCTTCTGTGTGGCTTGACCAGGCAGGCAATCGCGCCTGGCAGTATTTCGGTCAAAGTGATTGGGGTTCAGTTATTTTCCTGGATGGCGTCAATGCCCTGGCGCGCTATTCCACTGGCTACGGAGGGAGCCCAACCGTCGCTCCCGTGAGCAACGTGCGCACTGGCAGCGGCACCGCTGGAGACCCTTACACGATCACCACCGTCACCACCCTCGGCAGCAGTGGCGTGCAATTCACGCAAATCTTCAGCTATGTGAATGGTGACAGACAAATTCTCAAGCGCTGGGAACTGGAGAACACGGGCAGCAACACTTTTAACGACCTGCGTTTCTTCCATGGCGGTGACAGCTACTTCGGTGGCATTGACTCGGCGCGCAGTTGGTATGACGCCAACAACAGCATGGTCTACATCAGCAATGACTCGTTTGCAGCAACCGGCTATATGGGCTTTTATGCCAACCCAGCCACGCCCGCTTCCGCGTATTTCGCAGGTTTCTATAGCGCAGGAAACCAACAAGCTTTAACAGGCCAGTTAAGCAGTACCGCCGATGCGAACTACCGAGACGCAGGCTATTACCTGCAGTGGAACAGAGCCAGCTTGGCACCCGGCGCACGCTGGGCCGTTGAGGCCACCGAAATCTGGTCAGACCCCGGCGCCTTGCAAGTCTTTGCGCCGGCCAATGACTCCGTAGTCCCTGGCCAAACCATCACACGCAGCTTCAGCATTCAAAACTTCAATGCCGGCAGTGATGTCAACGCTGAATTGGCGCTCAACAGCTTGCCAGCAGGCTGGAGCGCCAGCATAGTCAGCCCTGCGTCCCCCGTAGCACTGAGCCCATTGGCGTCGCAAACCGTGGTGGTGAACATCACGGTCGCCCAGGACGCGAGCCCAGGAGACGTGCAAGACATTGTGCTGAGCGCCACGGCAGGCGGCGTGACCAACCAGGCCAGCCTGCGCCTGGAAGTGGCAGCAATGGATTTTGCGATCAGCCCGACGGCTCTGGATTTTGGCAACGTCACCGTGGGCAATACGGTGCAGCAAACCATCAGCCTGAGCAATGGGGTGGGCTCGTTGCCTTTGGATGTCGCCAGCCTGATCCACAGTCTGGGCGCAGAGTTCAGCCTGACAGCCGACACCTGCTCCAACACCACCTTGCCTGCAGCGGGCGCATGCACGGTCACGCTGCAATACGCGCCTACCCAGGTTGGCGCGGCCAATGCCACGCTGACCTTCCCATTCACCGCCCCCGTGACCACGACGCGATCGGTCACGATCACAGGCGCTGGCGTCACTGCGCCACCAGTGATTCCCACTGCCGCCGTGCCCGTGCCCATTGCAGGAGCCGCAGGTGCAGCCTCGCTGGGCGTACTGGGCCTGGCCGCCTGGCTGGGCCTGCGTCGCAGGAACAAAAAAGACGCCGCCTGAGCGGCCTGGGCTCCGCAGCGCGCGGGGTCCGTCATTCCTTGAGCCGCCTGAAAGCCTTTCAGCCTCCTTGGCGTCTATACGTGCCAGGGAGGCTTTCTCTTGGGCCGCATGCAAGCGTTGGACGGCAAGCGCTATTCGCCGCACAAACTGCGGCGAATAGCGGGGATAAACGCCGCATCCCGTTGCCGGGAGGTCGCGGAGTCACGCCTCAGTGGCTAATCATCCAAGGCCGATTCCCCACCTGGCTTTTCAGCGCTGGCTGCGCCGCAACCGCAGCGCTACCGGTCTTGGCGCCCCCACTGCAACATCCGCACCCACTCGGATGCCGCAGCCGCCCATAGCTGCCAGCCCCAGGATCGTTGTCGCGCGACATGCGCGGCGCATGGCGGGCGCGTTCGTTGACCTCAGCGGCGCGGCGCTGCTGGGGAGAGGTGCAGGCCAGGCGCGGGGCCTGGGTGATGACGCGCTCGGAGGCCGCGCCACACTGCGGGCAGGCACAGGCCAGGTTGCGGTCGGACAGGCGGCGCAGCGCATCGAATTCGCCGCAGCGCTGGCAGGCGTAGTCATAGGTGGGCATCAAAGTCTCCTGCACAAAAAGATAAAAGCGGGCCGGCGCTGCGGCCCGCGCAAGCCAGCGTCTTACTTGTCGTACGAGATCGGCATATCGATGCTGCCATCCAGGTACTTGACCGGGCCGGCGGCATTGGGGTTGATGTCGAACTCAAAGATCTGCGTGGGCAGCCACAGGGTGGCGCAGGCATTGGGCACATCCACCACGCCGCTGATATGGCCCTGCACGGGGGCAGTGCCGAGGATGGAATAGGCCTGGGCGCCCGAGTAACCAAACTTCTTCAGGTACTCGATGGCGTTGAGACAGGCCTGCTTGTAGGCCACGTTCACATCCAGGTAGTACTGCTTGCCCGATTCGTCGACGCTGATGCCTTCAAAGATCACATAGTCGTTGTAGGTCGGCACGATGGGGCTGGGCTTGAAGATCGGGTTCTTGATGCCGTACTTGGCCATGCCGCCCTTGATGATGGAGACCTTCATGTGCACCCAGCCGGCCATCTCGATGGCGCCGCAGAAGGTGATTTCGCCATCGCCCTGGCTGAAGTGCAGATCGCCCACCGACAGGCCGGCGCCATCGACATAGACCGGGAAGAAGATCTTGGAGCCGCGCGAGAGGTCCTTGATGTCGCAGTTGCCGCCATGCTCGCGCGGGGGCACGGTGCGCGCGCCGCTGGCGGCGGCCTTGTCGCGCGCCTCACCCTTGAGCTGGCCCATGTGCGCCGTCGCCATAAAGGGCGGGTTGGCCAGGTTGCCGTCCGGGTTGGTGTCGATCAGCGCCTGCTCGCGCGCATTCCAGGTCTCGAGCATCTTGGGATCGGGCAAGGTGCCGATCAGGCCCGGGTGGATCAGGCCGGCATAGCGCACGCCAGGGATGTGGCGCGAGGTGGTGAACATGCCCTGGAAATCCCAGATCGACTTTTGCGCGGACGGAAAGTGGTCGGTCAGGAACCCGCCGCCATTCTTCTGCGAGAAAAAGCCGTTGAAGCCCCACTGGCTCTCGTCCTTGGCACCGATATCGAGCAGATCCACGACCAAGAGGTCACCGGGCTCTGCCCCTTTGACGCCGACCGGGCCCGAGAGGTAGTGCACCGTGGTCAGGTCCACATCGCGTACATCGTCGGCGCTGTCGTTGTTTTGGATGAAGCCCCCCGTCCAGTCGTAGGTCTCCAGCACAAAGTCATCGCCGGGGTTGACCCAGCAGGCCATCGGAATATCGGGGTGCCAGCGGTTGTGCACCTTCTCGTTGGAAGGGGCCGGTTGGGACAGATCAACCTTGATCAGGGTTTCGGGCATGTGCAACTCCTGTGATGCAGTCAATGGAACAAGAAACGCGCGGGCGGCCCGCGCAAGCGGTGTCAAACCGACAGGTACGACTTGATATGGGCCTCGTTGGTGTTGGCGCGGTCGGTCTCGTGCACGATGCGGCCGCCCTCGATCACGAAGAGACGGTCGGCCACATCCATCGCAAAATGCAGCACCTGCTCGGAGACGACGATGGTGATCTCGCGCATCTTGCGGATCTCGTTGAGCGCCTTGGCGATGTCCTTGATGATGGACGGCTGGATGCCCTCGGTGGGCTCATCGAGCAGCAGCACCTTGGGGTTGGTGACCAGCGCGCGGGCAATGGCCAGCTGCTGCTGCTGCCCGCCCGAGAGGTTGCCGCCCTTGCGCCGGCGCATATCCCACAGCACCGGGAACAGCGCGTAGATCTCATCGGGAATCTTGCGGTCACGGGAATTTTCCAGACCGGTCTCGATGTTCTCCTCGACGCTCAGCGTCGGGAAGATCATGCGGCCCTGGGGCACATAGGCAATGCCCTTGGCCACGCGCAGATAGCTCTCGTCGCGCGACACATCCTGCCCCGCCACCTGCACCGCCCCGCTCTTGAGCGGCAGCACGCCCATCAGCGCCTTGAACAAGGTGGTCTTGCCCATGCCGTTGCGGCCCATGATGGCCAGGGTCTCGTTGGGCCGGCCTTCGAAGGAGATGCCGTGCAGCGCCTCGCTCTGTCCGTAGGCCACGTGGATATCGTTGACTTTCAGCATATGCGGCTCCTCAGTGGCCCAGGTAGACATCGATGACTTTGGGATCGGACTGCACGGCCTCCATCGAGCCCTCGGCCAGAATCTTGCCCTGGTGCATGACGGTGACCTTGTGCGCAATGCGGGCCACAAACTCCATGTCGTGCTCGATCACGATCACCGAGCGGCCCACGCAGATGCGCTTGAGCAGATCGGCCGTCAGCTCGCGCTCGCGCGCGCTCATGCCGGCAATCGGTTCGTCCAGCATCAGCAGCTCGGGCTCCTGCATCAGCAGCATGCCAATCTCCAGCCACTGCTTTTGCCCGTGCGACAGCAGGCCCGATTCCATCTCCAGCACATGGTCCAGGCCAATCTCCTGTGCCACCGCCTGCACGCGCTGCTGCACGGCCGGCGTGCACTGAAAGCGCAGCGCGCCAAACACCGAGCGCCCCTCGGGGTAGGACACCTCCAGGTTCTTGAAGACCGAGAGGTTCTCGTAGATCGAAGGCGTCTGGAACTTGCGGCCTATGCCCTTGCGCACGCGCAGGTACTCGTCCATGCCCGTCAGCTCCTGGTTCTGGAACTTGATGCTGCCGCTGCTGGCCTTGGTCTTGCCGCAGATCAGGTCGAGCAAGGTGGTCTTGCCCGCGCCGTTGGGGCCGATGATCACGCGCAGCTCGTTCTTGTCGACATAGAGGGTCAGGTCCTCGATGGCCTTGAAGCCATCAAAGGAGACCGTCAAACCCTCCACCGCCAGTGCGAAATCGGTATTGCTCATTGCGTGCTCCTGGTTCAGACGCCTTCGGCCGCGGGCTTGCCGGCGACGGGCTCCTGCGCTTTGCTGCTGGTGGTTGCGGGCTTGGTGCTGGCAGGGCCGGCGCCGTGGCTGGGTGTGCTGACCGGTTTGGCTGCGCGCCGGGCCAGCAGCGGCTTGACCTTGCTGGCATACAGGCCCGCCAGGCCATTGGGGAAGAACATGGTCACGACGATGAACAGGCCCGCCATGCAGAACATCCAGAGATCAGGGAAGGTCTCGGAGAAATAGGTCTTGCCAAAGTTGACCAGCAGCGCGCCGTAGACGGCCCCCACCAAGCTCATGCGGCCACCAACAGCGGCAAAGATCACCATTTCGATGGAAGGCACAATGCCGACGATCGATGGCGACATAAAGCCCACCTGCAGTGCAAACATCGCGCCACCAATGCCCGATATCGCAGCGGCCAGGCAGAACACAAAGACCTTGAACATCGACACGTCGTAGCCGGAGAAGCGCACGCGGTCTTCCTTGTCGCGCATCGCCAGCAGCAAGGTGCCCAGCTTGCTCTTCTGGATCCAGAGGCAGGCGACGACCGACAGCAGCAGCAGGCCGCAGCAGACGTAGTAGAGGATGTACTTGGCGCTGTCGGTGCGGATGTCCCAGCCCAGCATCGTGCGCAGATCGGTCATGCCGTTGACGCCGCCGGTGTAGCCCTGCTGGCCGATGATCAGCACCGTCAGGATCAGCGCCACCGCCTGGGTGATGATGGCAAAGTAGACATCGCCCACGCGGCGGCGGAACATCGCAAAACCAATGATGAAGGCCAGCAGCGCGGGCACTGCCACCACCGCAAACAACGCAAACGGCAGGTACTCGAACGGCGTCCACCACAGCGGCAGCGCGGTGAGCTGGTTCCAGTCCATGAAGTCGGGGATGCCCGGCGTGGACTGGATCGCGGTGCTGACCTTGTCCGAGGCTTCGAGCTTGAGGAACATGGCCATCGCGTAGCCCCCCAGGCCAAAGAACACGCCCTGCCCCAGGCTCAGCACACCGCCCCAGCCCCAGAGCATCACCAGGCCCACGGCCACAAACGCATAGCACAGGTACTTGCCCACCAGGTTCAGGCGGAAGATGTCCAGCCCCAGCGGCAGCAGTGCCAGCAGCACGACTGCCAGGATGGCCACATGGCCCAGGCCGGTTCGCTCCAGCCACACACGCATATCTTTCATGGTTGTCATCCTTTGCACCGGCTTTAGCGGCGCACCTTGCTGGCAAACAGACCTTGGGGCCGCAGCATCAAGACCACGACGATGAAGGACAAGGTCAGCACCTTGGCCATGGAGCCACTGAGGAAGAACTCCGTGATCGACTGCACCTGGGCAATGCCAAAGGCCGATGCCACGGTGCCCAGCAGGCTGGCGGCGCCGCCAAAGGTGACGACCAGGAACGAATCCACGATGTAGAGCGAGCCGGAGGTGGGCCCGGTCGAGCCGATGGTGGTGAAGGCCGCCCCGGCAATGCCCGCCACCCCGCAGCCAATGGCAAAGGTGAGGCGGTCGGTCTTCTTGGTATTGATGCCGATGGCGTTGGCCATCACGCGGTTGCTGACCGTGGCGCGCACCCGCAGGCCCCAGCGGCTGCGGTAGAGCGCAATCAGCACGCCGGCCGTCACCAGCAGCGCCAGCGCCAGCACAAACATGCCGTTGATCGGAATGTCCAGCCCCTCACTGGGCGACCAGGAACCCATCAGCCAGTCAGGCAAGGTGGGGCTCACCTCTTTGGGGCCGATCACCGTGCGGAACACCTGCTGCAGCCCCAGGCTCAGGCCCCAGGTGGCCAGCAGGGTATCGAGCGGGCGCTTGTACAGATGCCGTATCAACGCCCATTCGGCCAGCCAGCCCAGCACAAACGCAAACACAAAGGCCGCCACGATCGACAAGGGGAAGTAGTAAGGCATCCAGGCCGGGGCATGGGCTTCCACCAAGGTGGAGGCCATGAACACGGTGTAGGCACCGATGGTCATGAACTCGCCATGCGCCATGTTGATGACACCCATCTGGCCAAAAATAATCGCCAGGCCCAGGCCCATCAGCAGCAATACCGCAAACAGGCTGAGGCCTGCAAAGCCCTGCATCAGCCCGATATTCATCATTTCAGAAAAAGTCATGGCGCTCTCTTGTCGGGTGGTGGTCGGCGGAAATGCGGGCCTCGGGGGAATGCCCCGGGGCCCGCTCTCGGAGTCTTGATTTACTGGTAGCCCTTGGGGAAGGGATCAGGCTTGATCAGCTCGGGCGACTCGGACACCACCTTGAAAGTCCCGTCCGGCAGGCCTTGCGCGATGCGCGACTTGCTCCAGAGGTGGTGGTTGGCGTCGATCTTCACGTAGCCTTCGGGCGCCGTGTTCAGCTCAATGCCCGGCGAGGCGGCCACGACCTTGTCGACATCGAAGCTGCCGGCCTTCTCGACAGCGGCCTTCCACAACCAGGGGCCCAGGTAACCGGCCTGGGTCACATCGCCGATGACCGACTTGGGGCCGTACTTGGCCTTGAAGGCCTCGACAAACTTCTTGTTGTTGGGGTTGTCCAGCGTCTGGAAGTACTTCATGCTCGAATAGAAGCCGGCAAAGTTCTCGCCGCCAATGCCCAGCATTTCGTCCTCGGTCACCGACAGGGTCACCAGGAACTGCTTGTCACCGGTGATGCCTGCGGCCTTGAGCTGCTTGTAGAAGGCCACGTTGGAGCCGCCCACGACAGCCGCAAATATCAGATCGGGCTTGGCCACCTTGATCTTGTTGATCAGCGAGTTGAAGTTGGTGTTGCTGAGCGGGTAGTACTCCTCGCCGACGACCTTGCCCTTCTGGAAGGTCTCGATGTGCTTGCGCGCAATCTTCATCGAGGTACGTGGCCAGATGTAGTCCGAGCCCACCAGGAACACCTTGGAGGCGTTCTTTTCCTTCTTGGCCCAATCGAGGCTGTACAGAATCTGCTGGGTCGCTTCCTGGCCGGTGTAGATGACGTTCTTGCTCTGCTCCAGGCCTTCGTAGAACGTGGGGTAGTAGAGCAGGCCGTTTTCCTTCTCGAAGACCGGCAGCACGGCCTTGCGCGAGGCCGAAGTCCAGCAGCCAAACACGGTGGCCACATGGTCGCTGATGAGCAGCTTCTTGGCCTTTTCGGCAAAGGTGGGCCAGTCGGAGGCGCCATCTTCCTTGATCACGCGGATCTTGCGGCCCAGCACACCACCCATCGCGTTGATCTGGTCAATGGCCAGTTGCTCGGCCTGGATCGAGCCGGTCTCCGAGATCGCCATGGTGCCGGTCGACGAGTGCAGCTGCCCGACCACCACCTCGGTATCGGTGACGGCCAGCTTGGTAGTGTTGACCTGGGCGGTCGGCGGGGTCTGGGCGCGGGCCAGCATGGGCAGACCCGCCACGCTGATGGCACCCAGGCCTTGCAAGAGACGGCGGCGGCGAAGCGACTGATGGAAATCCTGAGACATGCTTTTCTCCTCAAGTGGTTCAGCGGGCTGAACTGGTAACGGGTTGAAACCTGTAGCCACTCTAAAAGTGCGGCCGCCAAACACCCATACGTCATTTGACGTAGCCCCTGCGTAGCCACAGCGGGCTAAGCTTGCTCGCCCAACGCGCCTTGGGGTGCACCTCGCCGGCCGCACCTCGCCGGCCGCACCAGCCTTGCCGTGGCCTGAATATTGCTTAGTCTGCGGATCCCTTGCCCCCAGCGCCTGTGCGCTGCCTGTGATGACCAAGCCGTCCCAAAAGATCTTCCCGATCCGCCGCGAATACAACGCCTGGGTGGCCGACGAGACCATGGAGGACTACGCACTGCGCTATACGCCACAAAAGGCCCGGCGCTGGAGCGAGTGGCAGCTGCTGAACACGGCGATGGGCGGGCTGTCCTTTCTGGCGCTGGAGGCGATTGGCGCGACCATCACCTTGGCCTATGGCTTTAGCAGCGCCGCCTGGGCCATTGCGGTGATGGGCATCGTCATTTTTCTGACGGCCTGGCCCATCTCGGTCTGCGCGGCTCGCTATGGGCTGGACATGGACCTGCTCACCCGGGGCGCGGGCTTTGGCTACCTGGGCTCGACCATCACCTCGCTGGTCTACGCCACCTTCACCTTTATCTTCTTTGCACTGGAGGCGGCCATCATGGCGCTGGCGGTGCAGATGGCGCTGGGCTGGCCTCTGGTGGTCTGCTATGTGCTGTGCGCGCTGGTGGTGATACCGATGGTGCTCTATGGCGTCACCTTCATCTCCAAGCTGCAGGCCTGGACCCAGCCGCTGTGGGCCGTGATGCTGCTGGCCCCCTACCTGTGGCTGGCCTTCCAGCAGCCGCAGTTTGTGCAGGAGCTGCCGGGCCTGTCGGGCCTGACCTCGGGCAGCGCCGATTTCAACTGGCTGTATTTCGGCTCGGCCAGCACGGTGATCTTTGCACTGATCGTGCAGGTTGGCGAGCAGGTCGATTACCTGCGCTTCATGCCGCGCAAGACGGCCTCCAACCGGGGCCGCTGGTGGTTTTGCGTGCTGATGGGTGGGCCCGGCTGGATCCTGGTGGGTGCGGCGCGCATGCTGGGCGGCGCCTACCTGGCCTATGTGGCGCTGCAGTTTGGCTCGACCGTGGCCGAGGCCTCCGATCCCACCCACCTCTACCTCACCGCCTTTGGCAAGATCGTGCAGGACCCGGGCGTTGCCCTCTGGATTACGCTGGTCTTCGTCATCATGGCGCAGATCAAGATCAATGTGACCAATGCCTATGCCGGGTCGCTGGCCTGGTCGAATGTGTTCTCGCGCCTCACCCGCAGCCACCCCGGCCGTGTCGTGTGGCTGGTCTTCAACGTGATGATTGCGATGCTGATCATGACCCTGGGCGTGTTCAGCGCGCTGGAGAAGGTGCTGGGCATCTACAGCAATATCGCAGTCGCCTGGGTCGGCGCGCTGGTGGCCGATCTGGTCATCAACAAGCCGCTGGGCCTGAGCCCGACGGGCACCGAGTTCCGCCGGGCCTACCTGCACGACCTCAACCCCGTCGGCCTGGGCGCCATGGGCATTGCCGCGCTGGCCGCCGGCATTGCCTACAGCGGCCTGCTGGGCGAGCTGGCCAGCGCCTTTGCGCCCTATATCGCGCTGGCCATTGCGCTTTTGGTATCGCCGCTGCTGGCCTGGGCCACCGGCGGGCGCTGGTACATCGCCCGCCAGCCCGCGCAGTTCGAGGCCGCGCAGCTGCAGTGCGCCGTCTGCCAGAACCAGTTCGAGCGCGCCGACATGGCCGCCTGCCCCGCCTATGGCGCGCCGATCTGCTCGCTGTGCTGCTCGCTCGATTCGCGCTGCCATGACCGCTGCAAGCCCAGCACGGCGCGCGCCCAGGTGCAGTGGCGCAGCCTCTACGAAAGCCTGCTGCCCCAGCGCATCCAGCGCAGCATCAACTTTCGGCTGGCCTCCTATGCGGGCACGGTGCTGCTGCTGACCAGCCCCATGGCGCTGGCCCTGTTCGTGGTCTATATGCAGCAAAGCCTCTCGCCCGGGCAGACGGATCTGCGCTGGGCCTTTGTGCGCGCGTTCTCGCTGCTGGCGCTGCTGTGCGCGCTCTACGCCTGGTGGCTGGTGCTGGCCAAGGACAGCCGGCGCATGGCGCGTGAGGAATCGGAGCGCCAGACGCAGATGCTGATGCAGGAGATCGAGGCCCACCAGCGCACCGATGCCCAGCTCCAGGCCGCCAAGGAGCATGCCGAGGCGGCCAACCAGGCCAAGTCACGCTATGTGGCCGGCATGGCCCATGAGCTGCGCACGCCGCTGACCAGCATCCTGGGCTATGCCCAGCTGCTGCTGCGCCGCAGCGACCTGCCCGGCCCCGCGCACGAGAACATCAGCACCATGCTGCACAGCGGCCAGCACATGCATTCGCTGATCGACGAGCTGCTGGACCTGGCACGCATCGAGGCCGGGCGCCTGCGGCTGGACCCGGTGCCGCTGCAGTTCCCCGAGTTTCTGGAGGCCGTTAACCGCATGGTGCGGCCGCAGGCCGAGGCCAAGGGCCTGCAGTTCGAGCTGCAGACGCAGGGCCGCATTCCAGCCTGGGTGCGGGCGGATGCCAAGCGCCTGCGCCAGATTCTGATCAACCTGCTGGGCAATGCCATCCGCTTTACCGACAGCGGCAGCATCCGCCTGCAGGTGGACTGCCACAGCGATGTGGTGCGCTTTGACATCCGCGACACCGGCATCGGCATCGCGCCGCAGGACCATGAGCGCATCTTCATGCCCTTTGAGCGGGGCAGCGCCGGGCGCCGCGCCGCCAGCACCGGCACCGGCCTGGGCCTGACCATCACCCGCATGCTGACCTTGCTGATGGGCGGGGAGCTGAGCCTGCAGAGCACACCCGGCCAGGGCAGCACGTTCTCGGTGCGCCTGTACCTGAGCGAGGTACACAACCCGCCACGTGCACTGGCCGGCCAGCCCCAGGCCCGGCCCTTTATCGGCGGCTACCTGGGCCCGCGCAGAACGCTGCTGCTGGTCGATGACCAGCCCATCCACCGCCAGCTGATCGCCGGCGTGCTGATCCCGCTGGGCTTTACCGTACTGGAGGCGGCCAGCGGCCAGGAATGCCTGGAGGTCATCCGCGACACGCCGCCCGATGCCATCTTGCTGGACCTGAGCATGGATGACCTGAGCGGCTGGCAGACCGCTGCGCTGGTGCGCCAGCAGTACAGCGCTGTGCACCTGCCCATCGTCATCGTCTCGGCCGACCTGTTCGAGAACCAGCCCGAGCAGCTCGAGCGCGCCGGCTGCCAGGCCTTTGTCGGCAAACCGGTGCTGGAGTCCGAGCTGATGGACACGCTGGCTTGGCTGCTGAAGCTCGAATGGATAGAAGACATGGCCACTGGCTCGGCCAGCTCAGCGACCACGGCCCCCGCCGCGCCGCCACCGGCGCCGCAGGAGCCGCCCCTGCCGCCGGATCTGCAGTCGGACATCACGCGCCTGGCGCGCTTTGGCGATGGCGCCGGCCTGCGCAAATTGCTGGCGGCCGCCCAGGCCAGCCACCCCCAATCGCGCGGCACGCTGCAGGCCCTCGATGCCGCTGCCCAGCGTTTTGACTTCCCCCTCATTCTGGAGAGCCTCGGGCCTGCAGGGCCTGCGGACCGCTGACCATGCCCACTTTCACGCCCCATGCCGGTGTTGTCCTCGTCGTGGACGATGCCGTCGAAACCCTGGGATTTCTCTGCGACGCGCTCAGTCAGCAGGACTACACCGTGCTGGTCGCCCGCAATGCGGCCGAGGCGCTGGAGCGCCTGGAGATCGCCACGCCGGACGCCGTACTGCTCGACTGCGTGATGCCCGGCGAGAGCGGCTTTTCGCTGTGCCGCAAGATCAAGGCCCACCCGGCCTGGGCCCATGTGCCGGTCATCTTCATGACCGGGCTGTCGGAGACCGACCATATCGTCGAGGGCTTTGCCTGCGGCGGCGTGGACTATGTCGTCAAACCGCTGAAGCTGCCCGAGGTGCTGGCGCGCCTGGCCCGCCATATGCACAACGCCCATGTGGGCCGCATGGCCCAGGCCGCGGTCGATGTGGCCGGCATGGGCGTGGTGGTGCTCGACCGCCAGGGGCGCCTGGCCTGGCGCTCACCGCAAGCGGCGCTGTGGCTGGAGCAGGCCTTTGGCGCCAGTGCGGCAGCGGCAACGGCCTGGCTGCAGTCGGCCTGGGATACGGCGGCCCAGCACCCGCTGGGCAGCGGCAGCCTGCTGGCCCAGTCGGTGGGCGAAGTGGGCATTGGCGAGCGCATGCTGGTGCTGCGCCTGGGCCATGAGGGCCTGCGCGCCAGCACCCAGCGCCTGCAGGATGCAGCGCTGACCCCGCGCGAGACGGAAGTGCTGGGCTGGCTGGCCAAGGGCAAGACCAACCGCGACATCGCGCAGATCCTGGGCATGAGCCCGCGCACCGTCAACAAGCACCTGGAGCATGTGTTTGAAAAGCTGGGCGTGGAGACCCGCGCTGCGGCGGCAGCCATCGTCAGCGGGTCGCTGGCGGCGTAAGCTGAGTGAAAGCCATAGGAAGGCTACGGATATTGCTTGGCTTGAAAGCCCCTGGTTGCGGGCCAAACGGCTTGCGCCAGCGCAAATAAATGTCCATCACTGCCTCTGGGCGCACGACATTTCGCCCAAGGCTTACGACATTTCAACTATCAATATTGATAGCAGCCCTGATAAACCGTGGTTGAGCCGGGCGGCCATTTGGCTTTAAGTTCGCGAAAAAAGCCTTTGTCAAAAACTCGAAACACTCAGGAAAAACAAGGGTTTACCTTAGAAAAAACCCCAGTCTGTTCTCGTTAGGATGGCACTCTTTTTCCCATTCAAGAGAGACAAGCCGTTATGAACAAGATGATGCAATGGACTGCACTGGCCCTGGCGGCCGCTACCGCCACCGGCGCCTATGCCGACGCCTCCTACCCCAACAAGCCCATCACCATCGTCGTGCCGTTCACGGCAGGCGGCCCCACCGACCGCGTGGCACGCGACCTGGCCGAAGCACTGCGCAAGCCCCTCAACGGCGTGACCGTGGTCATCGACAATGCCGACGGCGCAGGCAGCACCATCGGCATGGCCAAGGCCGCACGTGCCAAGCCAGACGGCTACACGCTGCTGCTCAACCACATCGGCGTGGCCACGGCCCCTATCCTCTACCGCAAGCTGTCCTTCGATGTGACCAAGGACTTCGAATACCTGGGCATCATCAACGACGTGCCGATGACCCTGATCGGCAAGCCCACCCTGGCACCGAACAACTACAAGGAACTGGCCGCCTACCTGAACAAGGAAAAGGACAAGGTCAACCTGGCCAATGCCGGTATCGGTTCTGCCTCGCACCTGTGCGGCCTGCTGCTGCAAAGCACCCTGAAGATCCCGCTGACCGCCGTGCCATACAAGGGCGCCGCTCCGGCGATTGCCGACCTGATGGGCAACCAGGTCGATGTGCTGTGCGACCAGACCACCAACACCACCGGCCAGATTGAGGGCAAGAAGGTCAAGGCCTATGCGGTGACCACCAACAAGCGCCTGACCACGCCATCGCTCAAGGACCTGCCAACCCTGCAGGAAGAAGGCCTGAACGGCTTTGAAGTGACGATCTGGCACGGCCTGTACGCCCCCAAGGGCACGCCGGCCGACATCCTGAAAAAGGTCAACGACGCGCTGAAGGTGGCCTTGAAGGACCCCGAGTTCATCAAGAAGTCCGAGAACCTGAGCGCCGTGGTCGCCACCGACCAGCGCATCACGCCCGAAGGCCACAAGGCCTTTGTGCAGGCCGAGATCGCCAAGTGGACGCCGATCATCAAGGCCGCAGGCACCTTCGCCGATTGATCCTCAGCCCCCATGCAAAAAGACTGCCTCGGCAGTCTTTTTTTCGTTGGATGCAGTGCGTTGCTACTGTGCGTATCAACCGCCCCAGACCACATCGGCCTGCTCGGCCGCACTGCGGCGCAGCATCTCGATAAAGGGCACCGCCCGCTGCTTGAGGCCGACGCTGGCCTTCACATCCTGGCCGTCGGCGTCTTCGGGGTCCTGGTCCAGATCCTGGGTTTTGGCCGCCTGCGCGCGCTCGTCCTCAGCGGCCACGGCGGCCTGCAGCGCAGCAATGGCCTGCGGAATCTGGTCGGTGGTGATGATGCCGCGTGGCGAGGCGTCCTTGCCGATGATCTGCAGCACCTTGCGGGCATCGGGCTCGAGCATGATCATGTCTGCAGTGGCCTGCGATTTGAATTTGAATAGCACGGTGCGCTCCTTATCGATACATATAGTCCCGGGTGAACGGGTATTGTGATTGTGCACCAGGCATGGCCCCTGTCGTCATCGATCTATCGGGCATGACAGCCAGCATCTGGTGCAGCGCCACCCAGCCATGCTCAAAACCGGTGGCGCAACCGGCCAGGTAGAGGCGGTAGGCGCGCAGCGTTTTGGCCGCCTGCGCGGGGTTGCCCTTGTGCGAGAGGATGGCCAGCGCCTCACCCAGCTGCGCCTCCAGCGCATCGGACCAGGCCCACAAGGTCTTGGCGTAATGGGGGCGCAGGTTGTCGGTGTCCACCATCTCCCAGCCGGCATGGGCCATCTCTTCGAGCACGGCGCTGACATGGATCAGCTCGCCGCCAGGGAAGATGTATTTCTCGATGAAATCGCCCATGCCCGCGCCCAGCTGTTCGTTGTCGGTGCCGCCAGCGGTGATGCCGTGGTTCATCAGCAAGCCGCCGGGCTTGATCAGGCGCTTGAGCACGCTGAAGTACTCCTGCATATGCGCGCGGCCCACATGCTCGAACATGCCCACCGAGGCGAGCTTGTCAAAAGGCTGGTCCACCTGCAGCTGGCGGTAGTCGCTCAGCAGCATCCGGACGCGGCCCTGCAGGCCTTTTTGTTCGATCAGCCGGTTGACATAGGCATGCTGGTTCTTCGACAAGGTGATGCCGGTGCCCTCGATGCCGTAGTGCTCGGCTGCCCACAAGAGCAGGCCACCCCAGCCGGCGCCCACATCCAGAAAACGCTCGCCGGGCTGCAGCCGCAGCTTGCGGCAGATCAGATCGAGCTTGGCCTCCTGCGCCTGCGCCAGGCTGTAGCCGGGCTCGGCATAGTAGGCGCAGGAGTAGACGCGGCGCGGGTCCAGCCACAGGCCGTAGAAGTCGTCCGAGACGTCATAGTGGAACTGGATCTGCTCGGAATCCTTGGTCAGCGTATGGAGCGCTGCCGAGCGGGAGCGCGCCAGCAGCCGGCTCCACCAGGTCGAGCGTGCGGCCACCGGGTCGGCGGGCATCAAGGCCACCGCTGCGGCCATGGCATCGCGCATCGTGCCTTCGATCTCGACATGGCCCTCGACGATGGCCGCGCCGACCACCCCCACATCGCCCGCCGCCAGCGAGGCCAGCGCCGCCGCATTGTGGCAACGGATACGTACTTGCGCCTGGTCCGGCGGACCGATCCATCCGCCCTGGGGCATGGAGATGGCAACCAACACTGGCAAACCCGCCAGCTTCTCTTCGAGCTTGGACTGCAGGATATTCATGCCACTTATTGTGTGACGCCGCTCCGCGCCGTCAATGGCATTTGTCTGACACACCTACTGACAGCATATGTATAAAAGATACAGCGAGCAGCGCCGATCAAGCGCGCTTAGCATTGCCCAGCGACCATGTCCACATCCCTGCCCTCCGACCCGACCATCCCTTCAAACCCCGCGATTTTGCAGGGTTTGGCCGCGCTGCAAGCGCGCTTTCCAGACCATGACTGGGTGGTGCTGCAAGCCGACCCGGATGCCTGCCATGTCTGGCGCCTGGCACCGCAAAACGCGTCACCTATTCGACACGATCTGCCACTGGGCTATGGCCAATTGGCAACACAGTATCTGAGCCGGGCATCGGCAGGTGCCGGCCAGGTGGAGCAGGTGATTGAGCTGGTGGAGGACCAGATCATGCCGCTGACCCGCAGCTGGCCAGCGCCGGGGCCCCAGCTGGCTTTGCTGTGCCGCGCGCCGGACATGGCAGCCCTCGCGGCGCAACTGCACGATCCGCAAGCTGCCCTGCAGACGACCGACGCCATCGAGCAGCTGTTCAACCGCTATGCCCAGTACATGATGGGCGGCAGCCACGGCGGCCTGCAGCTGTCCCCGGCGCAGGCGGCACTGTTGATAGTGCTGCGCGAATGCCTGCACCACTGGGGCTGCCAGCAGGTCGCGCTGCAGGTCGCTCCGCCTGAGGTCAGCGCGCCTCGCGGCTGAGGCCATCGACGGTCTGGAACAGCGCCTGCCGCGCCTGGCTGATGATCTGCCCCTTCCAGGCCACGCTCTCGTCGTAGAAGGCTTCGCGCATCTGCTGGTGGATGGCGGCTTGCTGGTCTGCCGGCGCCTCGGGGTGCTGGTGCAGCCAGTGGTCGGCGCGCAAGGCATCCAGGGTGGCATGCACGGGCAGCACACCGTACTCCAGGGCCATGCCG
Organism: Comamonas sp. MYb21; assembly: GCF_037479395.1. Taxonomy (NCBI): domain Bacteria; kingdom Pseudomonadati; phylum Pseudomonadota; class Betaproteobacteria; order Burkholderiales; family Comamonadaceae; genus Comamonas; species Comamonas sp. MYb21. The sequence goes on along the minus strand of NZ_JBBGZC010000003.1, from coordinate 54,443 downwards.
GTAAAGGCGGCCTGCGGGCATTCCTGCGCCACGCTGTTCCACAGCAAGCCGGTCAGCGGCGGCGACGAGGAGCTGCCATCGTCCAGCGAGGTGACTGGCGTGGCACCAGCGCCATCCCACCAGCGGCGCGCCCGCGCCAGCATGGCCGCATCGCCGGGCGGGCCGGTAAAGATGCGCTCGCCATAGCCATTGGGGCCCAGGCCGGTGTGCACGTCGATCCAGGCAATCTGGCGCGCCTGGCTGCCGTGCTGGCGCAGCACCTGGCGCAGGGTCTGGTTGCTCCAGGTGGGGGCCTGGCCGCCAAAGAACACGCCTTGCGGATGGCGGTACTGGCCCTGGGCGACCGCGGCCTGCCAGGCCTTGAGGCCATGCGCGTCGATAAAGTCCTGCATCGCCTGCTGCACCTGGGCCGTGGGCGGCCACTGGGCGGGCACGATCACGTCGTGCAGTTGGTCATAAGCCGGGTTGCCCGGCAGCGGCTGGGAGAAATCGACAAAGTTGCGGTTCAGGTCGACGTTCTCCTGCGTCACCCGCCGGCCGTAGGAAAAGCCATGGGGGTTGAGCGCATGCACATAGAGCACGGCCACGCCGGCGTTGCGTGCCTTGTCCAGCCACTCGGCATCGCGCAGCGCATAGACCTGCACGCCGCTGCCGCAGTAGCCTTCGATGCCATGGCAGGCGCTGCTGAGGATCAGCAGCTGGTCGGCGTCCATCGCGCCATCGCGGGCCACATCCATGGCCAACGCTTCGCCCTCTACCCCGGTCAACGGATGGAGCTGTGACTGCAGCGCCAGGCCGGCGGAGGCTGCGGCCTCGAGAAACTGCTGGCGTGCTGCAGCATAGCTGGCTGAAAAGGCTTGTTCTACGGCGCTCATGCGGCGATACCTCCGTGGCGGATGTCGGCATTGACCATGCGCTCGACCTGCACCGCACAGTCATAAAAGGACGGTGCGCGTCCGATATCGGTCAGCTGCTGGTGGGTCAGCTCATTGACGTTGGTGCCATTGGGCCCGTCCTTGCGCCACCAGATGCCCAGCCCCACCACCACGCCGGGCCGGGCGCGGCCATTGATGCTGGCATGGCAGACATGCTCACCCCGGCCGTTGAAGACGCGCACCAGATCGCCATCGGCAATCTCTCGGCTTTGCGCATCGCTGGGGTGCATCTCCAGCATCGGGCGCTCTTCGGCACTGCGCAGCTTGCGCACGTTGACGAAGGTGGAATTGAGAAAGTTGCGCGCCGGCGGCGAGATCATCGCCAGCGGATGGCTGGCCGTGGGCAGCTCATGGTTGGGCAGGTAGTCGGGCAAGGGGTTGATGCCCATGGCCTCCAATGCCGCACTGTGGAACTCGCACTTGCCCGAGGGCGTCGCAAAGCCGCCCTCGGCAAAAGGGGCGTCGGGCAGGTCCTGCGCGACAAAGCCCTGGTCCAGCAGCTGCTCAAACGGGATGCGCGTGGGGTCGACCGCCTGGCGGCACAGTTCCTCGTCGCTGTCGGCAAAATGCGGCGCGGCAAAGGCACTGTCGTAGCGCGCCATTTGGGCCGCCAGGTCGCGGAAGATCTGCGCATTGCTGCGCGCCTGGCCCAGCGGCGCAATGGCCGGGCGGTTGAGCAGCACATCGGTATGGCCGTAGCTGGTGTGGATGTCCCAGTGCTCGAGCTGGCTGGTGGCGGGCAGCACATAGTCGGCATAGTCGGCCGTGTCGGTCATGAAGTGCTCCAGCACCACGGTGAACAGATCCTCGCGGGCAAAGCCCTGGACCACCTTGGCCGAATCGGGGGCGACGGCTACCGGGTTGCTGTTGTAGCAGATGAGCGCAGCAATCTGCGGGCCAAACTCGGCGCTGGCGGGCTTGAGCAGCGCATCGCCAATCGTGCTCATGTTGACGGTGCGGGGCTGGCGCGCGCCCAAGAGCGCCGGCATCTGCAGCGCCCCCCGGCGCGCCGGGGCTGACGAGGAGCTCGACAGCAGCAGGCCGCCTGCGCGGTGACGCCAGGCGCCCACGAGCGCTGGCAGGCAGGCGACGGCCCGCACGGCATTGCCGCCGCCGCGTGTGCGCTGCATGCCGTAGTTGAGGCGAATGGCCGCCCGCTCGGTCGTGCCGTAGTCGCGCGCCAGGCTGCGGATCTGCGCGGCATCGATGCCGCAGACCTGGGCAGCGCGCTCGGGCGGCCACTGCAAGGCACGTTCCTTCAGTGCATCCCAGCCCAGCGTGTGCTGGGCGATGTAGTCGTGGTCCAGCCAGTCGTTGGCGATCAGCTCATGCATCAAGGCCAGCGCCAAGGCCGCATCGGTGCCGGGCAGCAGCTGCAGGTGCTCATGGCATTTGTCGGCGGTCTCGCTCTTGCGCGGATCGATGCAGACCAGCTTGGCGCCATGGCGCTTGGCCTCCATCGCATAGCGCCAGAAATGCAGGTTGCTGCCAATGCTGTTGCTGCCCCAGATCAGGATCAGCCGGCTCTCGGCAAAGAACTGCACCCGCATGCCCAGCTTGCCGCCATAGGTGTGCAGCAAGGCCTCCGAGCCCGCGCTGGCGCAGATGGTGCGGTCCAGCAGCGAGGCACCCAGCTGGTGGAAAAAGCGCCGGTCCATGCTCTCGCCCTGCACCAGGCCCATGGTGCCGGCATAGCTGTAGGGCAGGATGGCCTGTGGATCGGTTTGCACAATGCGGTGCAGCCGCGCGCTGATATCGGCCAGCGCCTCGTCCCAGCCCACCGGCTGGAACTGGCCGCTGCCCTTGGGTCCCACCCGCTTCATCGGCTGCAGCACCCGGTCTTCGTGGTAGCTGCGCTCGGTGTACTTGCTCACCTTGGCGCAGAGCACGCCGCCGGTATGCCCATGCGCGGGGTTGCCGCTGACCTTGGTGGCTATGCCATCGACCACCGTGGTGACCAGCGAGCAGGTGTCGGGGCAGTCATGGGGGCAGGCCCCCAAAACGGTGGTGGTGGCAGCGGAGGTGGTCATGGCAGTGGCGGCGCCCAGGCGGGCGCAAAATCGGGGGGAGAGTTGTGCTGCACATGGTAGCGCCAGATGGCAGGGGCTGGGGTCGCGTGCAGCACGTTTCCGAGCGGGGCCCCGGCCCAGGGTTATTCCCAAGACATTTCAGCGCAGGGGCGCCCGGCTTTGCTGCACCATAGAGGGCTTGGCACGCCGCCCGCCCATGCCTTGGCCCCGCAGGCGCCGCCAGACAGATACACCCCCATGTAGCCAACAGGATTTTCCATGAAGCTGATTGATTCCATCGTGGCCGAAGCGGCCAGCATCGCCCAGATCCGCAAAGACATCCACGCCCACCCGGAGCTGTGCTTTGAAGAAGTGCGCACGGCCGATCTGGTGGCAGCCAAGCTGACGGAATGGGGCATTCCGATCCACCGCGGCCTGGGCACCACCGGTGTGGTCGGCATCGTGCACGGCAAGGACGGCGGCGCCAGCGGCCAGGCTGTGGGCCTGCGCGCCGATATCGATGCGCTGCCGATGCAGGAGTCCAACACCTTTGACCACGCCAGCCGCCATGCCGGCAAGATGCACGCCTGCGGCCATGACGGCCACACCGCCATGCTGCTGGCCGCTGCCAAGCACTTCTCCAAGTTCCGCGATTTTGACGGCACGGTCTACCTGATCTTTCAGCCCGCCGAAGAAGGCGGTGGCGGCGCGCGCGAGATGATCAAGGACGGCCTGTTCGAGAAATTCCCGATGCAGGCGGTGTTTGGCATGCACAACTGGCCCGGCATGGCCGCCGGCAACATGGCTGTCAGCCCCGGCCCGGTGATGGCCTCCAGCAACGACTTCAAGATCACCATCACCGGCAAGGGCGGCCACGGCGCGATGCCGCACATGGGCAATGACCCCGTGCCGATCGCCTGCCAGATCGTGACCGCCTTCCAGACCATCATCACCCGCAACAAGAAGCCGCTCGATACCGGCGTGATCTCCGTGACCATGATCCACGGCGGCGAGGCCAACAACGTGATCCCCGACCGCGTGGAGCTGCAAGGCACGGTGCGCACCTTCCGCACCGAAGTGCTGGACCTGATCGAGTCACGCATGCGCCAGGTGGCCGAAGGCTGCTGCGCGATGAACAACGCCCAGTGCGAGTTCCACTTCAACCGCAACTACCCCGCCACCGTCAACAGCGCCCCCGAAGCCGAGTTCGCCCGCCAGGTGATGGTCGACATCATCGGCGCCGATAAGGTGAAAGCGCAAGAGCCCACGATGGGCGCCGAAGACTTCTCCTTCATGCTGCAAGCCAAGCCCGGCGCCTACTGCTTCATCGCCAACGGCGAAGGTGACCACCGCGCCATCGGCCACGGCGGCGGCCCCTGCACCCTGCACAACCCCAGCTACGACTTCAACGACGACCTGATCCCCCTGGGCGCCACCTACTGGGTAGAGCTGGCCACCAAGTGGTTGGCGCAAGCGAAGAAATAAGAAGCGAAACCAGCAACTCAAGTAAAGCGCCCGAGGACAACCCCGGGCGCTTTTTGCATTGAAAAATTGACCAACCGCTGAACCCGCCTAACCAAAAGCGGTAGCAAGAAGCGCAGCATCCAACCAAGCGGTATGCCGGAGCGGGCCAAAGAAGCAAGCGCAATGCCCAACCCACCACCCCAACGCCGAGATAGGGCTTGAGACGAGGCGTCGCAGGCGCAGACAGTACGCCTGTACGGCAAGGCTGCGCAACGAAGGATCAGGCCCTATATCGGCGCCCCCGCACGACTAACAGCCCAAAACTCAAAAACTCAGAACAGCGCCAGCCCAAGCATCACATGAAATGAAACAGTCCGCCGGAGCGGGCCCAAGAAGCAAGCGCAACGCCCAACCCCACCACCCCAACGCCGAGATAGGGCCTGAGACGAGGCGTCGCAGGCGCAGACAGTACGCCTGTACGGCAAGCCTGCGCAACGAAGGATCAGGCCCTATATCGGCGCCTCCGCACGATTAACAGTCCAAACTCCAAAACAGCACAAGAACTCAACACCCCAGCTGATCGGCTAAGTCAAGGATGCTGCTGCAGTGGTAGGTGTTGTTTGGTTGGGGGGTTACATCTTTGGGTTGGTTGGCCCCGTATTCATGGGGCCGCTGGATATACGCCGTCTGCAACCCACACCCCCGAGCCGCCGCCAAATCACTGTGATGCGCAGCGACAAGCATCACCGAGGCAGGCTCCACCCCAAAAACATCCGCCACACCCAGATACGCCCGGGGGTCGGGCTTGTAAGCCTGAAAAACTTCCGCCGACAGCACACAATCCCAGGGCAGCCCGGCGTTCTTGGCCATGTAGGTCAGCAAGGCAATATTGCCGTTGGACAGCGGCGTAATGACAAAGCGGCTTTTGAGCCGCTGCAGGCCGGCAACGGCATCCGGCCAGGGTAACAGCCGGTGCCAGACCCGGTTCAGCTCGGCGCGCTCGGCCTCGGGCATGCCGCCCAGCCCAAACTGCGGCAGGATGCCGTCCAGGATACGGCGGTGCAGCACATCCATGCGCGTCCAGCCCAGCTGGCCCTGGCGCACCAGGTCCATCGCCGGTTGGTAGCCCTTGCGCCAGGCCAGTGCAAAGGCGTCGCCATCGGCCTGGGGGTAGCGTTCGGCCATCGCGCGCGCGATGCTGCCGTGCCAGTCCACCACAGTGCCAAACACGTCAAAAGCCAAGATCTGGGGGAGCGCAGCAGCCATGGGGTTTCCAACAAAGAAAAAACACCGCCGAGCATGCGCCAGCACGGGCAGGCGCCCTATCGCGCAGGCGTCAGCCCAGGGTTCTTTGAGAGCGCAGGCACAAAAAAAGCGCGATGTCTAGGACATCGCGCTTGGTGACTTAACTTTTTTAACCCGAATGGTTAACCAACTGGCGCTTCGATTTTAACGCAATTCGACAATTTTTAACTAATCTAATTGAATATTGTTGGTTTTTATCACGGGACCCAGTTTATTACGCTCTGTGACGAGGAATTTCTCCATCTCGCTGCGGCCCGTCGGCGTCACTTCCAGCCCCATGTCTTCGAGGCGCTTGACAACGGCCGGGTCCTTCAAGGTGGCCTGCAGCTGCTCGCTCAACCGGTTCACCCGGTCTTCGGGCGTAGCCTTGGGGACCACCAGGCCCTGCCAGGCATAGGCTTCAAAGCCCTTCACCCCCTGCTCATCCAAGGTGGGCACATCCGGAAACACCTTGGAGCGCTGCGGCGTTGCAATGCCAATGGCGCGCAGCTTGCCCGCCTGGATGTTCTGGAAGCCGGCCACCGAGTCGACAAACATGAAGGGCACCTGGCCGCCCAGCACATCCTGCACCGCAGGCGCTGCGCCCTTGTAAGGCACATGCACCAGGCTCAGCTTGAGCTGCTCCTTGAAAATCTCGGTCGCCAGGTGGTGGGGCGAGCCTGCGCCGGGCGTTGCATAACTGACGCCACCCTGCTGCGCCTTGGCCCAGGCGGTGAACTCGGCCAGGTTCTTGACCGGCAGCTTGGGGTTGACGACCAAGATCAGCGGAAAGCGCACCAGCATGCCCACCGGCGCAAAGTCCTTTTCGGCGTTGTAGCTGAGCTTTTGGTACAGAAAGGCATTGGCCGCCAGGGTGCCGGTGTCACCCGTGAGCAGGGTGTAGCCATCGGGCTTGGCGCGCGCGGCGTAATCGGCACCGATATTGGTGGCCGCGCCAGGCTTGTTGAGGATGATGATGGACTGGCCCAGGGCCTTGGCCATCGGCTCGGCCACCACGCGGGCGACCACATCGGAGCCGCCGCCCGCTGCATAGGGCACGACCCATTCAATGGGACGCTCGGGGTAGGCGGCGTGGCCGAGGACCGGCAAGGCCAGCGCGGCGGCAGCCAGCAGCTGGCGCAGGGAAAAAGGGGTGGGCATGGTGTTGTCTCCTGTTGCTAATCTTTTTGTCTCAGTGGCACCGGGCTCCGGGCTCCGGGCGCCCGGCCGGGGCCTGGTGGCATTGTCCACCTGCCCCCAGCCAGGCAGCTGTCGCTTACAGCGTACGCGCAGGCAGCATCTGGCCTTCGCAAGGGCCAAAGCCGATGCGGGCGGCACCGGGCCGTTCGCACCAGCCGCGCAGCACCACGGCGTCGCCATCTTCCAGCCAGGTGCGGGTCTCGCCATTGGGCAAGGTCAGCGGCTGCTTGCCGCCCACGGTCAGCTCGATCAGCGCGGCGGCCTGGTCCAGGCTGGGGCCGGACAGGGTGCCGGTGCCCAGCAGGTCACCGGGCTGCAGGTTGCAGCCGTTGACGGTGTGGTGGGCGACCAGCTGCGCCACAGTCCAGTAGGCATGGCGGTAGTTGGACTGGGTGATCTGCACCGCTGGCTGGCCGGCGGCACGCATCTTGGCCGTCTGCAGGTCCACGGCCAATGCAATGTCAAAGGCACCGGCATCGCGGTTGTGGGCGCTGTCCATATAGGGCAGCGGCTGCGGATCGCCGTCGGGGCGGGCAAAGGCGACGCGGTAAGGCGCCAGCGCCTCCAGGGTCACCACCCAGGGGGAGAGGGTCGAGGCAAAGTTCTTCGACAGAAACGGGCCCAGCGGCTGGTATTCCCAGGGCTGGATGTCGCGTGCCGACCAGTCATTGAGCAGGCAGAGGCCAAACACATGGTCCTCGGCCTCGCCAATGCTGACGGGCTCGCCCAGCGCGTTGGACTGGCCCACGAAGATGCCCATTTCCAGCTCGATGTCCATGCGCGCGCTGGCCTTGACCGTCGGCACCGCTGCATCGGGCGCCTTGGTCTGGCCCACCGGGCGCTTGAACGGCGTGCCCGAGACCACGATGCTCGACGAGCGGCCGTGGTAGCCAATGGGCACCCACTGGTAGTTGGGCAGCAGGGGGTTGTCCGGGCGGAACTGCTTGCCGATATTGGTCGCGTGGTGGATGGAGGTGTAGAAGTCGGTGTAGTCACCGATCCGCGCGGGCAGGTTGTACTCGGCCTGCGCTTGCGGCACCAGGAAGCCCTGCCACTGCGCCTGCTCGGCCGCGCCCACGCGCAGGCCGCGCGACAGCGCCAGGCGCAGCGCACTCCAGGCCTGGGGGCCCAGCGCCATCAGGGCGTTGAGCGAGGTCTGAGCACCCGCCTCGGCGGCGCGCTGCGCATCGCCGCTCAGGCTGCCGCTGGCGGCCAGCGCCTGCAGGTCGACAATCTGGTCGCCAATGGCGACGCCGCCGCGCCAGGCTTGCTGGCTGCCTTTGCGGCGAAAGCTGGCGAAGGGCAGGTTCTGCAGCGGAAAATCGCTGCCAGCGGCCTGGGCGCTAGGGACCCAGCTTTGCAGCGCGGGGTCATGGGTTTCGTTGAGCAGGGTCATGCTTAATGTCTCCAAGTGGGGGAATCGCCTCAGGCTTTGCGCTGGGGCTTGAAATGCTTTTGCAGTCCTTGCCAGCAGCGGTAGTACTCGTGCTGCAGCTGCACCGTCTCCAGCGCATAGGCAGTGGGCTGGATGACGGCCGGGGTCTCGAACATGAAGGCCATCGTGTTGTCGATGTAGTGCGGCTTGTGCGTGTCGGCCTGGCTGGCCTTGTCGAAGGTATCGGCATCGGGCCCGTGGCCGCTCATGCAGTTGTGCAGGGAGGCGCCGCCGGGCACAAAGCCCTCGGCCTTGGCGTCGTAGGCGCCTTCGATCAGGCCCATGAACTCGCTGGCGAAATTGCGGTGGAACCAGGGTGGACGGAAGGTGTCCTGCGCCACCAGCACGCGCGGCGGGAAGATGACAAAGTCCAGCGCATCCACGCCGGGCAGGGAGGTGGGCGACTGCAACACCAGAAAGATCGACGGATCGGGGTGGTCGTAGCTGATCGAGCCGATGGTGTTGAAGCGGCGCAGGTCGTATTTGTAGGGCGCGTAGTTGCCATGCCAGGCCACCACATCGAGAGGCGAGTGGCCGACGCGCGCCGACCAGAAGTGGCCGCGCAGTTTGGCCACCAGCTCGAAGTCGCCCTCCTTGTCCTCGTAGGCGGCGACCGGCGTCTGGAAATCACGCGGGTTGGCCAGGCCGTTGGAGCCGATCACGCCCAGGTCCGGCAGCTTGAGCAGCTCGCCGTAGTTTTCGCAGATATAGCCACGCGCGGTGCCGTCGAGCAGAGTCACGGCAAAGCGCACCCCCCGGGGCACCACGCAGATCTCTTGCGGTTCCACCTCCAAGGTGCCCAGCTCGGTGGCAATCTGCAGGCGCCCTTGCTGGGGCACGATCAGCAGCTCGCCATCGGCGTTGTAGAAATAGCGCCCTTCCATGCTGCGGTTGGCCGCATACAGGTGGATGCCGCAGGCGGCATTGCCGGCCATGCTGACAATGCCCTGCAGAAAATCGCAGGGCGCATCGGGCAGCGGCAGCGGATCCCAGCGCAGCTGGTTGGGCGGCGTGGGCACCTCGTCAAAACCGCCGGTGACATGGCTTTTCCAGCGCGGCAGGGCCAGCGGCGCAAAGGGCTCATGCATGGCGCCGGGGCGGATGCGGTAGAGCCAGCTGCGGCGGTTGCTGTGGCGTGGCGCAGTAAAGGCCGTGCCCGACAACTGCTCGGCATACAGGCCCAGCGGCGCGACCTGCGGCGAATTGCGCCCCACGGGCAGCGCCCCCGGCTCGGCCTCGGTCGCCCATTCATTGGCAAAACCTGTCATATAGTGCCGGGGCTCGGCGTTCAAACTGCGCATGCATGTCTCCTTTCAGTCGTTGTTGGGGCGGGTGTGCCGGCCGTGCAGACCTGGCGGTGAAGCGATCACTAGGAATCCCTAGGGAAAATACTGGACGTGGGCGTGCCCTGGGCGCTTCCGCAAAGCGGGGCTCCGTGACATAGTCGCGGTAGCTGTTTTCCCAGCCAGCATTGATACAAAACCAAGGAGACGCGTTGAACACGCCGCTGGACCGTACCTATACCCACCGCCTGCATGCGCTGGCCAAAGTCACCGACCGCACCACCCAGATGGTGTACGAGGAGGAGGTGGGCATTCCTATCAGCGAGGCCCGCTGCCTGGCAGCGATTGGCGCGTTCCATCCCCTGTCGGTCAATGACCTGGCGATGCGCGCCAACCTGAACAAGGCCCAGGCCAGCCGCTCCACCCAGGCGCTGGTCGAGCAGGGCCTGGTGCTCAAGCAGGCCAGCGAAGTGGACGGGCGCGGCGTGGTGCTCAGCCTCACGCCCAAGGGCTGCGAATGCTGGGAGAAGGTCATGGTGGTCATCGCCCGCCGCAATGAAGAGATTCTCTCGGCGCTGACCATCGACGAGCGCGAGCAGCTCAGTGTGCTGCTCGACCGCCTGCTGCAGCACGCGCGCCAGACCAGCCTGCCCGAGTAGCGCGGCCCTGCGGCCCGCAGGGCTGCATGCATGGCGCCGCAGCGGCTTGCGCCGCCACTGGCAGGCATGCAGCCTGGCCATCATGCAGCGGCCTCCGGCTCGGCCACGGCATCGGCCTGCGCCTGGTAGAGCGAGGCCACACTCTGGTCAATCGCGCCAAACAGGCTGTGGCCATCCTTGCCCTTCATCTCGATGCGCACCGTGTCGCCAAACTGCATGAAGCCGGTGGCGGTCTTGCTTTTTTGCAGCACTTCCATGCTGCGCTTTTCGGCGATGCAGCCATAGCCCTTGGGCCAGTCCATGCGGCCGTGCTTTTCGGCGCCGCTGTTGCTGACGGTGCCGCTGCCCAGCACGGTGCCGGCGCGCAGGTGGCGCGTCTTGGCGGCATGGGCGATCAGCTGGCCAAAGTGAAAACCCATCTCCGGGCCCGCATCGCACATGCCGACCTTGCGGCCGTTCCAGCTGGTCTGCAAGGCCAGGTGCGCCTTGCCGCCGCGCCAGGCATCACCCAGTTCATCGGGGGTGATGGCCACCGGGCTGAAGGCCGTCACCGGCTTGCTCTGCACCAGGCCCACGCCCTTGTCGCGTTCAGCGGCTTCCAGCTGGCGCAGGCTCACCGGATTGGCCAGCATCAGCAGGCGCACGCTGTCGAGCGCATCTTCGGGACTGCTGTCCTGCTTCACATCGCCGGTGATGACGGCGAGCTCGGCCGAGAAATCAATACCCATGGCCTCGCTCGCCACGACGATGTCGTCACAGGGGCCGATGAAGGCGTCGCCCGCGCCCTGCTGGACCAAGGGATCGGTCTTCAGCGCTGCGGGCAGGTCCTCACCCGGCGCCTCGCGCAGCAAGTCCACATGGCTCAGGTAGGCGGCGCCACAGAGCCACTGGTAGGCGCGCGGCAGCGGCGCCATGCACTGGGCAGGGTTGAAGTCAAAGCTGTGGCGCGCGCGGTCGGCATTGAGCGCGTCGTACAGGTCCTGCAGCTGGGGGGCGTAGAAATACCAGTCGTCGAGCACCTGCTGGAGGCGGTGCGCGATCCCGGAGGCGTAATGGGCCGTGCGCAGGTCGCGCGAGACGACGACCAGCTGGCCGTCGCGCGATCCGTCTTTATAGCTTGCAAGCTTCATACCGGTGTCTCACAGTCAAACATGCCTCTATCGTGCCAGATTGGCCCCAGGCTGGGCGCTTGCCACGCTGCTTGTGCCTATCGCAATGCACGCCTTGCAGCGTGAAATTACGATTAGTGAAATGCATTCCTTTATTTAGAATACCTTAAACTACCGCCATGGACAAGGATCGTGCAGGCATTCAGTCAGTCGAGGTGGGATTTGCGCTGTTGCAAGCGCTGGTGGAGGCCCAAGGCCCGCTGGCGCTCAAAGACCTGGCGCAGGCCGCTGCGATGCCGGCAGCCAAGGCCCACCGTTATCTGGTGAGCTACCAGCGCAGCGGCCTGGTCAAACAGGAGGCGGCCACCTCGCGCTACGACCTGGGCCCGATGGCCTTGCAGCTGGGGCTGGCGGCGCTGCGCCGCAGCGATGCAGTGCGGCTGGCGCGCGAGCGCATACCCGATTGGCTCGACCGCCTGGGCCACACGGTGGCGCTGGCCGTCTGGGGCAACCATGGCGCCACCATCGTGCACTGGGAGGAGCCGCCCCATGGCACCACCGGCCACCTGCGCCTGGGCGATGTGATGCCGCTGCTCTCATCGGCAACCGGGCGCTGCTTTGGCGCCTGGCTGCCCGCCGCCCGCACTGAGCCCGCGCTGGAGCGCGAACTGGCGCAGGCACGCCTGGCCGGGCGCAGCGACCTGCCCCAGACCGCCGCCGCCGCGCACCAGCTGTTTGCCCAGGTGCGCAGCCAGGGCACCGCCTGCGTGGTCGACACCCTGCTGCCCAGCGTGGTCGCACTGTGCGCGCCCGTCTTTGATGCGCGCGGCCAGCTGGTGCTGGGCATCACCAGCCTGGGCACGCAGGCCACGTTTGACCCCGCCCCCCAAGGGGCCATGGCCCAGGGCCTGCAGGCCATCGCCGCCCAGCTCTCGCACGCGCTGGGCTACAGCGGCGCAGAACCGGGCGACCAGGCCCTGCTTTCGACCTAATCCAGCGGCCCTGTGGGCCTGCGCAGCAGGCACTACACTGGGCGTCTCATGCGCCAACGCCCTCTCATCCTGCTGACTTTTGCCGTGCTGGCCGCCCACGGGCTGCTGCTGGCCTGGCCCGGGGTGCAGGAGGCGATCAGAAAGGCGCGCATCACCGGCAGCACGCCCAAGGAGCTGCGCTTTGAGGTGCGCCAAATAGCCCCACCGCCCCCGGCGGCCGTGCCGCCTGCACCCACGCCGGCCTCCAGGCCCAGCGTGGCGCAAGCGGCGCCCATCGCCCCCCGGCCCCAGGTCCAAAAAGCGCCGCCAGAACAAGCGCCAGCCAGCCGCGCGAGTGTGGGCCCCAAGTTCCGCGAAGCGTCCAGCGAAAACCCAGCCACCTCAGAGGCAGCGCCTACCGCAGAAGCCGACGCGGCACCCGCGGCCCCGTCGGCACTGGACCAGTTGCTCGCATCCGGCGACGCCAGCCCCGCGCCCACGCCGGAGCCCATCCCCGGCTCTGCGGCCGATCTGCAGCCGCTCAATGCCGTCGCAGACCAGGGCGATGCCAGCCCATCCACCTCGGAGGCCAAGGCCGAGACGGAGGCGCCCAGTGCCAGTGCCAGTGCCAGCGAACCCGCGCCCGCCATAGGCATTGGCAGCCCCGGCTATGCCGGCCCCCTGCCTGCGATCAAGCTGCCGCCCTCGGCGCGGCTGCAGTTCCAGGCCAAGGGCTCGGCCAAGGGTTTCCAGTACTCGGCCAAGGCGCAGCTGACGTTCAAGACCGATGGCCAGCGCTACCAGGCCGAGCAAGAGGTGTCGGCCTTTTTGATGGGCAGCCGCAGCCAGACCAGCAGCGGCCAGATTACGCCCCATGGCCTGGCGCCCCAACGCTTTGTCGACAAGGCGCGAAAAGAGCGCAGCGCCGAGCTCGACGCCCCGGCAGGCCGCATCCGCTACAGCGATGGTGACGAGCCCCAGGCCGTGAGCGCCGGTGTGCAGGACCGGTTGTCGATCTTTTTGCAGCTCTCGAGCATGGTGGCGGCCAACCCCGAGCGCTATACCCCCGGCAGCACGGTGGCCATCAACGTGACCAGCGCGCGCAGCGCCGAGGTCTGGACCTTTGTCGTCGACGGCCCCGAAACACTGGATTTGCCCGCCGGGCCCACCCCCAGCCTGCGCCTGACGCGCCAGCCGCGCAAGGGCCAGGACCAAACGGCCCACCTCTGGCTGGCCCCTTCGCTGCAGTACCTGCCGGTGCGCATCCGCCTGTCCCAGTCCAATGGCGATTTTGCCGATCTGCAGCTGCAGGCGGCTACGGTGGACAGCCCGCCTTGAATCGCCGCGCTGCACGGCTTTGTACGACAAAGCCTGCGCGATACGTCCCTGATTTGCGACGTTTGGCCGTAAAAAGGGCGCCAATTGCCAGGAATGCCATCAAAACCTGCTACAACGGACATGTGGACGCAGTCTTGCAATGCCGCAAACTGCCACCACCTGCACTTCACAAGGAGGAACATCATGCAAATGATTTACGACTCGGACTCTTTTGTGGTGTTGCACCTGACGCCAGAGCTGCCCCTGTCCAACGATGGTGCTTCCGTCACCAACCCCACCGTTACCGAACCGCTGCGCCATCTGCAGCGCCAGGGTTTTGAGATTGTGGACAAGCGCAGCGGCAAGGAGCTCTACCTCGATGGCGCCTGGGCAGAAATGTTCCACCAGCAAATCCAGGCCTGGCAAGCCAATGCTCCGACCGAAGAAGAGGTTGAAGCCACACTGGACCGCTATACCGGCCTGGCCCAGCAACCGGTGATCGTGCACTAAACGCCGCACCTCTCGCCCACCATCCCCGCTGTTTGCGTACCCTCCAGGCGCCAACAGCTTTTTTTTTGCCCAAAAGCGGCGGCAACGCTTGACTTAGAGTGCGCTCTAACTTCGACAATGCCTGCATGGAACCACCTCTCAGAATTGAAGAAGCAGCGCAACGCACCGGGTTGAGCGCCCACACCTTGCGCTATTACGAACGCATCGGCCTGATTGCCGCCGTAGCGCGTGCGGCCGGCGGCCAACGCCGCTATGCCGCAGCCGACCTGGCCTGGCTCGCCTTTCTGACACGCCTGCGCACCACCCGCATGCCCATCCAGAAGATGCGCCTGTTCGCCCAGCTACGCAGCACCGGCGATGCCACGGTGCCCGCGCGGCGCGCCATGCTGCAAACGCACCTGGCCGAGGTGCAGGCCGACATCAGCGCCATGCAGCAAGCCGCCCAGGCGCTGCAAGACAAGATTGCCCATTACCAGGCACTGGAAGCCGCAGCCTCAGCGCCGCCCCACAAAAACACCACGCCGAAGAAGGAGTCGAACCATGGCTGAAACCACCCGCTACCAACGTGGCCTGGACAAACTGCGCGAAATCGATGGCCATGCCGGAGAGCACGTAGTGGCCAGCCTGGCCGGTATCGCGCCTGACTTTGCGGATTACCTGATCGAATTCCCCTTTGGCGACATCTACAGCCGCCCGGGGCTGGACCTCAAAAGCCGCGAGATTGCCACGGTGGCCGCCCTCACCGCGCTGGGCCATGCCGCGCCGCAGCTGAAGGTACATATCCAGGCGGCATTGAATGTGGGTTGCAGCCAGCAGGAAGTGGTGGAGACCATCATGCAGATGGCCGTCTATGCCGGGTTTCCGGCAGCACTCAATGGCCTGTTTGTGGCCAAGGAGGTATTTGCGCAGTCAGCGGTGCCGCGCTGATCCCTCAAGGCCACGGCGGAAACACAGGGCCCACCAACGACAACGCCCGGTCTTGCGACACGGGCGTTTTTTCTCAGCGGCTGAAGGCCAGGTTCAGCGCCAGCGCAGGCTTAACCGCAGGCACCGACGGCGCCGCAGGCGGTGCAGTACTCGCAGCCATCCTTGCGGATCACCGCATGGGCGCCGCACTCGTTGCATTTTTTGCCGGCCATGGTCTGCAGGGCCTGGCTCACCACGGGCGCGGGCACGGCCGGGGTCAGGGTGGAGCTGCTGATGCCGGGCAGGTTCTGCTGGCGGCGGCGCTCCAGGATCTGCTGCACCGCATAGGCGATGGCGGCCACTTCCGAGTCGTGCCACATCGGCACATGGGTGCCATCGGCGCGCTGGTAGGTGCCCAGGCGCACGGGGCCCCGGTCCCAGGCGACCTTGCGCATGTCGGCCAGGGCACGCTCCAGGAAGCCACCGCGCGCGGCCAGCGACAGCAGGCGCATGCTGGAGGTGATCCACTGCTGCGACTCGCCGCTCTGGCCCACGGGCATGAAGAACTCGACCGCCCGGTCCACCATGCTCTTGCCATCGGCGCTGGGCACCGGCAGGAAGGAGACGATGATGTAGAGGCGCTGCTGGCCTTCCTGGGTCCAGTACTCGACCTTGTCGGCCACGGCGCTGAGCTCGCCCTCGGGGCGGCGCTCGATCACCAGCTTCATCGGGTCCACCAGCGCCGCTGCGGCGGCCTTCTCGGCGGCTGGGGCTTCGGGTTTGGCGGCGGGCGTGGTCTCCAGCACCGCACCCAGAATGCTGTTGGGGCGGTAGGTGGCCAGGCCCTTCAGGTTGCCGCGCCAGGCCTGCAGGTACAGGTTCTTGAAGTCCTCATAGGGGTAGTCGGCGGGGATGTTCACCGTCTTGGAGATGGCGGTATCCACATAGGGCTGCACGGTTTCCATCATCGCCAAGTGCTCGGTGGCCGACATCTCCAGCGCCGAGACAAAGTAGGCAGGCAATTGCTCTACATCGCCGCCCAGCTCGCGGTACAGGCGCCAGCTGTGGTCCTCGACCTGGTACTGGCTCTTGCTGCCATCGGCCTCGCGCTTGTTGCGGGTGTAGGTCCAGGAGAAAGCGGGTTCGATGCCGTTGGAGGCATTGTCGGCAAAGGCCAGCGAGACGGTGCCGGTGGGCGCAATCGACAGCAGGTGGCTGTTGCGGATGCCGTGTTTTTGGATGTCGTCCTGGATGTCCTGGGGCAGGCGGCTGGCAAAGGTGCCCTTGGCCAGGTAGCCCTTGGCATCGAACTTGGGGAAGGCACCCTTCTCTTTGGCCAGGCCGACCGAGGCGCGGTAGGAGGCATCGCGCATGCATTCGGCAATGCGTTTGGCCATGTCGCGGCCTTCCTGGTCGGAGTAGCGCAGGGTCAGCATCGTCAAGGTATTGCCCATGCCGGTAAAGCCCACGCCAATGCGGCGCTTGGCAGCCGACTCCTCACGCTGCTGCTCCAGCGGCCAGAAGGTGGCGTCCAGCACGTTGTCCAGCGCACGCACCTGGGTGGCCACGACCTGCTCGAAGCTGTCGAAATCAAAGCTCGGCAGGCCACCAAAACCAAAGGGGTTGCGTACAAAGCGGGTCAGGATGATGGGGCCCAGGTCGCAGCAACCGTAGGACGGCAGCGGCTGCTCGCCGCAGGGGTTGGTCGCGGCAATGCGCTCGCAGTAGCGCAGGTTGTTGTCGTCGTTGATGTGGTCGAGGAACAGGATGCCCGGCTCGGCAAAATCATAGGTCGAGGTCATGATCGTGTCCCACATCGCCCGGGCACGCACCGTCTTGTAGACCCACAGGCCGTCGTCCCGCAGCACCGCGCCTTCGGCGCGCAGCTTGGCATTGGGCTTGCCGCTGTGCACCAGCTGCCAGTCGGCATCGTCCACCACCGCCTGCATGAAGGCATCGGGCACGCCCACCGACACATTGAAGTTGTTCCAGCGGCCTGGCGTGCGCTTGGCGGTGATGAACTCCATCACATCGGGGTGGTCGATGCGCAGCACGCCCATTTGCGCGCCCCGGCGTGCGCCGGCCGATTCCACCGTGGAGCAGCTCTGGTCAAACACATTGATATAGCTGCAAGGGCCCGAGGCCATCGAGGCCGTGCCCTTGACCTCGGCGCCCCGGGGGCGGATGCGCGAGAAGTCATAGCCCACACCGCCACCGCGCCGCATGGTCTCTGCCGCTTCGCGCAGCGCCTCGTAAATGCCGGGGTAGCCTTCGTCGTCAAAGCCCTGGATGCAGTCGCCCACCGGCTGCACAAAGCAGTTGATCAAGGTCGCCTGGATGTCGGTACCGGCGGCCGACATGATGCGGCCCGCGCCAATGGCGCCGGCATGCAGGTTGGCGTAAAACTTGGCCTCCCATTCGGCCTGCAGCTCGGGCTTTTCCACCGCCGCGAGCGCGCGTGCGACGCGGCTGTAGAGGTCTTCGATGCTGGACTCATCACCCTTGAAGTACTTCTCCTTGAGCACATCCAGGCTGATGGCCTGGGGTGCCTGGGCAGCCAGGGCCTGGGGAGACTGGGTGATGTTGTCGCGTTTCATCTGTTAAATCCTCAAAAAATCGGTCGTGTGCCCGCAGATCACGGCGATGGGCTGCCGCTGGGGCAGCACTGGCGCCAGGCGACCCGCAGCCCGGCCCCATGCAGCGGGGCATGGCGCTCGGGCATGCCCAGGGTCAGGGCGGCAGTTTGGTGAAATCGATAGGCCAATCCAAACTCACTCGGGGGTTGGAGACCAACTGCCAATCTACCCCCAATTGCCGAACATGGAAACCACGAAACCACCCTTGTGGTGTGGCTGCATACCCGCTTGGACCGATTGCGAAAATGCCGTGCTGCCAACGCCTGGAAAGCGAGGAAGCGCTTATCCACCACCCTCTTCCAAGCCACACGGGTTCTGGTCGATGTCCTTGATTTGCTGCGGTTTTCCGGGCCAGCGGCTTGCCCAGATGACCACAGGATGACAGAACAATAAATTTATAATCTTGACGTTTATTTACAAAGTCGCAACCTCGTTCTACCCAGTCAAAATACCAAACCCCGACTGGGGAACTCCCTTAGCCAACACTGCGACAATGGCAGGTTATGACCAACGCTTACATCCTCACTCTCTCGTGCCCTGATCGCCGGGGGCTGGTCCACGCGGTATCCGGATTCCTGCTGGAGCACGGCAGCAATATTGAAGAAGCCGCCCAGTTCAACGACCCGGCCACCGGCCTGTTTTTCATGCGCGTGCGCTTTGCCAGCACCGGCGCTGCCAGCCAGCTGCGCGAGGACCTGGATGCCTTTGCAAAGCCTTTCGAGATGCACTGGCGCCTGCATGCGGCCGATGAAAAGATCAAGACCGTCATCATGGTCAGCCGCCAGGGCCACTGCTTGAACGACCTGCTGTTCCGCTGGAAGGAAGGCTTGCTGCCGATCGACATCCGCGCCATCGTCAGCAACCACCGCGATTTCTACCAGCTGGCCGCCAGCTACAACATCCCCTTCCACCACATCCCGGTGACGGCGGCGACCAAGGCCCAGGCCGAGGCCAAGCAATTCGAGATCATCGAGGCCGAAGGCGCCGAGCTGGTCGTGCTGGCGCGCTACATGCAGGTGCTCTCCAACGACCTGTGCAGCAAGCTGTCGGGCCGTGCGATCAATATCCACCACAGCTTCCTGCCCAGCTTCAAGGGTGCCAAGCCCTACTACCAGGCCCATGACCGGGGCGTGAAGCTGATTGGCGCCACCGCCCACTATGTGACGGCCGACCTCGACGAAGGCCCGATCATCGAGCAGGACGTGGCCCGCGCCTACCACACCGACACCGTGGACGACCTGACCGCCCGTGGCCAGGACACCGAGAGCCAGGTGCTGGCCCGCGCAGTGAAGTGGCACAGCGAGTACCGCGTGCTGATGAACGGCCACAAGACCGTTATCTTCCGCTGATCGGCAGCCAACCCCAAAAAGCCAGCAGTACCCTGCTGGCTTTTTTACATGGCAACCTGAGCTGCGACCAATTCAGCGGCTTGGATAAAACTACCCCAGCAGGTTGGATGGCGACTTGGCCAAGCAAAAAGAAGTCGCGTTCCATTTATCGCATTGTTATACTTGGTTCACAATTTGACGCATTTGGGCAAAATCCCGTAACAGCCTTATCTGCGCCACCAGCCATTCATTTCTTCGGAAAGCGCAGCCGTGAAACCACTTTATCGACAACCGATATGGGGATTTTTTCTACTTTGCGTCCTATGCCTGGTGCCGCTCGCACGGCTCTGGGCGGCGACTTCCAGCTTTTCGCCGCAATCCGCCACAGTGGCCTCGGGTGGCAGTATCGCCATAGATATCTCGGCTTTTGACGGCCCGGACAACTTTGGCTTTGGCGAAGGCGCAGTTGCCCCGCCCAATCAGCCCGTAGCCCCACTGCATGGCATTGCCGTGGTTGGCCCCAATATCAGCGGCGAGCAGTTTGTGACCTATAGCCATGACGGCTCGGCCACGTCCTCTGATACCTTTACATTGGAAGACCCACAAGGCGACTCGCTGGTTTTCAATATCATCATCACAGCTTCGGGGTCTGCCATAAGTGTCTCCCCAGGCAGCCTGACCCTGAAAACCGGCATGGCCGCAAGTACGGCGTTCACGGCCACCGGTGGCATGCCACCCTACAGTTATGTTGTAGTGAGCGCTGATACATTGCCTGCGGGGCTGGCTCTGTCTCCGGATGGTCAACTGTCAGGCACGCCCAGCGTGCGCGGCAACTACAGCTTTTCAGTGAGAGCGACAGACAGCCTTGCAGTCAGCGGCACCAAGTCCTATGCAGGCGTGCTGGCTAATCCCGATCTGTCAATTTCTCCTGCAACGATCCATTTGGCCACCGGAATGTCTGCCTCTGCCCAGGTTCCCGTTGCCGGCGGGGTAACACCATTGGCGCTTTCATTGCAGCCAGGCAGCACGATGCCGGCGGGCCTGACTCTGTCAGCAAACGGCGGCATCACCGGAACACCTACTGTGCCGGGCAGCTACAGCGTGCAATTGCTGGTCAGCGACGCCTCCCTTGATCCTATCTTTCCCCTTGTCGATTACAGTGAAATACACACACTGACCATCGTGGTCGCCAATGCCACCGCGCCCGGCGCGCCGGTCATCGGCACGGCAATCGGCGGCAACGGTGCGGCCCAGATAGCCTTTACTCCGCCGGCGTCCGATGGTGGTAGCGCCATCCAGTCCTACATGGCCAGTTGCGGCTCGAACAGCCAGTCCGGCACTGCATCACCGATTGAGGTGTCTGGTCTTATCAACGGTGCCACTTATATGTGCACTGTTACGGCCACCAATGCCATCGGAACCAGTGCAGCCTCTGGCAGTGTTGCCGTGATGCCCAAGGGCGCTCCACTGGCTCCTTCGCTGACCAGCGCCCAACCTGCCGATTCCTTCGCTGTTTTGACCTTCAGCGAGCCATCTTCCGATGGCGGTGACCCCATCACCGGTTACGCAGCCACCTGCGATGGTGGCGCGACTTTCCACAGCGGCTCTCCGCCGAGCATCACTGTGCCAGGGTTGAGCAATGGCACCGCCTATAGCTGCACAGTGGTAGTCAGCAACTCGGTGGGAAGCACGCCATCCAACGCACTGAGCGTGACGCCCAGAGCGGCACCAGCGGCCCCCAGCATCACAAGCGCAGTCCCCCTGAATGGAAAAGCCTCGATCGTATTCACCGCACCTGCCAACAATGGCGGCTCGGCCATCCTCGACTACCGCGTCAGCTGCAGTGGTGGCCTGACTGCCACCGGGCCAGACTCACCGATTGAAGTGGGCGGCATGGCCAATGGCAGCGCTTATACCTGCACGGTTGCTGCACGGAACGCGGCAGGCTTCGGTGCCGAATCTGCAGCCGCATCGGTCACGCCATTTGGCCCGCCTGGAGCGCCCACGATATCCAGCGCAACACCGGGAAATGCGCAGGCAACAGTGACATTCACCGCTCCTCTGGTTGACGGAGGCCGCCCTGTCTCCGACTACACCGCCACTTGCAGCGCTGCAGGCGCTCCCACCCGCACGCAAGTTGGCACGAGCTCGCCATTGGTAGTGACAGGCTTGGTCAACGGCACCGCCTATAGCTGCAGCGTGACCGCCAGCAACCTTGCAGGGGCCGGCGCACCATCTGCCGTGGTCAATGTGACACCTGGTGTGGTGCCCGATGCCCCAACCATTGGCCCCGCCACTCGAGGCAATGGACAAGTCCTGGTGGACTTCACGCCCGCGGCGCCCAATGGCGTCGCTGTGATCGACTTCACCGCCACCTGCTTGCCGGGCTCTGTGTCCGTCACTGCCACCACAGGGCCCATCACGGTTGCGGGTCTGACCAATGGCACCGCCTACAGTTGCTCCGTCACCGCGCGCAATGCTATCGGCTCCAGCCAGCCTTCTGCCTCGGTCACCGCCACCCCTGCCACACTCCCCGGCGCACCGTCCATCACGACGATCTCCTCAGGAAATGCGGAGCTGACTCTCTCCTTTGTGCCTCCTGCCTCTGACGGCGGCAGCGCCATCACGGCCTACAGCGCATCCTGCGGTGCAGGCACTACGGCGGTCAGTGGCTCCAGTTCGCCCTTGAAGATCACGGGCCTGACAAATGGCACCACATACAACTGCACCGTCACTGCCAGCAATGACGTGGGCCCTGGCCCGGCCTCTGCCGCGCAAACCGGTGTTCCCAGCGCCAAGAGCTATTCCGCAGCATCGCCCAGCGGGACAGGCGTCATCACAGCCACGCTCAGCGGCGGTGGTGCTGGCTGCGGATTCGACACGAGCCGCTATCTGCCCGAATCCGAGATGGCTACCCCCTTGGCAGGTATCCGCTTCCCTGAAGGCCTGTTTGACTTCAAGACAACGGGCTGCGAACTGGGATCGACCATCACCATCGAGCTGGCCTATCCGTCGGCCGTTCCAGCCGGCGCGCAATACTGGAAATATGGCCCGCAGCCCGGCAAGGCGCCATCGTGGTATGTGTATCCAGCCACCGTGGGAGCCAATACCATCACCTACACGGTGACGGACGGACAGACCGGCGACGATGACTTGGCTGCTAACGGCTCCATCGCCGATCCTGGCGGGTTTGGGGTCGCCGAGGCCAGCGCAGGCGCTGTGCCCGTCCCCAGCCAGTCGCAAGGAATGTTGGCCCTGCTCGCGCTGCTGCTGGCTGCACTGGCCTGGCAGCAGGCACCGCGCCGCAGTCGCGGTGCTGCACACAACAAGCAAGGGGAGCATTGAGGTGAGATTCTTGACGCTGGAAGATTTCCAGCCCCATGTCGGCACGGTATTTGTGGGTCTGCTGGCCGATTCCGAGGTGCCTTTCCAGCTGGTGGAGGTGCAGCCACTGCAGTCGTCAGCGGGGGCGCAACTGTACCGCCAGCCGTTTTCCTTGGTGTTTCGCAACGAATCGGCTGTTCTTTTCCCGCAGCAGACCTATTCCATGCGTCATGCGAGCATGGGGGAGCAGGCCATCTTTGTCGTGCCAGTGGCACGTGATGCCACCGGCTTTCTCTACCAGGCCGTTTTCAATTAGCGGAGCGCCGCGCCTGCCGCTGGCCACAGCCACTGCATCCGCAGGTGGCTGCCCATATCTTCCTGCACGCTAAACCCCAGCCGCTGGTAAAGCTGCAATGCGCCTGTATTGCCATGGGCCACATGCAAGCTCACCGCTTTACCGGCCTGCGCAGCATCCGCCAGGACATGCCGCAACAGCGCCGAGCCCAACCCTTGTGATTGGTACGCGCCAAGCAGGCAGATATCCACCACCGTGACGGTGTGTGCACCCTGGGCAAGGTAGAGACGGCCAATGGCTTGGACCATGCCGTCTGCGTTCTTCTGGCACACGATCCACCAGGCGTCGCTCGTCCCTCCCTGCACAAAGTGCCGGTGCTGCAGCGCGAACTGGCTCTCCAGAAAAGCAGCCTTCACAACAGGCGGCCAGGGAACTGGGGCCAGTTCTGCCTCGCGGGACTGGCTATAGAGCATCTGCAGCCATGGCAAGTCCTCATCACAGGCATGCCGCAGTGACAGGCCGTGCACCACCCATGCAGCAGGCTGTGGTGGCGCTTGCCGCGAGCCGGGAAATGGTGGAAGCTGCTGCACCCCGTCCGCCTTTCCCGCAATAACGCAGTTAACTAAATGAGGGGAATACCCCTTGCAGCGCAATGCAGAAATTCATGGCCAGGTAGGGCTGGCGGTTTTCATGAGGTTGAGAGCCGCCTGCGGGCTGAAGCGCAGTAGGTGAGAGTGAGGTCATTTCCCCAGGCGAAGCAAAGAACTTGGAGGCAGCTTGCGACGGCAGGTTCAGCGCCGCATTCGCCTGCGGTGTGGACAGGCGCTTGGCAGGATCACCTTGGTTGAAGAACTGCAGGGTGTGGGTATGGTTGGGTATTTGCTGCGAGTTCAGGGTCGCTGCTGCAGAGCCAAAAGTCTCGCCAATGACACGAGGCGTCAAACCTGGCCCTTGCCCCTGGTTGCAAGCTGCACGCCCGGTCAGATTGGGCAACTGGAAGGTGGTTTGCCCATTGCCGCCATACTGGGTACCCAGCAACGAAAAAAGCGCTGTATTTTGCTGAATAGGCAATGTGGCACCACTACAGGACGCCCAACCTTGCGGAGGAAAATTAAAGCCGAAAATCTGGATCTCGCCAACAAATGGTTCAGACATGGTGTATTACCTCTGGAAAGTCTCAGGCGCACAGGCAGCGGGAGTCCATCGTTGCCATCTCGGGACTTGCACCGTACCTTATCCCTGTGATGGATAGATGCCTGCCCAAGCCATGCAGAAATTTACAGCTAGGGTCGGCATCGTGTTTTCGTGCGGCTGGCTGCCTCCAACAGTACCCACTGTCTGTGAAGAGGTGGCTATGGGGTCTCCTGCAACCTCGGTGGCATACAGTCCGTCCCCACTGATGGCGGCCAGCATCTGGTTGGATGCCGGGGATTGTGATGTTGCAGCCGCCGTACTTACCGCCACCGCGTGTATATGAGCCGGCATATGCTGAGGCGCCAGCGTAACAGCTTCGGTACCCGCTATTTGCCCGATGGCTCGTGGAGTCAGCCCCGGCCCGCTACCTTGATGAATCGGCAATCGCCCACGCAGATCAGGAACAGCAAAAGTGCTCACCCCATCACCCCCATAGGTGGTGCCCAGAAGGGTATAAAGCACCTCATAGTCGGCAATGGACTTCAGGCTTCCATCGCAGGTAAACCAGCCATTGGGAACGCGTCCAAAACCAAACATGCGTATTTCGCCAACATAGGGTGTGCTCATGGGTAAGGCCTCATGGATCGTCTGGGAAAGCTCGGCATCCGCATGCAGCTCAATTGCGGGAGGGAAAGATTCCCTGTAGCGCAATGCAGAAGTTCAGCGTCGTAGAGGGCTGCATGTTGGGATGCGGCTGGGTATTGCCCGCCGACGAGATGGATTGCGGCGCCAAGGCGACATTGGGCGAACCTGTCGCGTAAAGGGCCGTTGAAGCACTGGTTGCCAATGCATTGCCTTTGGGGATGCGGGTAGTGCCCGTGGCCGTTCTTGCTTGCAGGGCATGGGTATGTGATGGCATCTGGGCAGGTAGCAGCGTGACGTTTTCGACACCGCCTCTCTCGCCAATACCAGCAGGAGGAGGCGACCATCCCGGATCAACAGAATTGCCAAAACCAATGGGGGTGCGCCCCCTCAGATCCGGCAGGGCAAAATTGGTCGATCCATTGCCGCCATATTGTGTCCCCAGCAACGAAAAGAGCGCCTGATTCTGGGCAATAGGCAATAGTTGGCCATTGCATTGCGCAAAATATTTGGGGGCAAAAACAAAGCCAGTCATCATGACTTGCCCTACAAAAAATTCGCTCATCAGGTTTCCTTTAAACAGGCCACTGGACCCGCAAAACCTCAGCCACGCCCAAGTCCAAGAAATATTTAGAAGCATTTTGCATTATTTTTTGTCAGAATGGCATCTATATCTGCAAAGCCGGTCAGCGGCTTTCACTGTTTACAAGGCACAAGGAGGCCGCCATGGATCGCAGAAATTTTGCAAAGCAGGCCTTAACCGGCATAGCGGTGGCGGCCGCTGGCTCACCCGCGCTTGCCGCCCTGGCATCACAACTCTCTGCTGCGGACGCCTTGGTGCGCAACCCGGTGGCGTTTGCAGGGACGGTATTCACGCTGGAAAATGGAACGACGCTCACCTTGGTCAACGTGACCCATGCAGCCACAGACCCTCGCCTGGACCAATGGACGCTGCAGTTCCAGTGCAGCCAGCCGATCACGGAAGGGACCCATCGCCTGCGCGTTCCCCAGTCGGGACAGGACGTAGAACTGTTTCTGCAGCCGCATGGCCAAGCCGCCATCGCCTACATCAGCAAGCTTGCTACGCCTTGAGGCTGCCGCCGCGCCGCTCAGCCAAGTTTGCGGCCTCGCTGTCTGAGGCAATTTCTGCCTGATAACGCGCCCCATCAAGTGCCAGCAGCTCTGATTCTTGATTTCCTGATTCTCCATCCCGCCCCTTTCCCACAGCAGCTGCCAATGGCGATACAGTTGGGGCATGTCCGCTCACGCCTCCCCCCAACCCTCTAGCGCAGACCGCGCCACGCGCCAGCGCGAAGTCGTGGCCGCCCTGCGCAAGCTGCTGCCCGATGACTGCCTGCTGTGGCACGACGAGGACACCACGCCCTATGAATGCGATGGCCTGACGGCCTACCGCCAGCGCCCGCTGGTGGTGGCGCTGCCCGAGACCTATACCCAGGTGCAGGCGGTGCTGCAGGCCTGCCATGCGCTGCAGGTGCCCGTGGTGGCGCGCGGCGCCGGCACCGGCCTGTCTGGCAGTGCACTGCCGATTGCGCTGGGCGTGACCTTGTCGATGGCGCGCTTCAACCAGATCCTGCACATCGACCCGGCCGCCTGCACGGCGGTGGTGCAATGCGGCGTGCGCAACCTGGCCATCAGCGATGCAGCTGCGCCCTATGGCCTCTATTACGCGCCCGACCCATCGAGCCAGATCGCCTGCACCATTGGTGGCAATATTGCCGAGAATTCCGGCGGTGTGCATTGCCTCAAATACGGGCTCACGGTGCACAACGTGCTGCAGATCAAGGGCTTCACCGTCGAAGGCGAGCCCATCGAGTTTGGCAGCCAGGCGCTGGATGTGCCGGGCTACGACCTGCTGGCCGCGGTGATCGGCAGCGAGGGCATGCTGGCCGTGGCCACCGAGGTGACGGTCAAGCTCATTCCCAAGCCCCAGCTGGCGCGCTGCATCATGGCCAGCTTTGACGATGTGCGCAAGGCGGGTGACGCGGTGGCGGCAGTGATTGCCGCGGGCATCATCCCGGCCGGGCTGGAGATGATGGACAAGCCGATGACCGCCGCCGTCGAGGACTTTGTGCATGCCGGCTACGACCTGAGCGCCGAAGCCATCTTGCTGTGCGAGAGCGACGGCACGCCCGAAGAGGTGGCCGAAGAGGTCGCCCATATGAGCCAGGTGCTGCGCGCAGCGGGCGCCACTGCCATCAGCATCAGCCAGGACGAAGAAGAGCGGCTGCGCTTTTGGAGCGGCCGCAAGAACGCCTTCCCCGCCAGTGGCCGCATGAGCCCGGACTATATGTGCATGGACTCGACCATTCCGCGCAAGCGCCTGGCCGATATCCTGCTCGCCATCCAGCAGATGGAGAAGAAATACCAGCTGCGCTGCGCCAATGTATTCCATGCCGGCGACGGCAACCTGCACCCGCTCATCCTGTTCGATGCCAATGACCCCGACCAGTTGCACCGCTGCGAGCTGTTTGGCGCCGACATTCTGGAGACCAGCGTTGCCATGGGCGGCACCGTCACCGGCGAGCATGGCGTGGGCGTGGAAAAGCTCAACAGCATGTGCGTGCAGTTCTCGGCCGAGGAAAACACGCAGATGCTAGCCTTGAAAGCCGCCTTTGACCCTCAGGGCTCGCTCAACCCCGGCAAGGTGATTCCGACCTTGAACCGCTGCGCCGAGTACGGCAAGATGCTGGTGCGCGCGGGCAAGCTGTCGCATCCAGATTTGCCACGCTTTTAAGCCGCTGCAGGCGTACCGCCATGTCCGCCCTTGGCTGACAGGCGCCAGCGCCTGCCAAGCGCACAGTCAAGGCAGCTCCATGACTGCAAAGGACTGCCTTGAAAAACCACACCCCCACCCTGAGCGCCGCGATGCTCTGCGCGGCATTGCTGCCCGCCACCGCTGCCCATGCCCAGCACCCCGCACTGCAAAAAGCAGGCGATGTGCAGTATGTCTGCGGCGGCATTGGCATAGATGAATCGACCGCAATGCGTGCGGCGATGAAGGACTACCCGCTGTCGCTGCTGTTTGCGACCAGGTCGGGCGACTACCTCGCAAAGATCCAGGTGGTGATTGCCGATGGCAAGGGGCAGGAAGTGGCGCAGTTCCAGGCCCAGGGGCCCGTCTGCCTGCTGCGCCTGGACAGCGGGCGCTACACCGTCAAGGCCAGCGCCGAGGGTACCAAAACCATTGACCAGAGTGTGGAAGTGGCGCCAGCCGGCACGCCCGGCAAGACGCTGGACTACCGCTTCTGATCAGACGGCAGGGCCCAGGCTGCCGGAGACGGCGCTGATGCGGCCCTGGCTGTCCAGATCGGCGACGATGCGATTCACACCGTGCTGGCCGGTGATGCGCGAGCCGGTCTCCTGCACGCTGAAACCCTTGGCGGGCAGGTAGTGCTGCAGCAGCACGCGGTGGTCCAGCTCAAAATCGCTGATCAGCTGCGACACAACGGTAGGCACCCGCTCGGGCTTGGGCGCAGTCGTTGGCAGGCCATGGTCCGGATCGATCAGCGCCAGCAAGATGCCCTCGCCATAGTTGCCCAGGTAGTAGCCGGCGCTGTTGTCGGCACCGGCGGCAATCAGGCCGATCACATGCAGGTCTTCCTGGCGCAGCGCGGTGCGCGGCTCGGTGAACAGCGCCAGGTTCTTGGCCGCGCCAAAGCCTTGCAGCTGGCGTGCCACCTCGGTAAAGGCGGGCGCCACCTCGGCCTGGGTATGGGCCCAGATCCACAGCCAGGTGCCTGATTGGAAGGAGTAGGAGCCCAGCACCTGCATGCGAAAACGCAGGTCGTCGCCAAAGGCGATCAGGCCCTGGGCCGTATCGGCTGACCAGGGGTGGTCGCCCACTTTTTCGGCAAAATCGAGCTGCCGGTCCCAGGCCATGCCGGCATAGGCAGACAGCGCCTCACGCAGTGCGGGGTCGGCAATCGAGGGGGGAACTTCGGCGTCGCGGGCAGCGGCGGCCTCGAACAGATCGGCCTGGGGGCTGGGCGCTGCCTCGGCTGCAAGCGGGGTGGCAGCTGCTGCGGGCACATCGCCAGCGCTGGGGATGCTGGCCACCGGCGCAGCCAGCTCGGCCGCCGGGTCAAAGGCCGGCTCACGCGTGCCGCGCGCGGGCTCTTGCGACGCAGGGCCTGTCAGCGCCTCGGACGGGTGCGGGCTCGGGGTATCAGCGGGGGCAGCCGTTGGCGCGGACGGGTTCAGCCAGCCAAACAGTTTTTGCCACAATCCCATGGTGTTGATTCTCCTGCGGTAGCGGCACGCCCCATGCGCCCCAAGCGTCAAAGACCACAGCTTTGGGCCTATTGACGCTCAAAATGGGCACCTGCGCGCACCCATCGCCGCTTTGCTGCTATCAGTATAGGTGCAAACCACCATACCCCTGTTTTGCAGTTGCAACGGGGTGTAGGTCCACACTGTACAGGATGGGCTTGGCCGCTGCGCAAAACCGGCTCTCGCCTACCAGCGCCCGCCGCGCCGCTTGCGCTCAGTTCAGCGCCATGCTCAGGCGGCGGCGGTAGCTGCTGAGCAACGCACCCACTTCGTCCTCCTGCTTGCTGGCCTTGCCCGTCAGCGCAATGCCGCCGGCCGTGGTGCCCGGCACCGTGTCTGCGGCCTTGGGCTTGGGCGGGGTCAGCAGCTCCAGGATGGCGACAAACAGCTTGCGCGCGGCCTGGTCGTTCCAGGTTTTGTCGCGCATGATGATCTCCAGCAGCTCGTCCATGCTGGCCGTCCACTGGCCTTCGGCCATCAGCGCCTGCGCCTTGGCAAAGCGGGTGTCGAAATCGCGCTTGTTGGCGGCAATGGCCGCGTCGAACTGCTCGAGCGGCCAATCGCCCCGGTCGTCCTCGTGCACAAAGCGGATCGCCTGGGCCCAGGCCTTGAGCGCGACAAAGCGCAGCGGCTGCTGGATGCGCTTGAGCGGCTCCTCGATCTGGGCTTCGGCCTCGGTCACCGCGCCCGTCTGGATCAGCAGGCGGGCATAGTCAAAACGGGCATCGTCATTGCTGGGGTCGGCCGCCAGCGACTCTTGCAGCATCTGCAGCGCGGCCTGCACATCGCCGCTGTCGAGCAGCTGCTGGGCTTCATCAGCGCCCGCTTCGGCGGCTATCGCGGCCTCGGAGGGCAGGTGTTTGTCCAGGAACTCGCGCAGTTTGCCCTCTGGCTGGGCGCCCATGAAGCCGTCGACGGGCTTGCCGCCCATCATCAGCACGCAGGTGGGGATGGAGCGGATGCCGAACATGCCGGCCAGCTGCTGCTCCTGGTCGGAATCGATCTTGGCCAGCTTGAAGCGGCCGCCGTAGTCGACCTCGAGCTTATCCAGCATGGGGCCCAGGGTTTTGCAAGGGCCGCACCAAGGTGCCCAAAAGTCCACCAGCACGGGCACCTGCATGGATGCCTGGATGACTTCGGCTTCAAAATTCTCAATGGTGACGTCGATCATGTCGCTAAAAATCCGTGTTGATCAGGCAGCTTCACTGCAAAAAGTAAAATGGCGGGTTCCACCCTGGCGCGGGACCGGCATTCTTGCCCTTTGACACCCGCCAACCCACACTATGACACCCATCCAAGTTGGCGTGGTCATGGGCTCCAGCAGCGACTGGGAGACCATGCAGCACGCAGTTGCCATTCTCCAGCAATTCGGTATTGCCTTTGAGGCCCAGGTGGTCTCGGCCCACCGCATGCCTGACGACATGTTCCGTTTTGCTGAGAGCGCCGTAGAACGGGGCCTCAAGGCCATCATCGCCGGCGCTGGGGGCGCCGCCCACCTGCCTGGGATGATAGCCGCTAAAACCCCGGTGCCCGTGCTGGGCGTGCCGGTGGCCAGCCGCCACCTGCAAGGCGTTGATTCACTGCACTCCATCGTGCAGATGCCCAAGGGCGTGCCGGTCGCCACCTTTGCGATCGGCCAGGCAGGCGCTGCCAATGCCGCCCTGTTTGCCGTGGCCATGCTGGCCAACGAAGACCCTGCACTGCGCGCCAAGCTCGATGCCTTCCGCGCCGAGCAGACCGAGGCGGCCCGCAACATGACCTTGCCGGTGAACGAATGAGCACCACGAGCCCCAGCGCCCCGGCGCACCTCCAGGCCCAAGTGATCTTGCCCGGCGCCACCTTGGGCGTGCTGGGCGGCGGCCAGCTGGGCCGCATGTTTGCCCATGCCGCCCAGTCGATGGGTTACTTCACCGCCGTGCTGGATGCGGATGCGACCAGCCCGGCCGGTCTGGTCAGCCACCACCATGTGCGCAGCGGCTATGAAGACCCGCAAGGCCTGGCCGAGCTGGCGCGCCTGTGCGCTGCGGTGACCACCGAGTTCGAAAACGTGCCTGCCGCCGCGCTGAACCAGCTCGCGCAAAGCCTGCCGGTCTCGCCCGCAGGTTCCTCCGTGGCCATCGCCCAGGACCGCGCTGCAGAAAAAGCCCATTTCGTGAAATGCGGCGTTCCCTGCGCGCCCTATGCCGTCATCGAGACGGCCGAGCAGCTGGCCGCCGTCAACGACGCGCTGCTGCCCGGCATCCTGAAAACCGCGCGCATGGGCTATGACGGCAAGGGCCAGATCCGTGTCAAGACCCGCGAAGAGCTGAACGCGGCCTGGGACGAGCTCCAGCACGTGGCCTGCGTGCTCGAAAAGATGCTGCCACTCGCCCATGAGTGCTCGGTCATCGTCGCGCGCAGCCGCAACGGCGATATCGTGCACCTGCCGGTACAGCGCAACCTGCACCGCGAAGGCATTCTGGCGGTGACCGAGGTGTACCCCGGCAACCTGCCTGCCGCGCAGGCCGAGCAGGCCATTGCGGCGGCCCAGTCGGTGGCCCAGGGCCTGGACTATGTCGGCGTGCTCTGCGTGGAGTTCTTTGTGCTCGACGGCGGCCAGCTGGTCGTCAACGAGATCGCCCCGCGCCCGCACAACAGCGGCCACTACAGCCAGAACGCGCTGGATGTGTCGCAGTTCGAGCTGCAGGTGCGCTGCATGGCCAACCTGCCCTTGGTGCAACCGCGCCAGCACAGCGCCGCCATCATGCTGAACCTGCTGGGCGACCTGTGGTTCAAGGACAGCGCCAGCGCGCAGACCCCCGCCTGGGACCAGGTGCTGGCCCTGCCCGGCTGCCACCTGCACCTGTACGGCAAGGTCGATGCCAAGCGTGGCCGCAAGATGGGCCACCTGAACATCACGGCCGCCACGCCCGAGCAGGTGCGCGAGACGGCCCTGAAAGCCGCTGCCATCCTGGGCATTGCCGCGTTCTAAGAGGACTACACGTGATTCTGGATGGAAAGCTCGACGCCTCGGTGCGCGCTGCGGCGCTGGCGCTGCAGGCGGGGCAACTGGTGGGCCTGCCGACCGAGACGGTCTACGGCCTGGCCGCCGACAGCGACAACGATGCCGCCGTGGCGCAGATCTTCAGCGCCAAGGGCCGGCCCGCCGACCACCCGCTGATCGTGCATGTGGCCGATGCCGCCGGCGTGCAGCGCTACGCCAAGGCCGTGCCGGTGTTTGCCCAGCAGCTCATCGATGCGTTCTGGCCCGGGCCCCTCACCCTGATCCTGCCGCGCCTGCCCGGTGCGGCCGTGGCCTCGACGGCGGGGCAGGACAGCGTGGGCCTGCGCTGCCCCTCGCACCCGGTGGCGCAAGCCGTACTGCTGGCCTGCCAGCAGCTCAGCCCGCCCGTCTGGGGTGTCTCGGCACCCAGCGCCAACCGCTTTGGCCGCGTCAGCCCGACCACGGCCGCCCATGTGGCGGCGGAACTGGGCGACGATCTGCTGGTGCTCGATGGCGGCGCCTGTGACATCGGTATTGAGTCGACCATTGTCGATTGCACGCGCGGCGTGCCCGTGCTGCTGCGCCCCGGCGCCATCACGCGCGACGACATCGAGCGCGCCTGCGGCAGCCGCCCGCTGTCGATGCAGGAGCTGACGGCCAATACCCCGCGCGCCTCGGGCACCTTGCTCGCGCACTATGCGCCCAGCGCCAAGGTCCGGCTGATGGATGCCAAGCAGCTGCAATCAGCGCTCGATGTGCTGGGCGCCGACGCGCGCCATATCGCCATCTACCACCGCAGTCCGCTGCGCAGCGCCAGCCCCCATCTGCGCCTGCAACCCATGCCCGATGCGCCGCTGGCTGCGGCCCGCGAGCTGTTTGGCCTGCTGCGCGACTTGGACGACTGGGGTGCCAAGCTCATCTGGATCGAGACGCCGCCGGAGACGGCCGACTGGGAAGGTGTCAGCGACCGTCTGCAGCGCGCGGCGGCGGCTGGCTGATGGGCCTAGCCCCTGGCGTTTTACCTCTCTTTACCTCATCACCTTGGTGGCCTGGATCAGCCTCGCTACACTACGCTCTACTTACTGGAGAACTCACATGGCAGCAAATTGGATGCGCCGTACCGTGTTGACCGCCGTGGCTGGTGCCTCGGTGGCCATGCTGGCGGCCTGCGGATCGAGCTCAACGGCGGACTCGATTCGCCCCGACAGCATCGTCACCTTTGGTGATGCAATGTCCGACCTGGGCCAAAACCCCAATGGCCGTCCCTACTCGGTCAGCAACGGCAGCTACAACAACTGGACGCGTGAAATCGCCTACCGCTATGACCTGACGATCACGGCGGCCAAGGAAGGCGGCACCGCCTATGCCTACGGCAATGCCCGCGTGTCCCAGGCCGATGCGACCGGCGTGACCAATGCCCCCTCCATCACCGCGCAGATCGACAGCTACCTCGCTGCCAACCCGACCTTCAGCAGCAAGCAGTTTGTGCTGATGAGCGGCGGCATGAGCGACGTGATTGCCGGCTACAACGAATACGCCGCTGGCACCAAGACCCGCGACCAGTACCTGGCCGACATGACCACCGCCGGCCAGCAAATGGCTGCGCAGGTGCGCCGCCTCAACACCGCAGGCGCCCCCCGCGTGCTGACCGTGGGCACGCCCAACCTGGGCCGCACCCTGTGGGCCACCACGCTGGACAACGCGCAACCCAGCGCCGACCCCAAGCCATCGAACACGCTGGAAGCGGCTACCACCGCCTTCAACAATGGCCTGCTGAACGCCTTGTATGGCCTGTCGGGCACCCAGGTGCTGTACGCCGACGTGCAGTACTACTTCAACTCGATGACCGGCAACCCTGGCAGCTACAGCTTCACCAACTACACCGATCCGGCCTGCACCACCGCAGATGCCACCAATGGTCTGAACATTGGCGTCAACCAGATCAACTCGTCGCTGTGCACCGCCGACACCCTGGTGGATGCCTCCAAGATCGACCAGTACCTGTTCTCCGACCTGGTGAACTACACGCCCCAAGCGCACCGCCGCTTTGGCGACTGGGTCTATGACCGCATGAAGGCCAACTGGTAAGCCATCGCTCTTTCAGCGAACTACACAGCAAAAATGGACACCAAGGTGTCCATTTTTTATGGCCGCTTCAACGCGGCCGAGGCCGCTCAAACCCGCCGATCAAGCCTGCATGCTGCCAAACTTGCCGCTGTTGAAGTCATTGACCGCCTGCACGATCTCCTGCTGGCTGTTCATCACAAAGGGGCCGTAGCCGACGATGGGCTCGTCGATGGGCTCGCCGCTCATCAGCAGCAGGGCCGCATCGCCATTGGCCTCCAGGCTCAGCTTGCGGCCTTCCTGGGCCATCACCACCAGCTGCGCCTCGCGCGCCACATCGTTGCCGTTGACCAGCACGGTGCCCTGCACGATGGCCAGCGCCGTGCTCCAGCCCTCGGGCAGTTCCAGCTCCAGCTTTTCACCGGCCACTAGGCGCAGATCCCAGACCTGCATCGGCGTAAAGGTCTTGGCGGGGCCTTGCTGGCCTTGGTAATCGCCGGCAATCACACGCAGCTGGCCGCCACCGGGCAAGGCCACCGCAGGGATCTGCGATTGCACGATGGCCTGGTAGCCTGCGGGCGCGCCCTTGTCCTTGGCAGGCAGGTTGACCCAGAGCTGCAGCATGCGCAGCTTGCCGCCCTTGGCGGTAAAAGCAGGCGAATGGAACTCCTCGTGCAGAATGCCGGCGCCGGCCGTCATCCATTGCACATCGCCGGGGCCGATCTCGCCGCCCTGGCCGGTCGAGTCCCGGTGCGCCACCTCGCCGTCATAGACGATGGTCACGGTCTCAAAGCCCCGGTGCGGGTGCTGGCCCACGCCACGCGGCGCGCTGGCAGGGGCAAACTCGGCCGGGCCGGCAAAATCGAGCAGCAAAAAGGGGCTCAACACCTTG
This sequence comes from Comamonas sp. MYb21, assembly GCF_037479395.1. Lineage (NCBI taxonomy): Bacteria > Pseudomonadati > Pseudomonadota > Betaproteobacteria > Burkholderiales > Comamonadaceae > Comamonas > Comamonas sp. MYb21. Next base: position 19,773 of record NZ_JBBGZC010000003.1, on the reverse strand, counting down.
CCGTGGCTTTGGTAGGAAAACAGTGAACGCACAGGAAAGCCGTCGCCAACCCAGTGCTGGCGGGGTGCGTCTTGGACATGCAGTACGTTTTTCATCGGGGATTCCTGTCTGGCCTCCAAGCTAGGTGTTGGAAGGCTGTACCGTTATTGTGGGGTTGAAACACTGCGAGCGGTAGACGGCATAATTCGCCTTGATAGTTCTATTTCTTGAACGATAAAGACCATCCAGCCGAGCGTCCCATGCAGCAATTTGACCTCAACGACCTGTTCTACTTCGTCCAAGTCGTCGACCATGGCGGCTTTGCGCCCGCCGGGCGCGCGCTGGGCATGCCCAAGTCCAAGCTCAGCCGCCGCATTGCGCTGCTCGAAGAACGCCTGGGTGTGCGCCTCTTGCTGCGCTCCACGCGCAAGTTTGCGGTGACCGAGCTGGGCCAGACCTACTACCAGCACTGCAAGGCCATGCTGGTCGAGGCCGAGGCCGCGCAGCTGAGCATCGAGGCGGTGCAGTCCCAGCCCCGGGGCGTCGTGCGCCTGAGCTGCCCCATCACCTTGCTGCATGAACTGGTCGAGCGCATGCTGACCGACTTCATGGTCATGTACCCGGAGGTGACGATCCAGCTGGAGGCCACCAACCGCCCGGTCGATGTGATTGGCGAGGGCTTTGACCTGGCGATCCGCGTGCGCACCATGCCGCTCGAAGACAGCGACCTGTCGGTGCGCATGCTCTCGGTCCATGCCCAGCACCTGGTGGCCAGCCCCATCCTGACCGCGCGCCAGGGCATTGTGCGCAGCCCCACCGATCTGTCGCAGTGGCCCAGCCTGTGGCTGGGCTCGCCCGAGCAGCAGTTTGTGTGGAAGCTCGAACACGACAGCCTGCCCAGCATCCAGGTCCCGCACACGCCGCGCCTGATCACCACCGACATGGTAGCGCTGCGCAGCGCGGCCATGGCCGGCCTGGGTGTCGTGCAGTTGCCGATGATCATGGTGCACGAGCAGCTGGACAAAGGCACCCTCGTCAAGGTGCTGCCCGAATGGGGGCCGCGCAAGGAGGCAGTGCATGCGGTATTCGCCTCGCGCCGGGGCATGCTGCCGGCCGTGCGGGCGCTGATCGACCATCTGGCGGCCGCATTTGCCAAAGTGCCCGGCTGCTGAGGCGGCCGGGCACTTTGGTTGCGGTGAGAGCGATGGCTTTCCAGCGCTGATTACAGCCCCAAAATGCGTGCCGCATTGCCATGCAGCAGCCTGGGCAGTACGGCCTCGTCAAAGCCCAAGGCCAGAAAGTCCTCAATGCTCTGGCCGATGGGGCGGAAGGGGTAGGACGAGCCAAACAGCAGCTGGTCGCCCAGAAACTGGTTGGCCGCCTGCACATAGGCCTGGTGGCCGGGCTGGAACACATACATGTCCGGCACCAGGTAGACATTGGCGTAGCGGAAGGCCAGGCCAATGGCCTCTTGCACGCGCGGCCAGTAGCCGTGGTAGACGACCAGCGGCAGATCGGGGAAGGCCTGGGCCACCTTGGCCAGGCGCGCTGGGTCGTTGAAGCTGGGGTCCGGTGTGGTCGGGCCGCTCATCAGGAACACCGGCACACCCAGCTCCCGCGCGCGCTCATAAACGGGCCAGTACACGGGGTCATCGGGGTGGCGGGCCGGGTCGCCAAAGCCGGGCTCCAGGTCGATGCCGCGCAGGCCCAGCACCTTGATGGCACGCTCGATCTCGTCAAGCGCCGCCTGCTCGCCTTGCAGCACCGGGTCGACCCCGGCAATGCCCAGCAACTCGCTGTGGCCGTGCACGATCTGGTGGATGGTGTCGTTGGGCAGGTGCTGCGAAGGCGTGTGCCGCCCCACGACCACGGCCTGGCTCAGGCCAGCATCGCGCACCGCCTTTAAAAAGCCCTCCTGGGTCAGCGATTCCTCAAAATGCTTGTCGCTGCCGCGCGTGCCCACGCGCCGGTTCAGCCAGCGGGCGGTGTCATGCTCGGGCGAGCCGGGCGTTGCGCCAAAAAAGTTGTGCAAGAACGCTGGCCGGCAGCGCATATCGATCACGGGCAGGCTCATGAAGCCGACTCCTTCCATTGTTGAACACCACGAACATCAAACGCGCCGCCGGTCTGCGAGCGCGCGGTGGTCACGCTCTTCTTGCCCAGCAGCGGAAACACCAATTCGGCAAAGCGGATCGACTCCTCCAGGTGCGGATAGCCCGACAGCACAAAGGTATCGGCGCCAATGTCCATGTACTCGCGCAGGCGCTCGGCCACGGTGGCGGCATCGCCCACCAGCGCGGTACCGGCACCGCCGCGCACCAGGCCGACACCGGCCCAGAGGTTGGGTGCCACCTCCAGCTTCTGGCGGTTGCCACCATGCAAGGCCGCCATGCGCGCCTGGCCGACCGAGTCCATGCGCGCATAGTTCTGCTGCGCTTTCGCAATGTCTTCGTCGGTCAGCTTGCTGATCAGGCGATCGGCATCGGCCCAGGCCTCTTCGTTGGTCTCGCGCACGATCACATGCAGGCGCACGCCCAGGCGCAGTTGGCGGCCGGCCGCAGCGGCGCGCGCCCGGATATCGGCAAACTTACGCGCCACGGCCTGCGGCGGCTCGCCCCAGGTCAGGTAGGCATCGACATGCTTGGCTGCCAGGTCATGGGCGGCGTCGGAGGAGCCGCCAAAGTACAAAGGCGGATAGGGTTTTTGCACTGGCTCGAAAAAGTTCTTGCCCTGCTTGACCTTGAAGTACTTGCCCTCGTGGTCCACCGTCTCGCCGGCCAGCAGGCGCCGCCAAATGCTCAGAAACTCATCGGCATAGGCATAGCGCTCGTCATGGGCCAGAAACACGCCATCGGCCTCCAGCTCGGTGGCGTCGCCCCCGGGCACCACATTGAGCAGCAGGCGCCCGGCCAGCGCCTGGTCCAAGGTCGCGGCCTGGCGCGCGCTGGGCACCGGCATGCCCAGCGAGGTGCGCAGCGCCACCAGCAGCTTGATGCGCTGGGTGACCGCGACCAGGCTGGATGCGACCACCCAGGGGTCCAGGCAGGAGCTGCCGGTCGGAATCAGCAGCCCGTCATAGCCCAGGTTCTCGCTGGTGGTGGCAATGCTGCGCAGGTACTCGGGCGTGGGCTGGCGGCCAAAGTCCGAGGCGCCCAGGTAGCGGGTATCGCCGGAGGTAGGCAGGAACCAGAACAGCTCCGGTGGGGATGAGGTAAAGGCCATGGCAAAGGGTCAGGGTGGCTGCAAGGCAAGGGGCGTGCAGCAGACGCCGCAAGGCACGCTGCGCCAGCCCGCCGGCAGCGTATGCAGGCGGGTGGCGTTTGAAAAGAAGCCTGAACGCGCTCAGGCGGCCTGGCGCTCCAGCGCGTGCAGGGCCGGCTGGCTGCTGCGCTGGCTGTGCGCCAGCGCGCTCAGCACCGGCACCGCCAGGTCCACGGCCAGCGCGATATGCTTGTGCAGCGCTTCGCTGACCACCACACCGTTCTGGATGTCTTCCGGCGTTGCATAGACGCCGATCGGCAAGGTCAATGCCGAGAAAAAGCCGAACAGCGGGCGCAGCTGGTGGTCCAGCACCAGCGAGTGGCGCGGGCTGCCGCCGGTGGCAGCCAGCAGCACGGGCGTGCCCTGCAGCGCATGCTGGTCCACCAGGTCAAACAGGTGCTTGAGGAGGCCCGGCAGGCTGCCCCGGAACACGGGCGAGCCGACGATCAGGAAATCCGCCGTCTCGATCGCTTCCAGCGCATCACGGGCGGCGGCGGACAGCGCATCCTTGTACAGCAGCGGGCCAATGTCGGCCACCAGATCAACCAGGTCGATATGGCGCACATCCAGGCGCACCGCCTGGGCCGACTGGCCCAGGGCCTGGCCCAGTTGCAGGTGCAAGCTGTCGAGCAGGCTGCGGGTGCGCGAAGGCTTGCCCAGGCTGCCATTGACGATGACGGTTTTCAAGATGCGGCTCATGTTCATTCCAGTCGTTCACACGCAAGGGGCCAGGGCCCGGCCTATCCGGGTCGCTGCCTCCAGCGTCAAGACAACCATTACAACCACTGCGCCGCCGCAGGCCAAGGAATGAAATCTCATGTTCTTATGCGTTTTTTGCTGCGAGCCCCACCTGCCAGAAGTAGACCGGCTCGGCGCCGTTGAGCAGCATGTCGCCCACCGACTTGGCCTTGTAGATGACCGGGTTGTGCGAGGCCAGGGTGCGGGCATTGCGCCAATGGCGATCCAGCCGCAGGTCCTCGGCCAGCGCGCTCGACCCGCCCACATCGAACATGCGCGTGGCCGCCTGCAGCACCGCATCCACCACCGCCACCTGGGCCTGGGCGGCACGCAGCTCCAGCGCGTCGAGCTGGGCCTTGTCGGCACGCTGCTGGCCCGCCTCGGCACTGCGCAGGATCGGGCCCAGCGCCTGGGCCACATCGCGCACCACCAGCTCGCTCATATAGGCGGTGCTGGCCAGCTGGCCCACAATCTGCTGCACCAGCGGGTCGTCCTTGGGCAAGGCCGCTGCACCATGGCTGAAGACGCGGCGGCGCGCCTGCACATAGGCCAGCGTGTCGCGGCTCAGCGCGCGGGCAATGCCCGCCAGGCTCGCCAGGTGGAAGAGCTGCGCGAATGCCACGATGGGCGAAGGCTCGCCCGCGCGGAACTGCAGCACCGCATGCGCGGGCACCGGCACATCGCGCAGCACCGTGGTGCCCGATCCGGTCAACCGCTGGCCAAAGCCGCGCCAGTCATCGAGCCGCTCCACACCGGCCGCATCCCCGGCCACCAGCGCATGCACCGTCTGGTCGGGCTGGCCCGGCACCACCGCGCGCGCCAGTACGCTGATCCAGTCGGCATAGAGGCTGCCGGTGCTGTAGAACTTCTGGCCATGGAGCCGCCACTGGCCAGGCACTGCCCCGTCAGGCACCAAGGTGGTCTGCAGGCTGCCGACGGTGCCCTCGCCCACCTCGGTGGTGGCATTGCCAAAGGTGGCGCCCTGGGCCACCAAGGGCAGCCAGTGGCGCTGCGCCTCAGGTGTGCCCTGGTAGAGCACGCGGTCCACAAACAGAAAATGCGGCCGCAGGATCTGGGTCAGGTTGGGATCGGCCTCGGCCAGATCGATCAGCAAGGCCACCAGCTGCTCCAGCGATGCGCCACTGCCGCCCAGGCTTTGGGGCAGGCGCAGGGCGGTAAAGCCGCTCTCGCGCAGCCATTGCAGCGGTGCATGGGCGAGAGTGCGGCTGTGCTCGCGCTCGGCAGCACCTTCGGCAATGCGCGCAAACACCGGGGCAAAGCGCTGCTGCAGATCAGCCAGGCGCGGGGCCTTTGCGTCAGCAACTTCGGGCACGGGGCGTGTCAGCGTGGCCTCGGTCATGGCGCGGCCTTCGCGGCGTTCTTCCAGGGCAGCGAATAGAGCTTGGCGTCATCGGCGAACGAGGCACTGATCTGCTTGGCGACCGCGGGCGACGCCTGGTAGAGCTGCACAAACTGCGCAATGCGCGGGTCCTGCTTGCGGTCGCTGCGGGCCACAAAGCGGATCGCGTAGTACAGGTCATCGACGGTGGAGTACAACAGCGCACGGCTGGCCAGCTCGCGCTGGCCGGCATTGACCAGGTGGGCCGGGTAGCCCTGGGCAAGGGCCACATCGTCAAGCGCCCGCACCAGCTGCGGGCCCTCCACCTCCAGCAGCTTGAGCTTGCGCGGGTTGCCGACGATATCGTTGACGCTGGCCTTGGCGCCCATGCCGGGGCGCAGGCTGATAAGCCCGGCCGTCTGCAGCAGCAACAGGCCCCGGGCCTGGTTGACCGGGTCATTGGCCACCCCGACCGAGGAGCCAGCCGGGATATCGGCCAACGCCGCATACTTTTTCGAATACAGGCCAATATTGGGCAGCAGGCCCACACCCACGCTCTCAATCTTGTAGCCCCGGTCGCGGATCGCATTGTCCAAAAAGGCCTGGTGCTGGAAGTAGTTGATATCGATATCGCCGGCATCCAGTGCGGTATTGGGCGTGGTCCAGTCGGTGAACTCGATCACCTGCACATCGAGCCCGGCCTGGCGCGCCTCCTTGGCGGCGACCTGGACCGAGTCGGCCAGCGAGCCGGGCGTAACCCCGATTTTCAACGGAGCAGCCACGGCAGTAGCGGCACTGACCACCGCCACAGCGCCGGCGCCCAGCGCCAGCAGGTATTTTTTCAGCGCAAACATCGTCATCGTCTTTCCTTGGGTGGGTGGCTGGCTGGTTCACTTCAGCCAGGGCAGGCTGTAGAAGCGGCTTTCATTGGCGTACGAGGCATGGATCTGCTGGCGCACCGCCTGGGATTGCTGGTAGATATCGATGAACTGGCGCACCCGCGCATCCTTGACGTTGTCAGCCCGGGTGACAAAGTGGATGGCCCAGAAGGCATCCGTGCCGACGCTGTAGTACAGGCCCTGGCGGGCGGTCTCGAGCTGGCCCGCCTGCAGCAGGCCACCCAGGCTCACCACGGTGATGTCTGCATCATCGAGCGCCCGCGCCAGCTGGGGCCCGGCCACTTCGATGAACTTGAGCTTCTTGGGGTTGCTGGCGATGTCGTCGATCTGGGCCAGCTGCGGCGCATTGGCGCGCAGGGTGACCAGGCCCGCATCGCGCAAGGTGGCAATGGCACGCGCCTGGTTCGAGGTGTCATTGGCCAGCGCCACGCTGGCGCCGGTGGGCAGGCTCGCCAGGCTTTTGTAGCGCTTGGAGAAGATGCCGATATTGCCGCGCGAGCCCACGGCCACGGCGCGCAGGTCCTGGCGGTTTTCGCGGTTGAAGGTGTCGAGAAAGGCCTGGTGCTGGTAGTAGTTCAGGTCCAGATCGCGGTTGACCAGCGCGGTATTGGGCAGGGTCCAGTCGGTGAACTCGACGATCTGCACATCCAGCCCCTGGGCCTTGGCCTCGCGCGCTGCAATCTGGGCCGAATCGGCGAGCGACCCGGGTGTGACGCCCACGCGCAGTGGCTGGGCCTGGGCGGCGCCCAGGGTGGCAAGCGACAGCAACAGGGCTGTCAAAGCGGGGAAAAACTTCATGGCTGCTTTCAAAAAAATCTCGGTGCTTAGAGCCGGTAACACGACCCAGCAAACCGAAGGTTTGCGGTTGAGACTAGGCGTCCCCGACTAGGCGTCAAGCCGCAGGCAGTACAGGCGTACGACAAGGCTTGGCAACGACGTATCAAGGGTTGTGTTAGCGGCTCTTATCGGCGCTGCTGCGCGCCGGGGTGGTTGGCGGGTAGTCCATCGCCACGGCCAAACAGCTTGTGGCGCAGGCTGCCTTCTTCGTAGCGCGTGCGGTAGCGGCCGCGGTTTTGCAGCTCGGGCACGGCCAGGCTGGCAAAGTCCTCCCAGGTCTCGGGCACGACGATGCGGGTGAGATTGAAGCCATCGATCTCACCGACATCGATCCAGCGCTCCAGCGCATCGGCCACCTGCTGCGGGTCGCCGACGATGGTGTTGTAGCGGCTGCCCAGGCTGAACTGTTCGAGCAGCTTGCGCCGCGTGGTCAGGCCCTGCTGCTGGGCGGCCTGCACAGCCGACTGGATGGCATTGCCCTGGCCGTAGACGATGGGCTCGTCCAGGTCGTACTGCGCAAAGTCCACGCCGGTGCTGGCGGCGAAGTGCGCCAGGCCGCCTTCGGCACTGGCATAGGCCAGGTAGTCGGCGTATTTCTCCTCGGCCTCGGCCTGGGTGGGCGCCACCACCACGGCAGCGCCTACATAGATCTTGATGTCATCGGGCCTGCGCCCAGCGGCCACGGCGGCGGCACGCAGCTTGCGCGAGGCATCCCTGGCCGCCTCCGGCGTGCGCGCACCGATAAAGATGCCCTCGCCATGCTGGCCGGCAAACTGCAGCCCGCGCTGCGAGGTGCCGGCCTGGAACAGCACCGGCGTGCGCTGCGGCGATGGTGCGCTCATGTGGATCGCATTGGCGCGGTAGAACGGGCCGTCATGCACAACGGGATGCACCTTGCCCGGCAGCGTGTGGATACGGCGCGCCTTGTCAGCGATCACGGCGCCGTCTTCCCAGCTGCCTTCCCAGAACTTGTAGGCCAGCGCCAGAAAGTCATCGGCGCGGTCGTAGCGGCTGTCATGGTCGGCCAGGCCGTCCTGGCCCAGGCCGCGCACGCCGCTGTCCACATAGCCGGTGACGATGTTCCAGCCGATGCGACCATTGCTCAGCTGGTCCAGGGTGGTCACATCGCGGGCAAAGGTGTAGGGCTGGTGCGCGTTGACCGTGGCGGTCAGGCCAAAGCCCAGGTGCTCGGTCACCGCCGCCATCGCCGACACCAGCAGCCAGGGGTTGTTCACCGGCAGCTGGATCGCCTCGCGCAGGGTCAGGTCCACGCCGCGTTGGTAGACGTCGTAGTAGCCCACCACGTCGGCGATAAAGATGCCGTCGAACAGGCCGCGCTCCAGCAGCTTGGCGATATCGGTCCAGTACTTGAGCGTGTGGTACTGGGTGGACTGGTCGCGCGGATGCGTCCACAGGCCGTGGTGGATATGTCCGACGCAGTTCATGTTGAACGCGTTGACATGCATGATTTTTTTGTCAGTCATAACCAGTGCGGGTGAGCGCAATCAGTGAATGCCAGGGGTAGCGCCGCCGATCACCACGAAGGGATGACCACGCCATTGAAGGCCTGCTGGATATAGCTGCGCACCTCGTCGGTGCGGTAGGCAGCCACCAGCTGCGGCACCCAGGGGGCGTTGCGGTTTTTCTCCTGCACCGCAATCAGGCAGACATAGGGGCTGTCCCCGCCCTCGACCAGCAGCGAATCCTTCGTGGGGTTGAGCCCTGCCTTGTAGGCATAGTCGGCATTGATCGCGGCCAGCTCCACATCGTCCATCGCGCGCACCAGCATCGGTGACTCCAGCTCGACAAAGCGCAGCTTGCGCGGGTTGTCGGTGATGTCCTGGGTCGAGGCAAACACGCCCTTGATCGGGTCAATGCCGGGCTTGAGCTTGATGAGGCCGCCCTTCTCCAACAGCAGCAGCACGCGCCCGCCATTGGCCGGGTCATTGGGCAGCGCAATCTGCGCGCCCACCGGCACGTCTTCGAGCCGCTTGTAGCGCTTGGAGAACAGCGCAATCGGGCCCACCCAGGTGCGACCAAAGCCCACCAGCTTGTAGCCGCGCGCACGGATCGCCGCCTGCAGGAAGGGGCCGTGCTGGAAGCTGTTGGCATCCAGGTCACCTGCATCCAGTGCGGCATTGGGCATCACATAGTCGCTGAAGGACACGATCTCGATCTTGAGACCATAGTCACGCTCGGCCACCTTCTTGACAGCCTCGAACACCTGCTCATGCGGGCCCGAGGTGACCCCCACTTTCAGCACCTTGGTCGTCACCGGCACTGCGGCCTGCGCCGTGCTGCGCCAGGCCCCGGTGGCCAGCGCGGCGCCGGCCGCCAGCGACGAGGACAGAAAACGCCGGCGTTGGCCTGGCAGCGGAGAAGAAAGTTTCTGGGACATGGGAGTTCCTGGATGGCACTCAGGCCAAGGCCTGGGCGCGGGGCGTGGAGAGGGATGGAGAAGCAGCAACGCTGGCGCCACCGACGGAGGGCTGCTGGCGAAACTGCTGCGCATGGTGGTGGGCCGGCAGGCGGTCGCCCTGACCAAACAGCTTGTGGCGCATGCTGCCGGGCGCATAGGCGCTCTTGTGTAGGCCCCGCGACTGCAGCTCGGGGACGACCAGGTCGATAAAGTCGCCAAAGCATTCGGGCACGACAGTGCGGGCGAGGTTGAAGCCATCGACACCGGCCTCCTCGACCCAGGACTGCATCTCGTCGGCAATCTGCTGGGCATCGCCGACGACGGTGGCGTAGCGCCCGCCCAAGGCCAGCTCATCGAGCAGGTCGCCCAGGCGGTAGTCCTCGCGGCCATTGGCCAGGCGCTTGATCGAGTTCTCGATGCCATTGCTGCGGTGCTGCTGCAGCAGCGGCGTGTCGCGCTGGTAGGTGGAGAAATCAATGCCGGCCGTGGCAGACAAATGCGCCAGCGCGGCCTCGGGGCTGGCATAGCGGCAGTACTCTTCGTACTTCTCTTGGGCCTGGCGCGTGGTGGCGCCCACCACCGGGGTCATGCCCACCAGCACCTTGATGTCGCCGGGCTGGCGGCCGGCGCGCACGGCCTCGGCCCGCAACTGGCGCACCAGCGCGGCGGTGGCGGCCTTGTCCTGGATGGCCATGAACACACACTCGGCATGGCGCGCGGCAAACTGCAGGCCCCGGCCCGAGCTGCCCGCCTGCAGCAGCACCGGCGTGCGCTGTGGCGAGGGCTCGCTCAGGTGATAACCATCCACCTGAAAATGCGGGCCGCTGTGCTGCACGCGGCGCACCTGCTGCGGGTCGGCATAGATGCGGCGCGCGCGGTCGCGCCGCACGGCGCTGTCGCTCCAGCTGCCTTCCCACAGCTGGTAGAGCACGTCCATGAACTCATCGGCACGGTCATAGCGCGCATCGTGCGCCAGCTGCTGGCGCTGGCCCATGGCGCGCGCGGCTGAGTCGAGGTAACCAGTGACGATGTTCCAGCCAATGCGCCCCTGGGTCAGGTGGTCCAAGGTAGAAAAGCGCCGCGCCAGCAGATAGGGCTGCTCATAGCTGAGGTTGACCGTTACGCCAAAGCCCAGGTGCTCGGTCACCGCCGCCATCGCTGGCACCACCAAGGTCGGGTCATTGATCGGCAACTGCACCGACTCGCGCAGGGTCACATCAACGGACTGCTGGTAGGTGTCATAGGCGCCAATGATGTCGGCGATAAAGAGGCCGTCAAACAGGCCGCGCTCGAGCTCCTTGGCCAGGCGGGTCCAGTAGTCCAGGCGGTGGTAGTGGCTCGATTGGTCGCGCGGATGCGTCCACAGCCCATGGTTGATATGGCCAACGCTGGCCATGTTGAAGGCATTGAGGATGATGGGCGCCCGCGCGCTGGCGGCGGTGCTGGCCATCACAGTGCTCCGTGGCGCGGGGGCAGCACGCCGCTCAGCGCATAGTTGCCGATGGCATGGTATTTCCAGCGCACGGGGTCATGCAAGGTATGGGTGCGCACATTGCGCCAGTAGCTGTCAAAGCCATGCTCGGCAAAGGTGGCTGATGTGCCGCCCAGCTCCAACAGCTTGTTGGCCGCCAGCAGGCCGGCCGTATGCGCCAGCGCACGTGCCTGCGCCACGGCCACCGAGGCGGCAGCCACCGTGTGCGCCGTGGGCTCCTGCTGCGCGGCATCGACCAGGCTGCCCGCGCGCCGCAGCAGCGCACGCGCGGCAAACAGGCGGAGCTCCACATTGCCCAGCGCCTGCAGGGTCAAGGGGTCGTCGCTCGCCTGCGCCACGCCGGCATCCACCCAGGCGCGCGACTGGCTGCGCACAAAGGGCAAGGTGGCGCGCAGCGCGCCTTCGCCAATGCCCAGGTCGATGGCGGCGTGGATGATCTGCGCAAACGGCCCAATGGTGCTGGGGCTGTCAAAGCTCGATTGAAAAGGCACGATCCAGGCCTCGTCGATGGCGACGTTCTCCAGCAGCACCGAGCCGCTGCCGGTAACCCGCTGGCCCATGCCATCCCAGTCGTCGATCACCGTCACGCCCGGCGCCGTGCGCGGCACAAACACCATCACGCTGACGGGATCCTGGGCCGCATCGATCACCTGCATGGTCTGCACCGGAATCCAGTGGGCAAAGATGGCGCCGGTGCAGTAGAACTTGCGGCCATTGAGCACCCAGCCCGCGTCGCCCCGCTCCAGCCGCGAACGGCGGCGGTAGTCGCGGTGGCCGATCTCGGACAGTGCATTGCCAAAGCGCTCGCCCGCCTGCACCCGTTCGTAGAAAAAGCGCTGCTGCGCCGCGCTGCCGCCCACGCGCAGCACCTCCAGCGCATAGAAATGGTTTTGCGGAATATGGCCCAGCGAGCCATCGGCCGCCGCGACGGTCGCGATCAGCTGCGCCACCGTCCAGGCGCTGGCCTGCAGGCCGCCATAGGCGCGCGGCACGGTGATGGCCCAGAGGCCGCTGTCGCTGTAGGCCTCGATTTCAGCCCAGGGCAGGCGGCGCTCGCGGTCGCGCAGCACCGCATCGCCGGCCCAGGCATCGGCCAGCTGCTGGGCCTGTTGCAGGGCGGCCTGCTCGCTGACAAACACGGGCGGGCGCTGGCGTGGTGCGGGGGCGGGTGCTACCGGGCTGGCGGCGGCGATCACAGGAGGAGAGGTAGTCATGGTGCTTGCTCGGCGGCGGGGCGGCAGCGGGCTGCCGGCCTGCGCATCAAAATCGTTGTGCGTTGCGGCGGCTCAGTTCCACTGGTGGCGGCGCGGGGCGCGGCCATTGAGCAGGTAGTTGCCCAGCAGGTGGTATTTCCAGCGCACCGGGTCGTGCAAGGTGTGCACGCGGGCATTGCGCCAAAAGCGGTCCAGGTTGTAGCCGGCGCGGGCCGATGAGGTACCGCCCAGCTCCAGCAGGCGCTCGCTGGCGCTGAGCGCCGCCTCGGTGGTCAAGATCTTGGCGCGGGCGACCGCAACCGATGCCTGCGCGCTGCTCTCGTCAGTGACGGGTTGCGCAGCAAATGCATCGAGCTGCTGCGCGGCATCGAGCAGCACCTCGCGTGCGGCATCCAGCTCCACCTGCAGCTGGCCAAACTCCTGGATGATGTAGGGGTCCTGCCAGGCATGCTCGACACCCGAGTGCACCCAGGCGCGGGTCTTGTCGCGCACAAACTGGCGCGCCTCGTCAAACGCGCCCTGGGCAATGCCCATGTCGATGGCGGCCTGCAGAATCTGCGATACCGGGCCGGAGAGAGTCGGGCGCTCCTTCATGTCATGCAGCGCAATCACATCGCGCGGCTCGACCTCGACGTCCTTGAGCACCACACCACCGCTGGCGGTGGTCTTCTGGCCAAAGGCGTTCCAGTTGTCAATGATCTGCAGGCCCGGCGCCGTGCGCCGCACCCAGACCTGCACAGGGCGCTGCGCCTCGTCCTCGGCGCGGAAAGGCACCCAGTGGGCAAACAGCGATCCGGTGGAGTAGTAGCGCGTGCCGTTGACCAGCAGCCGGCCATCGGCCGCCCGGCGCAGGCTGGCGGTGGCATCGCTCAGCTGGGCGGCGCGGCCCTTGCGCTCGGGCCCGGCATTGCCCAGCCGGTGGCCGCCCAGCACATCGGCAAACCAGCGGCGTTGTTGCACGGGGCTGGCGGTATCACGCAGGTTCTGCACCAGCGCAAAGTGGTTCTGCGGAATCTGGCCCAGCGAGGCATCGGCCGCGCTGATGGTCGCAAACACCTGCACGACGGTGTGCCAGCTGGCCTGCAGGCCGCCATGGCTGCGCGGCACGGTGATGCCGCCCAGGCCGCTGGCGGTATAGCGCTCGATCTCGTCCCAGGGCAACAGGCGTTCGCTGTCGCGCCGGGCCGCGCCACCGCGAAAGCTCTCGGCCAGCGCAGCGGCCACTTGCAAGGCCTCGGCCTCGCTGCGGATCTGCGCGGGCTGGCTGGGCGGCAAAGGCAGGCGGGAGGGGGAATCGGCGGGCAACGCTGCGCCCTGGGCAACCGCTGAAGTCATTCGGTGCTTTCTGAAAGGGGTTCGGAGAGAGACAGGCCAGAGACGCGCCCTGGCCTGCAGACCACGGCTCTGCGTGGTGGGCCGCAATAACGCGGACGGTCAGCGGCTGCGCAGCCAGTGCGCCACGCGGTCGCCGGCGGTCTGCACAATGGTGACCAGCGCAATCAGCACCGCGATCACGATCAGCATCACCTGCGTATCAAAACGCTGGTAGCCGTAGCGGATCGCCAGGTCGCCCAGGCCGCCGGCCCCCACCGCGCCGGCCATGGCCGACGAGCTGATCAGCGCCACCAAGGTGATGGTGAAGCCGCCGATGATGCCGGGCAAGGCTTCTGGCAGGTAGACATGGCGCACGATGTCCCACTTCTTGCAGCCAATCGCCTGCGCCGCCTCAATGAGGCCGGGATCGACCTCACGCAGGCTGACCTCGGCAATGCGCGCAAAGAAAGGCGTGGCGCTGATGGCCAACGGCACAATCGCCGCCCAGACGCCAATCGTCGTGCCGGTCACCAGGCGCGTGAACGGAATCAAGGCCACCAGCAGCACGATGAAGGGCGTGGCCCGGAAGCCGTTGACGACGCTGCCGACGGCGCGGTTGGTGCGGGGCGACTCCAGAAAACCGCCCGGGGCCGTCACGATCAGCAGCACGGCCAGCGGGATGCCCGCCAGCAGCGCGATACCGGCCGAGGTGGACACCATGATGAAGGTGTCGGCCAGCGCCTTCCAGTAGCGGTCGATGGAAATACTCAGTTCAAACAACATAGCCCAGTACCCTGATTTCATGTGCGATGGTGGAGGGGCCTTGCGTCAGCGCGGCCCAGTCGTTGCGGGCGGCAGCACCATCGATGGCGATGATGAGCTGGCCCTGGGCATGGCCCTGGATGCGGTCCACACCGCCGTGCAACAGGCGCACCTTGGCGCCCAGTGCCTCGGCAATGCGGGGAAAGTCTGGCTCCAGCCCGTCATGGCCGCTGTAGCCCAGCTGCAGCACCTGCTCAAAGCGGCCGGCTGCGGGGGCCTGCGGCTGCAGGCGCTGCTGCAGGTCATCGGGCACGCCATGGCGCAGCGGTGCCAACAAGGCCTGGGTGGCAGCATGGCGCGGGTTACCAAACACCTGCCAGACGTCGCCCAGCTCGGCAATCTCGCCCTTCTCCAGCACCAGCACCTGGTCGGCAATCTCGTGGATCACGCTCATCTCATGGGTGATCAGGATCACCGTGATGCCCAGGCGGCGATTGATGTCGCGCAGCAGCGCCAGAATGGCCTGCGTGGTTTCCGGGTCCAGCGCCGAGGTGGCCTCGTCGCAGAGCAGAATCTCGGGCCGGGTGGCCAGCGCCCGGGCAATGCCCACGCGCTGCTTTTGCCCGCCGGAGAGGCGGCTGGGGTAGGTCTTGTGTTTGTCCTGCAGGCCCACCAGGTCGAGCAGCTCGGTCACGCGCTGCTGGATCTGCGCGGCAGGCACACCGGCCACTTTCAGCGGCAGGGCCACGTTCTCAAACACCGTCTTGGCCGACAGCAGGTTGAAGTGCTGGAAGATCATGCCGACGCGGCGGCGCAGTTGCACGAGGCCCGCTTCATCCAAGGTGCCAATATCGACACCATCGACCAGCACCTGGCCGCTGCTGGGCGCTTCCAGCCGGTTGATGGTGCGCAGCAGGCTGGACTTGCCCGCGCCGCTGCGCCCGATGATGCCGAAGATGCTGCCCGCAGCAATGTCCAAGGTGATGTTCTGCAGCGCAGGCACCTCACCCGCCGATGAGCGGTAGACCTTGCCCAGATCGCGGAACACCACGGTGCCCAAGGGGGCGGCGGCTACCGGCGCCTGGCCGCTTGCGGCGGTTGGTACCGCTGCGCTGGCGCGCGCAGCACGGCCCTCTGCGGCCGGCTCGGCCTCGGCGCGGAACTGCCTGCGCAATACGTTGGATACGGCGGAAAGGGCCATGTGCTTCTCCTGGTGTCCTGCCCTTACCAGGGCAAGGTGTAGAGCTTGGGGTCGTTGTTGAACTGCTGGCTGATCGCCTGCTTGACTGCCGCAGAGTTCTGGAACACTTGGACAAATTTGCGCAGCTTGGGGTCGTCGGCGCGGCTGGCCTGCGAGACAAAGCCCATCGCATAGAAACGGTCGGCAATGCCCGAATAGGCCAGGGCCTTGCTGGCCTGCTCCTTCTTGCCGGCGCTGACAAAGTAGCTCGGCCAGAGCACGGCCAGGTCCACATCGGGCAGCGAGCGGATCAGCTGCGGGCCTTCGACTTCATAAAAGCGCAGCTGTTTGGGGTTGTCGGTGATATCGGCCACCGTGGCGCCGGGTGCATCACCGGTGCGCAGGCGGATCAGCCCGGCCTTTTGCAGCAGTGCCAGGCCCCGGCCCTGGTTGACCGGGTCATTGGCAATCGCCACCTTGGCCTTGGCCGGCACATCGGCCAGCGATTGATGGCGCTCGGAGTAGATACCGATGTTCTGCAGCAGCCCCAAGCCCACAAACTTGAGCTGGTAGCCGCGCTCCTTGATGACGTTGTTCAAAAAGGCCTGGTGCTGGAAAAAGTTCAGGTCCACATCGCCGTTGTTGACGGCCTCGTTGGGCACCGTCCAGTCGGTGAACTCGACCAGCTCCACATCCAGCCCCTGGCTCTTGGCATCGGCCACCACCGCCTTGATGGCATCGGCCGTGGCCCCCGGCGTGGAGGCGATGCGGATCTTGTCCGCTGCCTGCGCCAGTTGCCACCCTCCCAGCATGGCCGCCGCAGCAATGGCCGCCACCACGCGTCTGTTGATCTTGTTCGTCATATTCTTCTCGCTTGCTTTTCTTGCTTAATAAGGGGTAGGTAGCGCGCTGCGCTTACTTCTTCAGCCAGGCCAGCGTGTAGAGCCGGTCGTCGTTGCTGAAAGACTTCTTGCTGACCGTGCGCACAGCCTCGGAGTTCTGGTAGATGCGGATGAACTTCTGCACCACCGGGTCGTTGACCCGGTCCTTCTTGACCACGAACTGGATCGCAAACTGCTGGTCCTCGATGCCCGAGTACGCCAGGCCACTCGATGGATCAAAGGCCTTGGCCGCAACGATGAAGTGCGGGTAGCCCTGGGCAATATCCACATCGCCGGTGATGCGCACCAGCTGCGGCCCTTCGACCTCGACAAAGCGCAGCGACTTGGGGTTGCTCGCAATGTCATTGATGGAGCCCAGGTAGCCCACGCCCGGCTTGAGCGTGATCAGCCCCACCTTTTGCAGCAGCAACAGGCCCCGGCCCTGGTTGACCGGGTCACTGGCAATGCCCACCTTGCCGTTGTTGGGCACATCGGCCACGTTCTTGTGCTTGAGCGAATACAGGCCCACATTGGCCAGAATGCCGGTGCCCGCGCTGGCCAGCGCATAGCCGTTCTTCTTGACCGCGTTGTCGAGGAAAGGCTGGTGCTGGAAGTAGTTGATATCGATATCGCCGTTGCTGACCGCGACATTGGGTGTGGTCCAGTCGGTGAACTCGATCACCTCCACATCGATCCCCTGGGCCTTGGCATCCTGCGCGGCCGCATTGATGGAATCGGCATAGGCACCGGGCACAACAGCGATCTTGAGCTTGTCTGCCGCCACAGCCGGCAGCACGGCCACAGCAATGGCAGCGGAGATCAGCACACGCTTGAAACTCTGAAACATGGGAGGTCTTTCTGGAGGTAAAGACTGCGCCATCACATGGCGGCAGCAGCAACGAAGCCTCCATTGGAGCTTTCGGGCTGGCTTTGCACCACGAAGAATTTCAAATATGGATATGAGAAGTCTGTGCTGGCCGCCGTCGTGAGGGCTGTGGCAACAAACGGCTCCAGCAAGGCTGGCGTTCAGCGCGCTGAAGACAGAGGCCGCGCAAACGGGCGGCCCATGTCAGAGCAAAGCAATCAGGCCAGCCGAGGCTGGCGCAGCTGCTGCATCCGGTAGATCAGCCCCTGGGGCAGGCGCCGGGAGAGCGCGATGTCGACCGCGTCGCGGCCTTTGAAGTCAGCTACCGAGACGTCGGCGCCGGCGTCGAGCAGCAGCTCCAGGGTCTTGAGGCGACCGAGGCGTGCGGCATAGAAAACAGGGGTTTCGCCGTCCTCGCGCAGGTTAAGGAGGGGCTGGGCCTGCAGCAGCGCGCGGCACATGGCCTCGTCATCGCGCCACACGGCAGCCCACAGCGAGTAGCTGGCATTGGCGCCGTGCGAAAGCAGCAGTTCGACCAGCGGCAGGTTTTCGCCCCGGGCAACGGCAAACCACAGCGCCGTGGCGCAAAAGTCGCCATTGCATTCGCCCATCGGGGCTTCGGCCTCCAGCACGGCACCGGCGGCCAGCAAGGTGGCCACGGTCTCCAGGCCGTTGGTGTCGGCTGACTGGGCGTTTTGCGCTGCTACACCACAGGCCACCTGCAAGGCGGTGCGTCCCTTGCCATCCACCGCCTGGGCCCACTGCGGCGCCTGCGCCAGCAGCTGGGCCACCAAGGCGGCATCCCAACGCTTGGCAGCAGCAAACAGCGAGGTCTTCGAAGGCAGACTCATGCAGGGCTCCTTATGGCTTGTGACCATGCTCCAACGCGCAATGTACACCGATACCGCCGCATCCCAACCTTGGTGGCAGGCAGGTTTTTCCCGACCCGCCTGCGCCCCCAGTGTTACTGGGCTGCCACCCAGTCGATCAGCGCATCCCAGGCGGGGCGCGCCTGGGGGGCGTTGTCGCTGTTGGCCATGGCCACGACCACCCAGCGGCGCCCGTCGCGGCCGTTGACATAGCCGGCAATGGCCGAGGCGTCGCGCAGGGTGCCGGTCTTCAGGTGGGCGCCACCGGTGTGGGCGCTTTTGCTGTTTTTCAGCGTGCCGTCCACGCCGACGATGGGCATCGAGGCCATCAGCTCGGGCATGACGTTGGAGTTCCAGGCGACCGAGAGCATCTTGGCCAGCGACCCGGCGGTGATGCGGGCATCGCGCGAGAGGCCGGCACCGTTGTCGATGGTGGGCTGCGCCATGCCGGGCACGCGCTCGCTCCACCACTGCGCCACCGCCTGGCGGCCGCCTTCAAAGGTGCCGACGCCGGCGCGCTCCTTGCCCAGGGTCAGAAACACCTGCTGGGTCATCACGTTGTTGCTGTACTTGTTGATATCGCGCACCACCTCGCCCAGGGTGGGCGAGCTGAAGCTCATCAGCGGCTGCACGCCGTCAGGCGTGGTGCCCATGCGCACCTGGCCGGTCACCTTGCCGCCCAGCTCGCGCCACATGCCTTCAAACACGCGGGGCGCAAAGCGGTCGGGGGCCGCCGGCGCCACCGCCCAGCTGTTCTCACCGCAGGCGGCCGGGTAGCCACCCAGGAACTGGATCTGCGTGGCATCGGCCATCTGCGCCTTGAGCGCGCCGCGCCAGTCGCCGCAGGCATTGCCCTTGGTCTTGAGCAGCGGCACGGTGCTGGGCAGGCGCAGATGGGCGATGGCCGGCTCGTAGGCGATGCGCGCCACGCCAGCGGCGGCATCGGGGATAAAGCGCATCGTCAGCGACTTGTAGTTCAGCAGCAGCGCATCGGGCACGGCGTTGTAGGGCCGGTAGGGCTCGTTGTCAAAGCGTGCGGGGTCGATGGGCGGCAGCGAGAAGGCCGAGCGGTCCAGCACCACATCGCCAACGACGACCTGGATGCCCTGGCCCAGCAGGCGGCGCTGCAGCAGCCAGAGGCGCTCCATCACCAGCTTGGGGTCGCCCGAGCCCTGCACATAAAGATTGCCATTGAGGGCGCCCTGGGCGACCTGGCCGTCGGTGGCAATGCGGGTGTCCCAGGTGTAGGCGGGGCCCAGAATCTCGAGCGCCGCATAGGTGGTCACCAGCTTCATCACCGAGGCGGGGTTGCGGCCCACATCGCTGTGTACATCGAGGAGGGGGCGCTGCGCGCCGCTGACATCCATCACCACCACCGAGACCGCATCCGGCGCGACCTTGCCCCGCTGCAGGGCTGCTTCGACCTCGGCCGGCAGGCGGCCGGCGGGCCAGGCGTTGGCCGGGGCGGCGAGGGCTGCAGGTGCTGCAGCGACGGGGGCGGAGGCCGGGGCCTGGGGCGCCGCAGCGACCGGTTGGGCCAGCCGGATGGGCGTGGGCGTGGGGTCGCTAGAGGGGGCGGCCGGGGGGGGGGGGGCGGGCCCCCCCCGCGGCCCCCCCCCGGCCCCCCCCCCCCCCCCCCCCCCCCCGCCCCCCCGCCCCCCCCCCCCCCCCCCCCCCCCCCCCCCCCCCCCCCCCCCCCCCCCCCCCCCCCCCCCCCCCCCCCC